>DASXLL010000032.1:0-13181 GCA_036496265.1 Pirellulaceae bacterium | reverse complement strand
CGGCGGCGAAGTCGTCGCACCAGGGGAAGTCGATGACCTTGGCGCCGTACTGAGCGGCGATTTGTTTCGTCGCGTCGGTTGAGCCTGTATCGACGACGATCGTCTCATCGACCAGATCGGCGGCGGAGCCGAGACACTTGGGCAGCCGCTGCTCTTCGTTCTTCGCGATGATGCAGAGAGAGACGCGCATGGAGACGCATGACGCGGAGCGTCAAACCAGTGCGTTCCCACGCGGAGCGTGGGAACGAGTTTTTTCAGGGCAGGCTGGAAGCCTACCCCACGGGGGTCCCGCCCGGCGGGCGGGACCTACTATGCGCTTTTCTGCATCGGTTCCTGCATCGGGAACAGCGGCCGGCGGCCGAGCACGATGTCTTGATCGATGACGAACTTCGATCCCTTCGGTTGATCGGGCAACTCGTACATGATATCGACCATGACGTGCTCGACGATCGACCGCAGACCGCGGGCGCCAGTCCCCTTCTTCAGCGCCTTGGCAGCAATGGCACTTAGCGCGCTCTCGGAAAACTCCAGGTGGCAGTCTTCCATCTCGAACAGCGTTTGATACTGCTTGAGCAGCGCGTTTTTTGGCTCGGTGAGCACGCGGACAAGCCCCGGATGATCAAGCGGCGCGAGCGACGAGATCACCGGCAGGCGGCCGACGAGCTCGGGAATCATGCCGAACTCCAAAATGTCTTCGGTCTGCACTTGCGGCAAAATGTCGGCCAACTCTTGCTCGTTCTTATCGCCGCAAGCCGAGCCAAAGCCCATCGTCTTTTTGCCCAGCCGCTTGCGAATGATGTCTTCGATGCCGACGAACGTTCCTCCGCAGATGAAGAGGATATTCGTCGTGTCCATCTGAATATACTGCTGCTCGGGATGCTTGCGGCCACCTTGCGGCGGCACGTTCGCAACGGTCCCTTCCAGCATCTTCAGCAAGGCCTGTTGCACGCCCTCACCAGACACGTCGCGCGTGATGCTGACGTTCTGGCTCGTCTTGCCGATCTTGTCGATCTCGTCGATGTACAAAACGCCGCGCTGGGCCGCTTCGAGATCGAAGTCCGCGGCGTGAAGTAATTTGAGGAGCAGGTTCTCAACGTCTTCGCCAACGTAGCCCGCTTCGGTCAGCGTCGTCGCGTCGCCGATCGCGAAAGGCACGTTCAAGACGCGGGCGAGCGTGCGGGCGAGCAGCGTCTTGCCCGAGCCCGTCGGGCCGACCATCAGAATATTTGATTTCTCGATTTCGACATCCGAACCTTCGAAGCCGAGCGAGAGTCGCTTGTAATGGTTGTGAACCGCGACGGCCAGGATGCGTTTGCTGTAGGTCTGGCCGACGACGTATTGGTCGAGCTGCGTGACGATTTCTTTCGGCGTCGGAATGCGGGTGAAGAGCGGCTTGGTCGTGCCGCGGCGGCGCTGTTCCTGCTCGAGAATCGACTGACAAAGGTCGATACATTCGCCGCAGATGTAAACGTCGCCAGGTCCTTCGACTAGCGGGCCGACATCTCGGTAGCTCTTGCGACAGAACGAACAGAAGGCATTCTTCTTCGTGGTGCTCGCCCCACGACGGCCTCCTGTCAGATCCTTACCTGCGGGCATGGTCACTCCTTGGTGTTCCGCCGCGCTGCCCGTTGGGAAGCGCTTGTAGCGGCGATTCGAGGTCAAATGCTGCTCGAAGCCTGCTGGTGAAGTGGATTCACCCGCAGGCCCATTCGGGGCTTCCCTGTCCGTTACTGTCGAGCGTAAACGGTCCCACAAACATTCGGCAGCCGCCAGCCTCAAAGGCCAGACCGCGAGCGCCCGGACGCAAAGCCAGCATGGCGAGATAGTTCTACCCGCCCGGCACAAGCGGTGCCAGCCGATTGGCCGGACCGACCGTGCTTTTTGCTCTAAGCCTTGTTCTTGTCGTCCTTTAGCTCACGGTGGAGGGAATCTCCCAGCACCGACTGTATTCTTCGGTAGTCCGCCTCGGTAATGTCACCGCGCGAACGCATTTCTTCGAAATTTGCAGCCAGTTCCTTCGCCGCGGATCCCCTCTCAGCCGTACCACCCCGAAACCTTTGCACCACCAGCACCGCCACGATCAGCAAACCGAGCAACAGGCCCAAACCCGTAATGAGCTGAGCCCAAGTCTCGGCTGACATCGTATGCATGTCTAGCGCGAAAAAGTACGCAAAGTTTTCCCAGGGAGTGGCCTCTAGTAATTATGCAGCTTCTGAGGGATCGGTCCAGCTTGACGCCCAAATCAGAGCTGAGGGCTCGGAATTCTGGACAAAGGACTCTGGTGGCCCAGCGTGGGCCAAAGAAGCGTCCAGTGCTTGATTTGGACTACGGCAGCCGCGACCGGCAAGTTCAAAAAATCTTTGACCGGCGGCCTGCAACCGCCGCAAGTCCTTTTGCAGTCCGGCGTTGCGTTCCATCATGGGTCTATTTTCGCGGCGTGATCTGTGGCTCAGATCGATCAGGTCCGCCACGTTTGTTATCAAAAATTCCCTCGTCGCGGCTGGGAAATTGACTTCGACGCGGAACCGCTTCCCCCATCATGGCCCGCTCAATGCCAGCCGGAAAACGGAGGACGGGCGTTGGGACCTGATTGGCGGCACGTTGTTGGGCTTCGATCTTGGCAAGTTGTTCTTTCAATTGTTGCAAGTGGGCGGCGAGGCGTGTTATCTCCGCCTCGACTCGCTGGGCTTCGCCCCGCAGCTTCTGGATTTCGTCTTGAGGACCGGTTGCGTCTTGAGCGGTGGCAAGACCTGCAAGCAGGAACGCAGTGGTGAAACACGAGAGCAAGAACGGTTTCATTGGTGTGCCTCCGCTAGGAGAGAACTGCAGTGGGGCAATATAGCGGAATTCAGTTGGTCACTTCTATCATATTCATTGTTGCTGCGTACCAAGTACTGGGTACTCGGTACTTTGACCTGACTGCCGTGACAGCAGGTAGAAACGATTTTTAAGGGAACTTCGATGTCCGGCGTTCGCGACTTCACCAACCTGCTAATTTGGAAAAAATCCCGCGAGTGGTCGCGGGAGATTTTTTGGCGAACGAAGGAGGGTACATTTGCGAAAGACCAAAGACTGACGGTTCAAATCAACGACTCGTCGGAGTCGGTAATGTCGAATATTGCAGAAGGCTTCGGCCGGGGGACGCAAGAGGAGTTTGTGATTTTCCTCGGCTATGCCATCGGCAGCCTAATGGAGACGCAGTCGCACCTCACAGCCGCCTACGATCGGAAGTATTTGGCGAAAGATGAGTTTGGTCGATTTTATGCGGCTGGTACCGAGTTGCGAAAAATGATAGTCGAGTTTATACGTTCGATGATCATGCCGCGGTCGGGCGTGCGGAACATGCGAACCGCGAAAACATGGTCGGAGCGTGTTCGAGAGATTTATGAGCGGGTAATTGGAGAACCTCCACCACCAATTCCAAGCGCGGCGGGCAAAAGAAATCCGGGTGGACCGAGCTCGACGCCGGAATGATGCCCCGGCGGTCAACCCTGGTACTGGCATCAGTACTCAGTACTTAGTACTCGGTACTGAAACAGTCGGTCGTGGAAACCTTTGCCTCCAAAACTAACCAACCAGAGAACTATCACCCGTGCCCAGCCCCCTCGATCGCGTCCTCGACAAAACCATCGTCGCCGTCATTCGCGCCGAAAGCCCCGATCTGCTCGTCGATGTGGCCGAGGCCCTCGTCGCGGGAGGCGTCGAGGTGATGGAAGTGACTTTTACGGTGCCGCGGGCGACGCAGGTGCTGGAGAAAGTCGCGGCGAAACTCGGTAACAAGATCTTGCTCGGAGCGGGCACCGTGCTGGACTGCGAGACGGCGCGGGCCGCGATTTTGTCGGGGGCGGAGTTCATTGTCTCGCCGGCCGTAAACACGCAAGTGATTGAACTGTGCCGCCGCTACAGCAAGCTGGTCATGCCCGGTGCATTAACACCCACTGAAGTCGTCACCGCGTGGCAAGCGGGCGCGGACATCGTCAAGATTTTCCCCTCCGAGCTGACCGGTCCCAAATACATCAAAGCTCTGCGGGCTCCACTGCCCCAAATCCGCATGATGCCCACGGGAGGCGTCAACCTCGACACGGCCGAGGAATTTTTGAAAGCCGGCTCCTGCGCCCTGGGGATTGGCGGCTCCCTCGTCGAAGCCAAAGCCGTCGCTGCCGGCGATATGAAACGGATTGAGTCGCTGGCGAAGCAGTATGTGGAAGTCGTGAAGCGGTTCAAAGGACAATGAAGAACCGCGATTGGCGCAGATGATGCGGATCCGTCTGTTAGCCGCGGAGCTTGGTGGCTTCGGCCTCTAAGGAAGCGATCTCCTGCTCGAGCTTTTTCACCTCACCCGGCTCATCATCCTGACGCTTTGCGCCGGCGAGCTTTTGACGCAGAAGCTGCAGTTTCTGCTTGATGACTTTGACGCGTTTTTTGGCTTTGCCGTCCATCGTGGTTCTAAATGACGAATGACGAAGTCCGAATGACCAATGATTGCGGACGACTAGTCTAGCCCATCAGCCGGCGTTTGCGCTGCAGGTTGCGAACAATTTCTGCCGATTCGCCGCGGGAAAGGCCGAAGCAATCGAGCAGCAAGAGGAGCGCCCGTTGCGAATTGCTGCTGTGGAGCTCATGCCGCAGCTCCATAACCTTCCGGAAGAAAGCCGCCTCGCTGCGGACGCGCTGAGCGAATGTTGCGGCACAGGCGATCGCCCGGGGCTCTTCGACATCGAACAATCCGGCGAGCGTGCGGCCAGCCGCGAGCAAGTCGCCGGCTTGAATTTGAGCGGCGAAAGCCTGCAGGGCCGAATGGGTCGCCCGATGCTTGGGCGGCTCGACGAATTTTGGCGCGGGGAGAGCCGGCATGGCCACGATCGTCGGCCCCGCAATTCCCGGCAGGGTGTACTGCGTTATGCCGTCAAAATTTGGCGCGGGCTCGGTCGCGACCGTGAACGTGTTTTCGGGCGAATGCTGAGCCACCGCTGTTTGCGTCTGCGGCTGCTGAGCGTGCGGCTGACTAGGCGGCTCTTCCGCCGGCAGATTCGAGAGCATCTGACTGACGTGCGAGAGCTTCGTTCCCAGCTCGTCGTACAGCGACTCAATCTCGTTCATGTATGAGTCGCCGCGAGCGTCGTCGAGCAATTCATCGGATTGCTCGTTGATTCGCTCCGTCAACCGCTCGGCCAGAATGGCACGAGCCTTCCGCAAAACATCCGAGGCGCGGGCGCGGTCGTTCATAGCACATGGGGCAGGTCTGGCCTGCTGGAAAGTGGGACAGGCCCCTGGCCTGCCATATGGCAAGCGAACTCACCACCGACATCCGAGATCACTTCAGCGAGCATCCGTACTCGCCACTTCTGCTCACTTTAATTTCCCGACGCCGAAAACGGAAGCTTTTCGCTGGCATTTCCAGAATCAGGCCTCCTGGTGGCGCCGAGTTACCGGGGGACTTACGTCCCCCGCTCGCCAAGTTGTTGCCTGAACCGGCTTTTCCGCCTTTGGCTTCCGCGGGACGAATTTCAAATAGCCGCCCATCAGGACCATCACGAGAGCCAACGTCAGATTGAGGTTCATCCAGAATTCGGCGTTTTCCTGCATCCGCTTCGCCGCATTGGTGCGGCCGCTCAGCAGGGCCGCAATGAAGAAAATTGGCAGGGCAAGGAGGAATTTGATTCCCACCACCATGTGGTAGGACATGCCAAAAACCGGGTCAATTTCATACCGAGATGCCAGGCCCAGATTGGCGATGCCGCTGATCAGAATCAGGGCCGAGGCCAGCATCACGAATCTCGACCAGCGAGTACGCACCTGCTCGTGAATCGCGGCCTTGGTGTCCGGCGCAAGTCCCACCACGACCGGCCGCAGGGCGAATCGCATAAAAATCGTGCCGCCCATTAGCGCGATGGCGCCGAGGATGTGCATGTAGCGGAGAATCAACAGGACCGGCAGCAATGGATCTGACATTTTTCCTCAGAATGATAATGACGAATGACGAAATCCGAATGACCAATGAGGATGCGCGAATAACACGTGATTGTTGGTCATTCGTGCTTCGTCATTCGTCATTTTGTGTCTTCCAGTAGCCACCACGCTGGTGGTCAAAGATTGCTTCGTGACCGCGGACGGAATCATCAATGCGGCCGTCTCGAAAAACCTCGCGGCCCATGACCCAGGTACGCACGGGCCAGCCGGTGAGCGTGACACCATCCCAGGGCGACCAGCGGCTTTTGGTCTCCTGTTCGCTATTGCGGATTGTCGCGGACTTCTGCAAATCGACAAGGACCAGGTCGGCGTCGTAGCCGGGGGCGATGCGGCCTTTGTTGACGATGTCCCAGACGCGGGCTGGTGCGTCGCACATCCAGTGTGCCACTTGCTCGATCGTGCAGCGGCCGCGATTCACCTCGTTCAGCATCAAGGCCAGCGAGTTTTCGACCGCCGGGAGCCCCGACGGCGAGCCGCCGTGCCCCGGCGAATACGGCTTTCGCTTTTCTTCGAGCGTATGCGGTGCATGGTCCGTCGCGATCACCTGAATGCGGCCATCGAGAAGCGCCTGCCACAAGCGACGGTTATCGTCCGCCGTTTTCAGCGAGGGATTCATCTGCACCAGCGTTCCCAGGCGAGCGTAATCGTCTGTGTTGAAGAACAAATGATGCGGACAGGCCTCGGCGGTGATCAAATCGTGATGAGCGGCCAGCAAATCCGTTTCGCGGCCTGTCGAAACGTGCAGCACGTGAAAGCGATGCTCGTGGCGAATGGCCAGGTCGGTCGCGCGCCAGGTTCCGAATAGCGCTGCACGGTGATCGCGAATTCGGCTGTGATCGGCGACGTCGGTCGTGCCGGCATATTCCTCTGCGTTCGCCCGCACCGTCGCTTCATCTTCGCAGTGAGCGCAAATAGGGAGCGTCGTTTCAGCAAAAATGGCCTCCAGCATCGCCTGATCATCGACCAGCAAATCGCCCGTGCTCGAGCCGATAAAAATCTTGATACCGGGCGTACGCGTCGCTTTTGCCAGCTCCTTCAAGTTATGCGGTGTCGCCCCGATATAAAAACCGAAGTTCACCAGGCACTTGCTCGCGGCCAAAGCTAGTTTTTCGTTTAGTCGCTGCTGCGTAATTGTCGCGGGCACCGTATTCGGCATTTCCAGAAAGGTGGTGACGCCGCCTTTGGCACAGGCCCGTGTCGCCGTGTGTAAGTCCTCCTTGTGCGTCAGTCCCGGCTCGCGAAAATGCACCTGGTCATCGATCACTCCCGGCAACAAATGCAGCCCGCGGCCGTCCACGGTTTCATCCGCCGCCGCATGCGCAGCCGCATCGATAGCGACGATCTTGGCGCCCTCGATGAGGACATTCGTTTTGACAGTGCCGGTTGATAAAACAGCCTGACAATCGCGAATCAGCGTTTTTGCAGTCATTTTGTAGCTTTGCAGGCAAAATCGATTTCCACCATTGTGCCAAGCATGTCCTAAACTTGTTAGGCGGGTCATTCTCGCTATATCACCCACCATTCAGCCCTCACTGCTTCCGTGCCCTGGCGACTCTACTTCCTCAACGCCTTTATCGCCCTGGTGGTGGCAGTTGTCATCATCGACACGCTGCCGCAGTCGCCGTCGGCGCTGCGCGATTCGCTCCTGCCGGTGCTCGTTCGGCTCGGCGTTAAACAAGGCCCATGGAACCTGTTCGCGCCCCAGCCCGATCACATCAACAACCGCCTGCGCGCCGAAATCACGTATCGCGACGGCGAACATCGTGAATGGCACGGCCCAGATTGGACCAAGGTCTCGCTGTGGGAAAAATGGGTCGGCCATCGACGCTTCGAGTGGTACGACCACGTATGGTTGCAGCCCAGCGCGCCCGCCTGGGAGCCGTGGTGCAGGGAAATCGCCCGCGCTTCGCGGCCTGACTTTGAAAATGCCGATCAAGGCGCGGAGGTTCGCGTCATCTATACCGAAGCCATCACTCCGCCGCCCAGTGAGCGGCCTTGGCGGAGCGTCCGCGATCCGATGCCGTTCAACGAGGGTTGGGTCCTGACGATCGAGAAGTTCGAATGAATCCCGCCCCGTGGAACCTGCGATCGACCTGGGCCGCGTTCACTCGCGGCTGGCAGCGGTTCTTTCATGAACCGTGCGACGCCCGCGTTTGTGCGGCAATTCGGATCGCGTTCGCATCGCTGGTTCTGATTCACTTTGCGGTTCTCTATCCGGACCTGGATCGTTTTTTCACCGATAAAGGCGTGCTGCCGCTGGAGGCTGCCCTCCGAATTGCCCACCCGTATTCGCTCTCGATCCTGGCTTACACACCGCAAACCTCCGCCGCGATTCACATCTGTTGGCTCCTGGCTGTGGCTCATGCGATAGCGCTGCTGATCGGCTTGCTACCGCGGGTGAATGCATTGCTGTTGTTCGCCTGGATCGTGTCCTTCCAAATTCGCAACGACTTGATCGACGACGGCGAAGACGTCCTGATGCGGATGCTGAGCTTCTTCGTGATTTTGTTGCCGAGCGGGCAATGTTGGTCGGTCAATTCGCTCATTCGCCGCTGGTGGCATGGCACCCCGACGAGCCCTGATCGTTATCTGGCCCCTGGCTGGCCTCTGCGTCTATTCCAAATCGAAATGGCTGCGCTGTTCTTGTCGTCGGGCCTGATTAAGCTTGGCGGCACGATGTGGCTCAACGGCAGCGCCCTGTACTACGTCAGCCGGCTCGACGATCTTTTTGGGCGGTTTTACGTCCCGGCTTGGGTCTTTGACACGCCTTGGGTCGTTGTCTGCATCACGTGGTCGGTTCTGCTGGCGGAAACGCTCGCGCCGTTTTTTATTTGGTTTCGCGAAACACGATTGGTTTGTCTCATCATCGTTGTTTTCTTCCATTTGGCCAACGAATGGACGATGAACCTGTTTCTGTTCCACTGGCTCATGCTCTGCGGCTGGATTTCGTTCGTTTCGCCGAGCGATTTTTCGTGGGGAGCCAAGCGCGGCATTGCCCATCGGCGCCTTGGCTCGCAAAACGCCTGTTAATCGCCGCGCTGCGCCGTTATCTTGACCCTGTTTCCGCTTTGATGTGCCAAGGGCCGACCAATGAATTGCCATCTTCGTAGGATGGGCTTTGCCCACCACTGCCTGGTCATACCGCTGATCTTGCTGCTCGTTTGCTCGGCACGATCGCAAGACGCCTCTCCTCCCTCGGCAAAAATCTCCGGCCCGAACTATGACCAGCTCCGCACGGGCGACTCAGCCGACGGCAAAATCGTCGTCCCCACGAACCAGGTGCTTTCGCCGGCCGGCCGGCAAGTCACGTTCAGCGGCCGACCGACCGATGTGGCATTGTCGCCGGATGGCCGCTGGTTGGCTGTGCTGGAAAACAGCAAAGTGACGTTGATTGACCCAAAGACCGGCAAGATTGCATCCCGTGTCTCGCATGGTGGCGGCAGTTTTTGCGGCTTGGTGTTTTCGCCTAACGGGAAAAGGCTTTACGCCTCCAGCATTCGCGGCTCAATCGCTGTTTTCGACGTCGAGGACCATGGAGAGCTCGAGACGAAGACTCCGATTCGCATTCCCTCGCTCAGCGCTCCGCGAGGAGACGATGTCGCGGCGGGCCCCGCGGGTCCTCAGGAGCCGAAAAAGCAGACCGCCAAGAACGATTCCGACGCGAAGAATGCCGCTGGCGGCCTGGCCATCGACGCGGCGGGCAAGACGCTCTGGGGTGTTTGCAATATGCGGAATTCTCTGGCAGAAATTGACCTCTCCACGGGCAAGATCGTCCACGAAATCTCGGTTGGCAATGCGCCGTACGCCGTGGCGCTCGTCGGCAACTTGGCGTATGTAACGAACTGGGCTGGCCGGCATCCGAGCAAGTCCGATACGACAGCCGAATCGGGCACAGCGGGGCACGTCATCGTCGATCCTGTCCGCCATATTGCTTCTGAGGGCTCTGTGTCGGTCGTTGATCTGACTGCCGCTCGCGAAATCGCGCAAATACCAGTCGGTCTTCATCCCAGCGGTATCGCCGCGACGCCCGATGGGCGGCACGTCCTCGTCGCGAATGCCAACAGCGACACGATTTCGGTGATCGAGGCATCAAGCAACAAGGTCGTGGAGACGATATCGACGCGGCCGGCCGAAAAACTGCTGTTTGGGAGCACGCCTAATGCGATCGCGATCAGCCCCGACGGCAAAACGGCTTACGTATCAAATGGAACGAACAACGCCGTCGCCGTGATCGAGTTTAGTCCCGGCAAGAGCAAGCTCCTTGGCTGCTTTCCCACTGGCTGGTATCCCGCGGGGATCGCCCTCAACGCCAAGAGCGGCGAGCTTTACGTGGCCAACGTCAAAGGCACCGGTTCCCGCAATCAAGATTGGAAAGGCACTCGGAAAGGCGCCGGCAAAGAAGCGTTTGGCTACAACTCGCATGACTACCTGGGCAGCGTCTCCATGATCGGACTACCCAGCATTTCACAGCTCGCCGAACAAACGCAAACTGTTCTCGCCAACAACCGGCTTACCGAGTCAATCAGTGCCCTCGCGTCGCCCCGTCCCGACCAACTCCCGCGGCCGATCCCAGAGCGCCACGGTGAGCCTTCGGTCATTAAGCACGTTCTGTACATCATCAAGGAGAACCGCACCTACGATCAGGTTTTTGGCGATATTGAACGAGGCGAAGGCGATCCCTCGCTGTGTATCTATGGGCGCGAGGTGACGCCCAACCACCACAAAATCGTGGATGAGTTCGTGCTGCTCGACAATTTTTATTGCAGCGGCGTGCTCAGCGCCGACGGCCATCAGTGGACCAATGAAGCCTATGTTACCGACTACCTTGAAAAATCATTCGGCGGCTGGCCCCGCAGCTATCCCTATTGGGGCGGCGACGCCATGGCCTACGCGCCAACCGGCTTCATTTGGGACAACGTGCTGGCCCACAAAAAAACACTCCGCGTCTATGGCGAGTTCACACAGACCACGATCGAGTGGAAAGATCCCACCAAAAAGCCCAAGCCGAATTTTCTGAACTGCTACCGCGACTTTACTGAGAAGCGCGGCGAAATCAACATCCGCTCCACGGCGGCGATCAAAACCATCCAGCCATACATCTGCCCCACAGCCGCTGGCTTTGGGGGTACTGTGCCCGATGTGCACCGTGCCGAGCAGTTTATCAACGAGCTGAAGAACTATGAGAAAAACGGCGATCTGCCGAACTTCATGATCATGCTGCTGCCGAATGATCATACCGCCGGCACTCGCCCCGGGACGCCCATGCCAGCCGCGACTGTCGCCGACAACGACCTCGCCCTGGGCCAAATCGTCGAAGCCGTCAGTCACAGCAAATACTGGCCGGAAACCGCCATTTTTGTCGTTCAAGACGATCCCCAAAACGGCTTCGACCATATCGATGGCCACCGCACGGTCGCACTCGTAATCAGCCCTTACACGCGCCGCGGCGACCTCGATAGCACGCAGTACAACCAGACCAGCATGGTCCGCACGATGGAGCTCATTCTGGGCCTTCCGCCAATGAACCAGTTCGATGCGTCCGCGACGCCCATGGCCAGTTGCTTCACCGACAAGCCGGATTTCACGCCCTACAACGGCGTCCCCAACATCATTCCGCTCGACCAGCTCAATCCGCCGCTCGCCAGTATTCGTGACCCACGGCAGCGCTACTGGGCCGAGATGTCCATCAAGCAGCCGCTCGACGACATTGACGCCGCCGACGAAGACACCCTCAACCGCATTCTCTGGCACGCCGCCCGCGGCCGCGATGATACCTATCCCGCCTGGGCCATTTCAGTCGTGGAGGAGGACGATGACGACCAGGAAAAGGAACGTGAGAAACTTGAATAGCTGGTTGCCATGGTCGAGACACAATGGGAGTACCCCCGGCGTGATTCGAACACGCGACCTAAGGATTAGAAATCCTTTGCTCTATCCAGCTGAGCTACGAGGGCATGTGGTTTTATTGGCTTTTTCAATCCTTTGGGGATAGAATCGGTACTGAATCCGACTCTTTCCTGATGAGTGAAACATGGCCAGAAATCCGAAACCGTGGTGGCGGAAGGAACGAAATGCATGGTTCGTGACGATCAATGGTACTCGCCATAACCTCGGAGCTGACAAGAAAGAGGCCAAGGACCGCTTTCATGAGCTGATGGCGAACAAGGCCGTCATCGCCCCTTCTGACACCGTTTGGGCGGTACTGGATGCGTTCTTGGAATGGACCGAGAAACACCGTCCCGCCAGCTATGAATGGTATCGTGCGGCTCTCCAAAGGTTCAAGGACGGAGTTCCCAATTGCCGGATCGTGGATCTCAACGCGGCAACGGTTGAAACATGGCTCGGAAGCCACGACGAATGGGGTCCGACATACAAAGCTGGAATGGTCACCGCTATCCGTAGGGCGTTTAATTGGGCGAATAAGAAGGCAGGGCTTACCGTCAATCCTGTTCGTGGTTTGGACAAGCCAACGCCAGAATCGAGAAACCGTGTTCTGTCGGCTGAGGAGTATGCTGCAATCCTCAAGCTGGTGAAGGACCAATCCTTCAAGGATGTGTTGCTGATCGCCTGGAAAACGGGAGCCCGCCCTCAAGAGCTGACGAGGATCGAGAAGCGGCACATTCAGAAAAACAAAACCGTGGTCTTCCCAAAGAAGGAAGCCAAGGGGAAGAAGCGGGCGAGGGTCATTTTCTTGGATGACGAGTGCTACGCGATACTTGCTAGGCAAGCGGTGAAGTATCCTGAGGGTCCGCTTCTGAGAAATACCCGTGGGGAACCGTGGACGGCGATGTCCATCGGGTGCAGGTTCGGCAGAATGAAAGACACGCTCGGCTACCGTCCGGTCCTCTACTGGTTTCGCCACAGCTACATTCACCACGGGCTGACTAAAGGGAAAATCGATCCCGTCACGATGGCGACACTTGCGGGGCACGCGGATTTGACGATGATCTATAAAGTCTATGGTCATCTTCTAAAGGATTCAGACCACATGCGGGAGGCGGCGATACGAGCCTCGGCGTCCATGCCGAAGGCTTCTACCGCAGATGCTTCAACTGAAGCGTCCGCATAACTGGCACGATCCAATCTCAATCGCAACGGCGAGAGTTGGAATTACCGAAGAAAACCTCGCTGGGAGTTTGGTAATTGAGACATTTCCGTGGACGTTCGTTGATAGATTCTACCGTCGCGGCCAGATCATAGTGTGAGACTTC
>DASXLL010000031.1:0-22200 GCA_036496265.1 Pirellulaceae bacterium | reverse complement strand
TTACTCAGGAAACCGCTTTTCTGACCCGATACGTGTCCGTAGCCCCACGGCCGCGCGAGACCTGTGAGGGGTCTTCGCGGGCCGTTGGTCTCACCTTAACCAACCCCAAAACCTGTCCAACAATTGGGGTCCACCTCACTGGACACGAAAAACCTGAAGATTGAGCTGGCCGGCCAACTCATCGGTCCTGGTTATGAGTTGTGTGGTCTGTACCGCCTTCCGACTTAGAGGCCTGCCTCTGGCTAGCGGTTTCAGGAGCCGGGCTCAGCAGCTTTTTGAGCATTGCAGCATCCTGCTGAACATCTCCAGGAGCGTAGTGCTTTCTAGTTGTCTCCCAGGAGGCATGACGAAGGATTCGGCAAATGAGAAGCGGTGGCACTCCAGCATTTCTCATCCGTTCACCGCAGGATCTCCGTAGGTCATGTGCCGTGGCATACTTGATAGGCCGCCCGGTACGTTCATCCGCATGCTCGACGATGATGCCGGCCTTCTCACCGATCTTCCCGATGATTTTTCCGACCCAGTCAGACTTCGGCCGCCTCGGTTGAACGTTGCGGCCGAGCTTAAGTAGCAGTGAGTCTGGGTTGAAAACCCAGCCCGTCCTTTGCTCTGCCGGTGTTTCGAGCAGAACTTTCTCAAACCAAGAAAGCAGCGGAATCTCCTCCTCGGTATCGTTCTTCTGCATTGTTGACGGGATTTCCAGAACTGGTAGTGAATCTTTTTTCCATATTGGTCTGATTGTCCCAGGTATATCCCACGAGACGTGCATCAATTCGTTTAGCCGAAGAGCCGATTGCCATAAGCCCCAGAGCAAATACTTCCAGGATTGTGAAGCTTTTTCTCCGACAACATCCGGGACCTTTTGAAGCATCCGTTTGAACTCGACTTCTGTGATTGGCCTCCCCTTCATCACCTTCATTTTTCCAACTTTGATTTTTCGAATTCGAACCGGTGCTGGAAGCCAGCCCTGGAGGTAAGCCCAGTTGATGATCGAAAGGATACAGGTGATATAGCCGCGAACCGTGTGTGGTGAACGTGGCTTCCCAAGCGAATACATGGAATTCAGGCACTTAGTCCGGTGGGCTAAGGTCGAACTCTGTCACCCTCTCTGGAGTCAACTTGCGACCTCTTGATGCCGCATCGGCCAGAAAATGCAGGACGTAGCCCACACGATGATTCGTCCGTTTCATTACGATTGGGATCGTGCGATCAGGTTCAATGATGTCAATGAACCATTCGTCGCATCGATCGATAATCCACCGTTTAAGTTCCTCAGCTGCTGGAACTGACGTGCCAATCTTGGTCCCGAATCTACCCTGCATCGGAACAGAAAGGCCTTCAGTAAACCGGACCCGACCTGACTTCAGTCGTTTCCGGATCGTGATGGCTGAAGCGATCCAGATTGCATGGGACTCATCACAAAATTTTAGAATCAAAGGTTCTAGTTCGGTCGGGCGTTCTGGCGAGCCTTCGACAACGTCAGCGGCAGCGGGTTGAATACCCAGCCGTGCCGTTGGTCTTCGGGCGTTTCCAAAAGCAGCCGCTCGAAACCTGGCAGGAGCGGTATCTCTTCTTCGGTGTCGTTCTTCTGCATGGCCGACGGGATTTGCAGGACCGGATGCCGGCCCGGCCTCCATTCGGGCGTGATGTAGCCAGGCTTGTCCCAAGCCATATGCATCAACTCATCCAGGCGAAGGGCCAACTCCCAGAGGCTGCGTAGCACGTATCTTGATGACGGGGCAACGCGAGCCGCGATGGCTTCCCGCTTCTCGCGGTACTCCTCGATGGAAATGCCCCGCCGCTTATACTTCCGGCTGCGGAGGATTCTTGCGGGGAGCCTTGTCGTGCTGCGGCACAGTCAGAATGCCGGCCTCGACCTTGCCGAGCAGCCGCTCGAATTCCTCGCCGGTGATCGGGCGGCCCTTCATCGCCCGAAGCTTGCCCGTTTTGTGCTTCTTGAACACCGGTACAATAAAAGGAGTTTGTCGACTGTTGTCGAGCTATTATTGATCTGATTTTCGGCTGGCCTTCCCGTTCTTCCCCTTGGCTCGCGGTAGTGCGGACCCGGTGGTATCAGAAATCCAAGTGAGTTGCGACCACCATTGCGGGCCGTCGTTCTGCTGCGCGACTCCCGGCGTGCTACGGCCGCCCTGGACGATTCTGGTCGCCGCGGTCGTCAGGCGTCCCACGACATCAGGCTGCTGATCGTAAACATTGGTCGTTTCGCGCCAATCGTCTTTCATATCGTAAAGCTCCATCGGCGGTTCACTGCCTTTGGGCCGAATAAGCCGCGGCGCGAGGCTGCCGCCGGAACCGCGAAACAAGTTCAGTTTCCACTGCTGATCGCGGATGGCGAAGTAGCCGCTGGCGGAATGGTGGATCAGCGGTCCGCGCAGCGGCCGCGGATAATCTTCGCCACGCATTGCGGCTAGCAGGCTGTAGCTGTCCTCTCCAGCGCTGGAGGGCAACTTGGCCCCGACGATGTCGGCGCATGTCGCCAGCAAGTCGACCTGGCCGACAGGTTCCTCGCACGTGCGACCCGCCTTAATAACCGCTGGCCAGCGCATTACAAATGGCACGCGATGACCGCCTTCGTAGATATCGCGCTTGCCTCCCTTGAATTCGCCATTGCTGGCGTGGTGATATTGGTTATGGCGCTCGGCATAGCCTGTTTCGGGTCCATTGTCACTGCTTTGAAAGACGAGCGTATCGCCTGTCAGACCGTGCCGATCGAGCGCCGCCAATACCTGGCCGATGCGGTAGTCCGTTTCGAGCATGAAGTCGCCATAGGCATCGACTTGACTTTTTCCAACGAATTCGGCGGCGGCACAGTGTGGCAGGTGCGGTGAATTCAGCGCGAGGTAAAGGAAGAACGGCTTACCTGCCTTCGCCGCATCCGCCTGACGAGCAATGAATTCCACTGCTTTCTCGGCGCAAACCTGGAGGCAGATGTCGTCCCGAAACGATGGCGCGATCTCAATGTCTGTGTCGCTCTGCGGCTGTGCGTCGTAGGGTGGAACGAAGCGGAAGGTGTTGTGTTCCGGCGTCTGCTTGCGATGCGTCCACAGCGACGGCGGATCGGTAACGCGATTGTTCTCGATGAACGTCAGCACGCCGTAATTCATCGAGGCGGGAATGCCGAAATACTCGTCGAAACCGTGCTCGGTAGGACCATCGGCGATGGGCTGGGACCAGTCGCGCTTGCCGACGGAGCCAGGAAACCTCATGTTAAGATGCCACTTGCCGAACATGGCCGTGCGGTAACCGTGCTCCCGGAGCAGGGAAGCGACCGTCATGCGACCTTTCGCGATTAGACAATCACCTTCGGCGTGGAGTACGCCACTTTTCAGCGACGTGCGCCAGCTATAGCGACCGGTCAGCAGGGCGTAGCGCGACGGCGTGCATACGGTGTCGGCGCAATGAGCGTCCGTGAAGAGCAGTCCCTCGCGCGCCAGTCGATCGAGGTTGGGCGTTTGGAACTTGGCCTGTGGATTGAGCGCGCTCATGTCGCCGTAGCCCTGATCGTCGGTGTAGATAACAACGATGTTCGGGCGCGAGGCGGCAGCAGCAGCGTTCCAATGGGCCAAGAGACCCAGAGCAAATAACGCGACTGCGCGCGAATCATAAATTGTTAGCAAAGGTCCGCTCATGATTGTTTCTTCGCCGCCTTTCCTTTTTTCCCTTGCTTTGCTCCGTCGCCTTCATTCCAGCCCGAGCCGCCGACCTTGGTGGCATTGAGCAGCGGCTCCTTTTGCTCCCACGCAATCGTGCGGCTGAAAAGCACAGAATACGGTTCGTGGCCGTGCCCCTTCACGGCCTTAGCCCGGATTGTGGCGAGTTCGATGTCGTAGAACCAGCGCATCGTAACGAGATCGGAGAGGAATTTTGGATCGTTCGCGAGACTTTTCATCTCGTAGGGGTCCTGGCCGACGTGAAACAGTTCTTCCGTCGGTTGCATTCCATCGGCGGCATAGTACCAGTAGATGTATTTCCATTCCCCCGTGACCACGGCCATCGATTGAGCCGATGGGATTCCCCAGAAATTGAACAATGGCAGAACCTCGCGGACTTGTCCTTTGGGATTCGCCAATAGCGGGAGCAAATTCTTGCCATCGGTGCCCGCGGGCGAAGCGACGCCAGCGAGAGCCAACATCGTGGCCGCCATATCGACATTCGCCGTGACGGCCGCGCTAACCTGGCCGGCGTGCTGCTTGGGCAGCCGCGGATCGTAAATAATCAACGGAGACTTCGAGCCTTCCTCATAGGGAATCACTTTGTCGCCAAAGCCGTGTGAGCCGGAGTTGTAGCCGTTGTCGGACGTGAAGATGATGACCGTGTTATCGGCAAGTCCTTCGCGAGAAAGCGCTTTGCGGATCATGCCCACGGCAGCATCAACCCCGGTGATGAGCGCGTAGTAGGTCCGCGCCGCGCCGTCATAATCGTTGACCCATTCGCGATAACTCGTCGCAGCCCGGCTGGTCTTCACTTGCGGCGAGAGGTGTTTGGCGTTTTCGACACCGTAATTCACCGGCCGCGTAAACGTTTTTGCTTCGTAGAGTTTCTGGTCGATCGGGTCCGGCGTGGGCGGCAGGTGCGGCGCCTTGAAGCTGATGCTCATACAGAACGGCTTGCCGCTCTGCTTGGCCGCTTTCACAAAATCTTGTCCCCACGCGCCGTAAGCCCGCGAACAATGCGGATATTGCTCTGCATATCTGGCAATTCCTGCATTCTTGTCCGTCTCGTAAAACGTTTGACCTGGTCCGCCGGCCCACCGGTCAAACAGCGGCTCCAGCGCCTCAAACTTCTCCCCTTGGAGCACGAATCCAATTTTGCCGGCGAAGCCCGTAAAGTAGCCCGCCTGACGCAACAGGACTGGATACGACTGGTCCATGAAGCGCCGCTCCAGATCGCCGTGCTCGAAGTTGCAGCCATGACGATACTCGTAGAGGCCGGTCATGACGCTGCACCGGCTGGCCATGCAGATCGAGGTAGTGTTGTAGTGGTTGGTGAAGCGCACGCCTTCCCGCGCGAGCTGATCGAGGTGGGGGGTGTCGACGTCCTTATTTCCATAACAGCCAACGGCGCGGGCCGTCTGATCGTCCGAGAACAAAAAGACGATGTTGGGCTGGGAATGATCGGCAGCGTGGAGTGCGGTCAGATCCAACAGCAGCAGAGTTCCGCACAGCGCAACAGCCGGCAGCTGCAGTTTCATACGAGTGCGGAGTGCCGTCATGATGAATCGCCTTTCAAGGAGTAGAAAGTCTCAGTCTGTCCTGCACCCGGGCGCGATGCTATGGATTGGCAATTTCGTTGGGACATTGGTAGGCCTCAGGCGCGATGGCGCACTGGCTCCGTTTCCTGAGGCCCCGTTCAAACCGGACGTGCGGATTTCCCGCATCCGGCTTCGATGGTCTGATCAAGCGGCATGTATGCCTCCAGGGTAGCGAAGAGTGCCTCGCAACTGGTATAGGCCTTGTTCTTTCACTAGGCGCGGCCATTCCCTCGGTCGAAACGGGCGCCCTCCAGGCCGCCAATGGCGTTGGCTACCTCGCATGAGCAACTTGGTCAGCCGCTCACGAACATAGGCGTCCATCTGGGTGAACTTGGTCGAGGCACCGCCTGTTCGGAAGTAGCGGCTCCACCCAGGCAGCACTGGATTTAGTTCTCCAATGACTTCGCGGATGTCTGACATCCCCGCCCAGCGACATCGGCATGCGAGTTCTCGGATGCGGCTGCGGATCGCCCTCACCGCCTTCGGGAACGGCCACCTAAACAGATCGAACTTCCCCTTGAGACAGGAACGCACGACCCGCAAGTAGCAACCCAAGAAGATGAACCCGTCCTTGCCCAGCCCTAACTCTACCAGCCGCGTCTTGGTGGGGTGAAGTTGTTAGCGTAGCATCATTGAGAAAGATATTTGCCAGCAAGCGCGAGATGACGCCGCCCTGCGGAGTAACCTAAGACGTTCTGGAAAAGCTGCCGGTGGCCACATTACGATGTATGACGTGCTCGAATTCGTTTTGGGGATCCGCTCGCTTGACGGCCAAACGCGCAAAATATGGCAATGACCAGGACGACTCTGCTGCTATTAGGTTTCTATTTCGCGAGCCAATTCGGCATTGCAAGCGAGCGATTGCCGAACGTCGTGCTCTTTTTGGTCGATGATTTGGGATGGCGCGATCTGGGCTGTTACGGAAGTGGGTTTTACAAAACCCCGAATATCGATCGGTTCGCCGAAGGTGCGTGTCGGTTTACGCAGGCCTACGCGGCTTGTCACGTGTGCTCGCCCACGCGGGCCAGCATCCTGACCGGCAAGTATCCCGCCCGCCTGCACCTCACCGACTGGCTGCCAGGCCGCAAGGACTTTGCCTTTCAGAAATTGAAGAACGCCGTCATCCACCAGCAATTGCCGCTGGAAGAAGTGACGCTGGCGGAAGCCCTCAAGGAGCACGGCTATACGACTGGCCATTTCGGAAAATGGCATCTGGGAGAAGAGCCCTGCGGGCCACTTGCGCAAGGGTTCGACGTCCAGATTCCCCACTGGAACAAGGGTTGGCCAAAGGTCGGCTATTACGCACCCTTTGAGATGGAGGGGCTGGCCGACCAGCCAGGCGATTATTTGACCGATCGCCTTACGGATGAGGCTTTGAAATTCATGGATGCGAATAGCAGTCGTCCGTTTTTTTTGTATCTATCCCATTTTGCGGTCCATGACCCGATTCAAGGGCGGCGCGATTTGGTTGAAAAATACCGGGCGAAGTCAGGCCAGAGGAGAGCAACCGGCGAATCGGCATTCATTCTCGAAGGCAATCCCGACGATGAGCATCCACTTGGGAAAACCGATCTCGCGGCACTGCTTCATACCGAACCCTACAAAAAGTACGCGATCCTTCCTCGTCGCACGGTGAAGATCAAGCAACAACAGGACAACGTCCAGTTTGCCGCGATGGTTACTAGCATGGATGAAAGTCTCGGCCGGGTGCTGGCCAAACTGGACGAACTCAAGCTGGCTGACGACACGATTGTGATTTTCACGTCCGACAATGGCGGCATGTCGGCCGCGAATTTTGGCAACCCCCAGCGCCTCATTCCGCCAGCGCAGCTGGATGCGGCCTATTCCACCTCAAACCTTCCCTTGCGGGGCGGCAAAGGCTGGATGTATGAGGGCGGCGTTCGTGTACCCCTCATAATAAAATGGCCGGGCCACCGGTCCGCTGAAATTGATAATCCCGTGATCAGCACGGATATCTACCCATCGATTTTAGAAATGACCGGCATTGCCTTGCCGCCATCGCAACACGCTGACGGCCTCAGTCTGACTCCGTTACTCAACGGCGCCATGGACCTTGGCCGCGCAGCCATCTACTGGCACTTTCCGCATTACAGCAACCACGGAATGCAAAGCCCCGGCGGCGCGATCCGAGCGGGCGACTACAAGCTATTGGATTATTTCGAAAACAACTCAATGCAGCTTTTCAATCTGCGTGACGATCCCGGTGAAAACCATAATCTTGCGAGCGACCAGCCGGATACGGTTGCCAAATTGAGGTCGATGCTCGCTCGCTGGCGCGAATCGGTCGGAGCACAAATGATGGAGCGCAACGCCGACTACCGCGCGGAGAACTAAACCGCGTTGTCGAGTCAAGCAATGTCATACGACGCGCCGGGTAAGAGGGCGAGCCGTCGCTTCCTGGATTTCAATCGCAGTCATCTGCCTTCATCGGCTTAATCGGCGCCGACAGGAGCTTTGGATTTCGCCTTTTTTGCTTTCGCCTTCGGCTGCGTCTCCGGCTCATCCTGCTTTCCGAATTTAGCGCGGCGGTCCCGTTCATGCAGGTCCATCCGGGCGTAGGTTCCCTCTTTCAGCGGCTCATGAGCTTCTTTTGCGATATTCACTAACCTGGCAAGTACGTCCGGCTGCTCAGCAGCGAGATTCGCCGTTTCGCTTGGGTCCTTCGATAGATCATAGAGCTCCCACCGATTGCCGCCCGGGGGCTTCACGGCCCGCCAGTTGGCCTGTCGCACGGCTATCCAGTCGGCAATTTCCCAATACAAAAACTCGTGCTGCTTTTGCTTCCTGCCGGCTGCCGATTCCCCTATCAGCTCGGGCACAATGGAGATGCCGTCAATGTCGGCAGGCGGCTGGCAGCCTGCGACTTCTGCGATCGTGGGCAATAAGTCGGGAAAATATCTCACGTAGTCGCTGACGCTCCCCGCCGATATCTTGCCGGGCCAACGGGCTACGAACGGGACGCGCAAGCCACCGTCATAAAGCGTCGTCTTTTTGCCGCGAAATTCGACGCCAGTCGCGGGATTTTTATTGCCAAGGTGAATGCCGCGCGGGTATTCGTCCGATTTGAAATAGTCGTTCGCGCCGTTGTCGCCGCTGAAGAACACCAAAGTGTTGTCGTCGATCTTGAACTCTTTTACGAGCGAGAACACTTCGCCGATCTGCCGGTCTAACATCGTCACCATTGCCGCATAGCGCCGCGCAGGCTCAGGCCAACCTTTGTCCTTGTATTGCTGCCAGGCCGGATCTTCATCCGGAATCTCAAAGTTGCCGTGCGGCGGGGTATATGGCAAATAAGCAAAGAAGGGCCGGTCTTTGTTCTCACGAATAAAGCGCAAAGCCGCCTCGTGAATCACATATTGCGAATAGGTTTTTCCGTGCGTGCCATAATTGCCTTCCAGCGGCACTTCCTGGCTATTGCGAACGAGGTAAGGTGGATAATAACTGTGCGCGTGTTGCTGGTCGTAATAGCCAAAGAAAACATCGAAACCATGTTTCTCCGGGACACCAGGCGAACCGCGTCCGCCACAACCCCATTTGCCGAAGCCGCCGGTCGCATACCCCTGCGTCTTAAGCAGCGATGCAATGGTCGCCTCTTCTGGCCGGAGCGACCGCGCGTCGCCATTGTTGCGCACCGACGTATGACCGCTATGCTTACCCGTCAAAAAGCAGCAGCGGGTTGGCGCACATACCGACGAACCAGCCAGCAAGTTATTGAAACGCATGCCTTCGCGCGCCATGCGATCGACATTCGGTGTCTGGATGTTGCGCCCGCCCATAAAACTTGGTTCGTAGTAGCCAAGCTCGTCCGCCATAATGTAAATGACGTTGGGTTTTCCGCTTGCCCGCCCAGAAACTGCCATGGCGGAGGCAAATAAGATGAGAATCAACCAGCTTGAGAATTTCATAGGTGCCTTAAAGGTTAGTTGTCAAAATAGAACTACGTCTCGTCGCATTTGACTCGCAGCAGGGCCCGTGGCCAGACGAGCCAGCGTCCTGGTGATTTTCACAATCTCCGATTCTTCAATCAAGCTATCTCTCTAATCAGCTCCGCTTGCCTTTTTTGCCACCAGACTGATTCGTTGGTCTCACTGCAGCTCGGCCGCTGGGTTTGGCTGAATCGAATTTAGAGTTTTTGATTGGAAACACCGCTCCAACCTGCTTTTGCCACGCATGCAATTCCTCAAGAAGTTTGGCTGTGCGTTCTGGATCTTTCGCGGCCAGGTCGGTCTGTTCACTCGGATCGCTGGCCAGATTAAACAGCTCGACGTGCCCATCCTCCTGCCACTCGATCAATTTCCAATCCCCACGCCGGATGGCCGCGCCCGGTGCTCCGCCCTGGTTGCCATAGTGCGGGTAATGCCAGAACAGCGGCCTCTCCGGCAGCTTCTCTCCTCGAAAAACCGGCACGAGGTTGACGCCGTCCAGCGTTTGGCCCTTTGCTGCATGCGAATTCGCGGCTGCGACCAGGGTCGGCATGAAGTCCGGGCTGGAAACCGGCGTCTGAACGACGCTGCCGGGCTTAACGACCCCAGGCCACCGCACCAATAGCGGCTCACGAATGCCGCCTTCATACATCCAGCCCTTCCCGCCGCGCAGCGGCAAGTTCGATGTCGGCCAGCCTTCGCTCGTCGATAGACCGCCGTTGTCGCTGGTGAAGATCACGAGCGTGTTCTCGCGCAGCCCCAACTCATCCAGCTTGGCCAGAACCTTGCCGACCGCGAGGTCCATCGCCTCGACCATGCCGGCATAGATGGCATGTTCCTGGACCAGCCGCACATCGCGCTCATGCTCGCGGCCCCATTTCGCTTCCAGACCCAGACGCTCGCGCTTCGCTTCATATTTTTGCCGCAAATCTTCGCGGGCCATGAGCGGCGTATGCACGGAATAGAAACAAAAATACGCGAAGAACGGGCGCTCTCGGTTCTCCTCGATGAATTTGGCAGTTTCAGTCGCCAGACGATCGGGCAGGTGCTCGCCTTCCGGACCGTCCGACAAGCGCGGATTGCCATAGGGCGAAAAATACTTGTTTCCGCCATACGGTCCGCCGCGCTCGATGCCGCCGCGGTTGATGTCAAATCCCTGGTTCTCCGGCCAGTAGTCCTCGGGGCCCAGATGCCACTTGCCGGCAAAAAATGTGGCATAGCCCGCGCCTTTCAAAGCCTTGGCCAGCGTCGGCGAGTCGAGCGACAAGCGATCATGATTGGGTGCCGGCAACAGCCGCGTGTTGCGACCCCATTTTTCTGGGCCATTGGCGTTGTCTGGCGCGATGTAGTCGGTGATACCCGTCCGCTGCGGCCACAGGCCGGTCATAATGCTGGCCCGCGTCGGCGAACAGACCGGACAGGCCGCATACGCATCTGTAAACAGCGCGCCATCTCGAGCTAAGCGGTCGAGATTTGGCGTCTCATAAAACGTGCTGCCATAACAGCCCAAATCACGCTGCCCCAAATCGTCCGCCAGAAAGAAGACGATGTTCGGCGGACGTTCGGCGGCGATCGCCCCAGCCGAGCAACTGACGAGAATCAAGCTAAAAGCAAATACTGTTCGCATTAGTTATTCCGGAATCGCATCGCCGCGCCGCACCGTTTGCCCTTCCCACACAGCCGTGTCCGACTTGGCCGCGACGGGGTCGGGAGTCGATTGCGGTAGGTCTAATCCACATGGAAAAATCATCGCCGCAATCGACTCCCGACCCCTTCTGTTGGAACTGCCTACAATCGCGACGCCTACTCCTCGCACAGTTATTCCGGAATCGGATCGCCGCGCCGCACCGTTTGGCCTTCCCACACAGCCGTGTCTGACTTGGCATCATACGTCAGCACGCGACTGGCGCTCCCCGGAGCTGGAGGCACATCGATTTTTGGCAGCCAGCGACGGTGATCGCTTAGCACTTCGGCAAATTGCGCGTCGGCGGCGAGATTTTTCCACTCCTGTGGATCACCAGCTAAGTCGTATAGCTCTTCGCTGCCATTGGCGTAATGAATATATCGCCAGCGATTCGTGCGAACGGCGTGGTTGCCTTGATTGTGAGACGTGATGGCCGGCCACTCGCGCTTGTGCGCCGCATCCTGAAGCTGTGGCACGAGACTATGTCCTTCGAGATCGTTCCTCGCCGTTAGGCCGCATAGCTCGACGAGCGTCGAATAAATGTCGAGCAGCTCCGCCGGCTCCGCGCAGCGCCCGCCCGCTTTCACACCCGGGCCAGCGAAGATCAGAGGCACGCGCGTCGAGCGTTCCCACAGCGTGTTTTTGCCGGTAATGAGTTTTTCACCCAGATGCCAGCCATGATCGCCCCACACAACAACTACGGTGTTGTCAGCCAGCCCATTCTCTTCCAGCGCCGCGAGCATGCGGCCAATCTGCTCGTCCACAAAGCTGGTGCAAGCCAGGTACGAACGAACGAGATTCCGCCACTGATTGTTTTCGCGCACCCACTTCAGTCGCGGCTCGGGCAGACTCCAATGCAAATACCACGAGAATCGCGGCGTATCATCGCGATCGTGCTCGTTGATTCGCGGCAGCAGCGAATCGTCGTCGGGATAGAGATCGAACCATTTCTGCGTGATGTAACACGGCACATGTGGCAGAAAAAAACCGGCCGCCAGAAAGAACGGCTGACCCTTCGGCGCCGCTTTGATCTGCTCGATGGCCCAACTGGCCACTTGATAGTCCCCCTTGTCCTCGTCGTGGTGCGGAAAAACGCCCCAGTCCATGAGCGGATGGTTGCCCATTGGTGTCGGCGGAATCAGCTTGTGCTCGGGCCTCGCGCCAACGCCTCCCGCAGATCCCCACACATCGAATTCCTTCTGCCGCTGCTGCGGACCACCAGCGCCGCCGTGATAAACCTTTCCCACCGAATAAGTCTTGTATCCGTGGGCTTTGAAGTGTTGCGGCAAGGCCACGCGCTCTTTCCAATCGTCGAGCGTGCGAAACCAGGGTGCCAGCCCATAAACGCCCGTCGTCGTCGGCCGAACGCCGAGCATCAAGCTCGTCCGCGATGGATTGCACAGCGGCGCCTGGCAATGCGCGTTCAAGAACACGGTGCCGCGGCCCGCCAGCCGATCCATATTCGGCGTCTTCGCCGCCGGATGCCCGCCCAGACAACCAATCCAATCGTTTTGATCGTCGATCGCAATGAACAGCACATTCGGCCGCTCGGCGGCGAACATGCCCTGCGCCATAAGCCCGATCGAGCAAGCTGCACAGGTCACGAGCGTCATAAAATGCAACATGGAGCGAAACCCAAACAACTAAATGGAGCAGCAGGAACCAATGCTCTGCAATGGCGAACCAGCGTTCATCGCATCATGATGGTCCCGCTGATGGGCAACAAGAGCGGGGCCGATTTGTAAACGGATACCGCAGCTTGCTCGCAACCTGCGAAGAGGCATCAACAAAATGTAATCCCCTCCAAGCCGCGCGAATTCTCTCCTCCCGCCACTCAGCCGGGTCAGCCGCGTCAGCCGAAAAAATTTCCCGCAATTCTTCCAAAACCGCCAGAATTTGGTCCGGTTTTTCGCCAGAATTCCAATGTAGCTATAGGAGGCCGGGGTACCCGCCCTGCGGGTCGGCTCCGCAAGGGGCTGCGCCCGCCCAACCTGCTCCACTACCAACTGACAAAACAACAGCCCAAAATGCCCACGCTCTCCTCGAACTCGCGCACTAATATCCAATCCCGTATTAGCGTCCGGCTGTTAATATTAGTTTCCCTAACCTCCAGCCGAACCGCTTCTTACGACGTTTCACCTGCCCGCTTGCCAAAAACATTTTGTCAAAATATTAGTCCCGCCCACCACCGACTCACCTGCACATGAAACCTGGAACATAAAACTCACTTCCCCCTCGACTTGAGCGCACCACCCCGTCCGCCCAATTCCACAACCTCCGACTCAACAACAACTTCCATCCATCACTCTTCCCTTCCGTAATGAAAAAACTTCCAACTTGAGCGATCTGACCTCTGACTTCTGACCGCTCACTTTCAATCGCTTCGTCCACCATGAAACAAACGCTCGCCATCGTTGCCCTGCTGACGGCCATCAACCCATTACTGACTGCCGCCCCACGCCCCAACATCATCTTCGTCATGGCCGACGACATGGGCTGGGGCGAGACGAGTTATCGTGGCCATCCGGTGCTCAAGACGCCCAATCTCGATGCGATGGCTTCCGCGGGCTTACGCTTTGAGCGGTTCTACGCCGGCGCGCCCGTTTGCTCGCCAACGCGGGCCAGCGTGATGACCGGGCGCTCCAACGATCGCTGCGGCGTCCTTACGCATGGCTACGCCTTGCGCTTGCAAGAAAAGACAATCGCTCAGGCGCTCCAGGCGGCCGGCTATGTCACGGGCCACTTCGGCAAGTGGCATCTCAACGGACACATGGGACCCGGAGTGCCTATTTTGGGCGACGATCTGAGGCGCCCATCCGCATTTGGCTTCGACGAATGGGTTTCCGTATCGAATTTCTTCGATCTGGATCCGCTGATGAGCCGCGCGGGCCACATTGAGCAATTTCACGGCGATTCTTCGGAGATCGTGGTGGCCGAAGCGGTCAGTTTCCTGAAAACACATCGCGCTGGCGGCAAGCCGATGTTCGCTGTCATTTGGTACGGGACTCCTCACAGCCCCTTCCGCGCGCTGCCCGATGACAAAGCCAGGTTCAGCGACCTCGACGAAGCCACGCAAATCACTACGGCGAACTGGTGGCTATGGACCGCAGCATCGGCACCCTGCGTAAGGCGCTCCGTGACCTGCAAATCGCGGATAATACATTGCTAGTTTTTTGTAGCGACAACGGCGGCCTGCCCGGCATCGAGCCAGGCACGGTCGGCGGCCTGCGGGGCAACAAGGGCTCGGTCTATGAAGGCGGCTTGCGCGTTCCCGGCATTATCGAATGGCCGGCTCACGTCCAGCCACGCATCACCAAGTATCCGGCCTGCACGATGGATCTCTTTCCCACCGTCGCCGATATTCTCGACTTGCCGGCCGACGTTTTCATTCAGCCCGTGGATGGATTGAGCCTCAAGCCGCTGCTGACTGAGGAGCTCGCCACGCGGGCCAAGCCGATTCCATTTCGTTTCCATGCCCAGGCGGCGCTCGTGGATAACCAGTTCAAAATGGTGACCGCGAATCTCTCCGGCGGCAAGTTCGAGCTCTATGATCTCCAAGCCGATGCGAAAGAAAGCCACGATCTGGGCGGCGACCAGCCCGAGCGTTTTAACCAACTCAAAGAAAAACTTCTCGCCTTCAACTCCAGCGTTGAAGCGAGCTTCGCGGGCCAGGATTATCCCGAAGGGCGCGTCTCGCCGCCCGATCCAGCATCGGTACCATGGACGGAAACGCCCAGCTATCAGCCTTACCTTTCCTCCTGGAAGGATCGCTGGGAATATAAATCCGCGATCGATAGCCGCGGCAAGGTTAAAAAAGGTGGCAAAAACAAAAAGTAACCAATGCATCGATCAGGGGGCACGCGCAAGCGACCCGTGCATTTGCGGGTCAAAAAAAGTGGCACGCAGTGAGCGCGGAGCAACAAGCGGCGCTCGCTTTTGAAATCGCCAACAAAACCGTGAGTGAGACCGGCGCTTTTCAGATCAGAATGTCA
This sequence comes from Pirellulaceae bacterium, assembly GCA_036496265.1. Classification (GTDB taxonomy): domain Bacteria; phylum Planctomycetota; class Planctomycetia; order Pirellulales; family Pirellulaceae; genus CAYLLN01. Next base: position 7,308 of record DASXLL010000031.1, on the reverse strand, counting down.
GTGAGCACCCGCGCTCCTTCAACGCCGGTAAGGCGGGCGTCAAGGCCTTGGAATTTGATGGAGAAGGCGTCGTGGCGGATGCCGAGTTGGTGGAGCATGGTGGCGTGGAGATCGTGAACAGTGCAGATGTTTTCGATGGCGGCATAGCCGAGGTCGTCGCTTGAGCCGTGGACAAGGCCGCTTTTGATGCCGGCGCCGGCGAGCCAGATGGACATGGATTTGTTGTGGTGGTCGCGGCCGGTGCCGCCTTGCGACATGGGAGTGCGGCCGAATTCGCCGGCCCAGACGATGAGGGTGTCGCTGAGCAGACCCTGGCGTTTGAGGTCGGTGATGAGGGCCATGCAGGCGCGGTCGACCTCGGCGGCTTTTTGCACGATGCCTTCCTTCACGCCGCCGTGGTGGTCCCAGTCTTTATGATAGAGCTGAATGAATCGCACGCCGCGCTCGGCCAGGCGGCGGGCCAGGAGGCAATTGGCGGCGAATGAGCCGTCGCCGGGCTGACAGCCGTAGAGGTCGAGGGTTTCGGCAGTTTCGGAGCTGACGTCCATGAGCTCGGGGACACTGGCCTGCATTTGAAAGGCCATTTCGTATTGGGCGATGCGGGTGGCGATTTCGGGATCGGCTGAAACTTTGTCTTGAAGTCGATTCAAGCGATTGATGGCCGTCACATCGGTCGCTTGCTGGTCGCGGCTGATGCCGGGCGGCGACGTCAGGTAGAGAACCGGGTCGCCTTTGCTGCGGAGCTGCACTCCTTGGAATTTAGTCGGCAGAAAGCCGCTGCTCCACTGGCGAGCGGCGATGGGTTGGTTTTGGCCGCCTTTGCCGAGCGAGGTAAGGACGACGAAGCCGGGCAAGTCTTCCGCCTCGCTGCCCAGGCCATACGTGAGCCACGAGCCCATGCTGGGGCGGCCGGCGATTTGTGAGCCGGTGTTCATGAACATGTGAGCCGGGTCGTGGTTGATGGCCTCGGTGGTCATCGAGCGGATAAGGCAGACTTCGTCGATTACGGAGCCGAAGTGCGGAAACAGCTCGCAGATTTCCGTGCCATTGGCGCCGAATTTCTGGAACGGATGCTGCGGGCCGAAGCAAACCAGCGGCTTACCTTGCAGCTGCGCGAGTTGCTGGCCCTTGGTGAGGCTCTCGGGCATCGGCTGGCCGTGCATCTCGGCCAGTTTCGGTTTGGGATCGAAAGTTTCAAGCTGCGAAGGGCCGCCGGCCATGGAGAGCCAGATGACTCGCTTGGCGCGCTGGGGGAGCGGGACGTTCTGTATCGCTCCGCGCGCCGCGGCCGTCGCATGGCGGTCGAAACCTAAGAGCGAACCGAGCGCGGCGGCACCTACGCCGGCGGTGCTGGTAAGAAACGCGCGGCGGGCCGCTGTGGGAAAGGGGCGGAAATTCATGGTCAGGGGCGAGTGATTGTTTCGTGGAGGTTTAACAGGACTCGTGTGACATGCGTCCAGGCGGCCAGTTCGCCTTTGTCGAGCGATTCCGGGGCACGGCTCATCCCGACGCTGAGCAGATCAGCCGCGGATTTTGGATCATTACGATAAATTTTCTGGTTCTCGTCGAGCAGCCGCTGAGCGATGGCGGCTTCATCCAGGCGCGGCGGTCGCTGCAGTGCTTGCTGCCAGGCCCAAGTGAGTCGTTCGGAGTCGTTCCCCTGGCAATCAGTAACAATGCGGGCGGCAAAAGCACGAGCCGCTTCGACATACGTCGGGTCGTTCAGGAGCACGAGCGCCTGCTGCGGAATGTTCGAGCGGCTGCGCTCGGCGGTACACTCCTCGCGGCTGGGAGCGTCGAAGGCGAGCATGCTCGGATGCAGAAACGACCGCTGCCACCACACGTAAAGGCCGCGGCGGTATTCGGCCTCGCCGGAGTCGGCAACGTATTGCCGGACGGGAAAATTAAGATTCTCCCAATAGCCGTCGGGCTGATAGGGCTTCACGCTCGGACCACCGATTTTGGGCGATAGCAATCCCGAGATCGCAAGTGCGTAGTCGCGGACGAGCTCGGCATCGACGCGGAAGCTGGTTTGGCGAGCGTTTTCGCGGTTGTAGGGGTCTGCGGCGAGCAACTCAGGCGAGGCGGCCGAGACTTGGCGATAGGTTTGGCTGCTGACAATCGTGCGGACGATGTGCTTGATGTCCCAGCCGGAGTCCATAAATTCACAGGCCAGCCAATCGAGCAGCTCGGGATTGAGCGGTGGCTCGCCTTGAGCGCCTAAGTCATCAAGCACTTTGCTCAAGCCGAGGCCGAAGAACTGTTTCCAGAGCCGATTCACGAACACGCGGCCCGTCAGCGGATTTTCGCGCGACACGAGCCACTGAGCCAGGTCGAGGCGGTTCAAGTCGCGGCCTTCGATCGTCGGCTGCGGCAAAAATCGCGGCAGCGCCGGCTTCACAATCTCGCCGCTTTCATCCATCCAGTTGCCGCGTGGCAAAATGCGGACGGTACGCTTTTCTTTGTCGCTAATGCTCACCAGGCACTTGGGCAATTCGTCGTAATACGCTTTGCGGTCACGTTCGGCGGATGCTAACTCGTCGAGCAGGCCGCGGTGCGCTTCTTCGATGTGATTGCGGTAATAGGTACGAATCGCTTCCTTGTCTTTGTCGTTGCGAGCGGCATCTTTTTTCTTGAGCGCGGCTTGGGCGAGCTTTTTTGCGGCGTCGGCGGAAGAGGCGTTGAATGTCGGCGGCGGCAAATTGTTTCTGAGCTCTTCCATTCGGACTTGCCATTCGACTTGTGCGGCGTTGATTTGGTCCGAAACTCCATCAAGTTGCTTTTTCGCCGCGGCGACTTGTTGATCTAGACTGGCAAGGCGATTTTGCTGATCAGAGGAAGTGACGAGTATCCCGTCCTCGCGGCGGCCGATCAGTGGCTCTTGGATGTCGGCGAAAAAAGCACCGAGGGAATAGAAGTCGCGAGTGGTAAACGGATCGAATTTGTGATCGTGGCACTGGCAACAGCCGGTGGTCTGGCCGAGCCACACGGTGCCGATCGCGCGGACGCGGTCGGTGAGCATGCGGGCTTCGTAGTCCTTCGGCTGCGCACCGCCTTCTTCAGTGCTGAGCAGCAGGCGGTTGAACGCGGAGCCGATGCGCTTTTGCAACGTTGCATCGGGCAGCAGGTCGCCGGCGAGTTGCTCGACCGTGAATCGATCGAAGGGCTTATTGTCGTTGAAGCTGGCGATGACCCAGTCACGATATGGCCAGACGTTGCGGGGAGTGTCGCTGTGATAACCGATCGTGTCGGCAAAGCGGACGACATCAAGCCAGCCGATGGCCATCCGCTCGCCGTAGTGCCTGCTCGATAGGGTCTGTTCGACGAGTTTTTCATAGGCATCCGCTCGACCGTCATTTTCGAAGGCCGTGACTTGTTCCGGCGTCGGCGGCAGGCCGATCAGGTCGCTGTAGAGTCGGCGGATGAGTGTCCGGCGGTCGGCCTCAGACGATGGCTTGAGGCGGACAGCTGTTAGTCGCTTTTGCACCAAAAAATCGACCCCGTTTTGGCCGGCTGGAATGGCCACTTTTACCGGCGGCTCATACGACCAGTGTTTTTGGTACTCAGCGCCTTGCTCGACCCAGCGCTTCAAAATGTCCTTCTGTTTTTCCGTGAGCTGCTTGTTCGATTCGGCCGGCGGCATCCGCTCGTCGGCGTCATTGCTGAAGATGCGATCGACGAGCGTACTGGATTTCACGTCGCCAGGAGAAATGGCCCCGGCCTCGATCGCCGCGTCGCGCACATCCAGCCGCAGGTCGTCCTTGCGCTTGCCGGCGTCAGGTCCATGGCAGGGAAAGCAGTTGTCCGACAGGATCGGCCGCACGTCGCGGTTGAATTGCACGGGATCATCCGCCGCCGTGCAGATTGCCACGTCGATCACGAGCGGCAACAGTCGTAGTATGAAAGCCCGTAGTCCGCAAACAATTCTGCTCATCACAAGCCCCGTATCGATCATCGATCGATTTGCACAATCGACGTCAGCCATAGTGAAGCTTTTAAAATACCACGAATCGCAGAAGCGAGCCAAAGGTCGAATGTGGCGTCATCATTGGCACTTACGATAATCGCCAGATGTTAGCGTCTGTTGGCACGGAATTCCGGGCGGGCGTATTTCATCTCCGCTCGCAAGAATCATCGTGTCCCCCGTAGTTACCGCGGCCGAAACAAGTAGTCATGCTCGGAAAGCTGGTCGGCCAGGTAGCCCAGACTGCAAATGATTTCGACACGTCGCCGAATCTCTGCAGCGATTGGCGGCGTCGCAGTTTGCAGGCAATGTCCGCCCATGATTTCGATGACCATTGTCGGCCGGCACCGGCGAATGGTTTCCATCGCCCCTTTGAGGCAACACAGCTCGTGCCCTTCGACGTCCACCTTCATGAATCCGACATTATCGATTGCCAGTGAATCAATCGTCACTGATTCGACTGGGAACATGCCTTCTTGCCGTTCGGCCACTAAGCTGACCCCGCCGGCATTGGCACTAGTCAGTATGCTCGGCATGTAAAACAACGAGCCATCTACGTCGGACGCGGCCTTGTTAATGCATTGGACGTTGGCGAGGGCCGAGCAATTGAAATCGGTGAACGGGAAGATTTCCGGATGCGGTTCAATGGCGATTACTTTACCGCCCTGACCAATCCGTGAGACGTGCCGGGATAGAAGGATGGTATGCAGGCCCAGATTTGCACCGACATCCAGTACGTTCTTCCCGGCATGAGTCTCGCGCTCAAAGGTCTTCACCAGATCCGCTTCCCAGATGCTTCGGCCATCGATCACGTGCCGTGAAACCCCGTGGTCTTCAGCTAGGACCTTAATCGGTCCATAAGTCGAATGGGTGAGCCTGTAAATATGGGCTTCGCGGACGCAGCCGGGCGCTATGCGCGGTGGTTTCGGTCGCGGTCGGATGCGAAATACCTTGCGAACCGCTTTGACGAGTCGTGAAGTCACTTTTTCCGCTTGGCAGACGGGCGTGGAGGATCGCCGCGCAATATTTTGCGGGAAGTTTAGAAGGCGCGGCCAGCGGATTCAAGAGCAACCGCGGCATGTAGATCACACCTCGCATGCAACCTAGAAGAATTCGCCGTGTCACCATGGCAGGTTCTGCCTCGTGTCGATGTATTTTTGCGCCCCTCGGTCGGCGCAACCGCTGATCTCGGCCGAACTGACCGCTGCCACAGATAGGACGGTCTAAATTGGCTGAGGGAGCGCTTTTGAGGTTTCGGAGAGAGATCAAAACCGCGTGCGTTAATCAATCGCAGCCACATTGAAGGTCCGACAAAATCCGCTCATTGTTCGCTACGAACTCCCTCTACCTCTCCTGCGGGGATAACCTTCTGCAACGTTTCTCGGTACTGCTGTGGTCCGATTCCGAGAGCGAGTAGTTCCATGCCACGCAGCGCGTTGGCGCGGCACCGGCGCCACGATTGCCACAACCTACCAAAGCAATTTTGATCGCGTCGTCGGCGCCGGCATGCACCGGAGAAACGAGCGAGGTGATCGACGATGCCGCGACGATGCCTGCCGATGTCTTCAAAAAGTGACGACGATACGGAACTGAACCATTTTCTTGACTCGAGCGCGACATCCAAATCTCCCAAAATTAGACGGTTCAAGTTTTTCGTTATTGCTGACGGTAGCTCTATGACCAATGATAGTCCGTCAGCAGTCGGCCATGGTATTCCAGAACCAACGCCGGCGTTCATGCATTTAGCCAAATTGCATTCAGCTGGTGGTACCGAAGATGCAACGCTGAATACCGAATCGCGGTCGGGGCGTCGAACCAAGCACGGCAGGTCCCCCCGCTGTCTTGTATAATCTGCGTCGCCCGGGGTAGCTGAGGTTTTCGACGCAGGAGAATTGTCACGGCAACCCCTCCGAAGAACACGACTTGCGTGTGGTACGTGATTACATAATGAAGACCGCGAGATTCATTCCACGACTCTTCCGCCAATTATCGAAAGGCTGGCGATGAAAACGGTGTCTGCAATGCTGACCATGATCCTCCTCCACGCAACAACCACCTTCGCCGCTGATTTCCAGCCCGTGGCCTGCGAAGGAATATATCCACGCCACCTTCAAGGCGTCTGCACGAATGAGGAGGCGATCTTCTGGTCATTCACCACGAAGCTGGTGAAGACCGACCGTCTCGGCAAGGTCGTGAAGCAAGTGGACGTGGCCAGTCACCACGGCGATCTGTGCTTCCACCAGGGCAAGGTGTTCGTCGCTTTGAACCTAGGCAAGTTCAACGACTCGAAGGGGAATGCCGATTCCTGGGTCTACGTCTATGACGCCAGCGATCTTTCCTGCTTGGCCAAGCATAAGACGCCCGAAGTTTTCTACGGGGCGGGCGGCATCGCCTTTCACGATGGAAGATTCTTGGTTGTCGGGGGCCTGCCCTACGATGCGAACGAGAATTACGTCTACGAGTATGACGCCGATTTCAAATTCGTCAAAAAGCACACGCTCGCCAGCGGCCACACTTATCTGGGCATTCAGACGGCCACATTCGCCGATGGACAATGGTGGTTCGGCTGCTACGGCGATCCCAGAATTCTCCTTAAGGCAGATGCTTCACTGACGAACGTCGACAGGTTCGAGTTCGATTGTTCGCTAGGCATCGTCCCTGTCGAACGCGGCAAGTTTCTCATTGCTCGTGACGGGTCCACCAGCGACAAGGGCCATACGGGGCGGCTGGTGCTGGCCATTCCCGACAAAGTACTTGGGCTGAAGTTGATTGAGAAGTAAACCTATTCCCCTGTTCGCACAAATCGCACGTTTCGGACCGCGCACTGCGGTAACATCGTTCGAGGCGCGCAACTCCCTCAGTGCAACACGCTTTTGTCTCATCCTCCGAGGTCGGCATTACCGCAGCACGCTAGCGTATCGGGCAAATGCATTCGGCTTGTCGGCCCGACGCGGGCAAGGCTACGTCGTGGTACGAAAGGGCATTGGTAGCGTTGGCAGTCGTGTTGAAATGATCGCGGTCAGTCGGTGGTGCGGGGGAGTATTGCGAACTCGACGCGGCTGGATTGGCAGTTTTCGGTGCGGACTTGTCTGAACAAGTAGAATGTCGCAAATGTCTCCCCGCAAAAGCCCGCCCCATTTGCGCCGGTTTCATGCCTATTAAGCTGCGGCACCGAGGAGGATTGAATCTTGAAACCGATCGTGTTGTTAGAGCCTATCCGAGAAGTGATCTCGACGCAGTTTCGCCATTCCTCGTAGATTCAGGGATTCCCTTGTCCCTTGTTTTAGGAGTGCCGGCATGGAAGCCACTTCGCGAAAGGCCTATCTCACGGATCTCACCGACGC
>DASXLL010000030.1:0-30497 GCA_036496265.1 Pirellulaceae bacterium | reverse complement strand
CGCGTTGCGGAAATACAAGCTGCGGCGGGGGTTGGTCAGGCCTTGGGTTTGATCGATGTCGGGGCCGCCGCGGGTGAGGTCGAGGGAGCCAGCGAGAAACAAGGTGGCGTCGCGGACGGCTTCGGCTTCCATGCGGTGGGGGTTGGCGCGCCAATAGTAGAGATTTTCGGGGTCGATGCTGGAGTTCAAAGTTCCAAGTTCAAGGTTCAAAGTTGAGGATGCGAGTCGATAGGTGCGGCTGGTGACGATGAGCTTATGGATGGGTTTCATGCGCCAGCCGTTGCTGATTAGTTCGGTGGCGAGCCAGTCGAGCAGCGGTTGATTGGTCGGCGGCTTGCCGTTCAGCCCGAAGTCGAAGACGGTGGGGGCGAGGGGCGTGCCGAAGTGGCGGAGCCAGATGTGGTTGATGGCGACGCGGGCGGCGAGGGGATTATCGGGGGCGGTGATCCAGCGGGCGAGGGCGAGCCGGCGGCCGGTGCTGGTCTGGGGATAAATGGGGGCGAAGTGCGTGTAGTCGCCGAGCGGTTTTTCCAAGGCCTCGATGACATCCCCGCGAGCCTTGACGGCGGCGACGATGCCGTTTTCCGCGGCGGTGAGGACGTTTAGGGAACGTACGTCGCCGTCTTTTTTGTTGCGCCGAGCGGTGGTGAGGTTGATTTCGGCTTGGAGGACGCCTTTTTTGGCCTGGAGGACACTGAGGTCGCGCTCGGCGCGGGCGGCGGCTTCGGCGAGGGCTCTGGCGCTGGCCTTTGACGGAGTTGCCAAAGCCGCGTCGTCAGCAAGAAGGCGAAGCTCGTTGATGGCGAGATTGGCTTCGGCAAGTCGTAAATTGATTTCGGCGAGGGCGATTTGAGCGTCGGCATCGACAAGAGCGGGATGGGGGCTCGGGACTCGGGACTCGGGACTCGGGGAGATATTGACTGCTTTTTGCAGCGCTTCGTCGAACTTGGATTTCGCGGTTGCAATTGCCGCTTTGGCCTTTTCGATTTCCTTTTGTCCGGCGGCAAGAATGTCATCGCGGACGAATTGCACGCTGCTGGGCTGCCAACTGGCTTGAGGTAATTGGAGCGACTCGACCGAGCAGGGAATATCGCCGAATAACGCCGGGACGGCCGGTTTGATCGGCTCGTCGGTTAGCGCATTTTTATCATTGCCGCGAACGAACAAAAACGTTGGTGCTTCTGGCTTGCCGTCAAAGACGCGGACCAAGCCGGCCTTGGTCGTATCTGGCTCGCCGGGCAAGCGATCGGTGCGAACATCGTAGGGCTCGAAAAACGCCCGCAGCGAATAATACTCGCGCTGGGAGAGTGGGTCGTACATGTGATCGTGGCAGCGGCAGCAGTTGAAGGTGAGGCCGAGAAATGCTTTGCCGGTATGCTCGATCGCGTCGTCCAGCCATTTGTTGCGGTTGAACTTGTACCAGCTTCGCACCAGGTAGCCGGTGGCACGAAGCGCGTTGTTATCCGTCGGCGAAAGTTCGTCAGCCGCGAGCATCTCCTGGACCATGCGGTCATACGGCTTATCGTCGTTGAGCGATTCGACGATCCAGTCGCGCCAGCGCCAGATATGCGGTTGGCTTTCGCGAATTTCGGCTTTGTAGCCGTCCCAGTCGCTGTAGCGCCACACGTCCATCCAGTGGCGGCCCCAGCGTTCGCCGTATTGCGGTGAGGCGAGGAGGTGATCGACGATGTCTTCGTAGTCGGCGGTTTCGGCTAGTTGATCCGGCGTCGGCGGCAGACCAATGAGGTCGATGTAAATGCGGCGGAGCAGCAAGTTGCGAGGCGCTTCGCCGACGGGAGCCAGCTTTAGCTCGGCATGCTTGGTAGCGATGAAGGCGTCAATCGGATTGGCGGACCAAGCCGGGTCGGCAACTTGTGGCACTGCTGGGCGCACCGGCTTTTGAAATGACCAATGCGACGGTTTCGCCACTGCATCCGGGGGCGGGGCCGGCGCGCCGGCGTCGATCCAGGCGCGCAAGACGGCGATTTGCTTTTCGTTCAGCGATTCGCCTTCTGGCGGCATCTTCAAATCGCCGTGGCGCTCGACGGCAGCAAGCAGCCGGCTGTCGCTACCTTTGCCGGGCACGACGATAGCGCCGCCGTCGCCGCCCTTCAGAATCGCCGGAACGCTATCGAGCCGCAGATTACCTTCTTGTTCCAGCGAACTGTGACAACGAAAGCAGCGCTGGGCGAGAATTGGCTTGACGTCGCGGAGAAAATCGACGTTGTCAGCCGCCAATGACGACGCGGGCCCAGCAGTAATAACGGCTACTAAGGCGAGAAAGCGGCCGGCCCAACGAAATGCCATGACACCCCCGAAACGCAAACGAATCGACCTCTGTTGATGGTAGCCGGGCAGCCGTCGGACAAGCAAGCTTTATAGCCGGCGCCAGGAATCTGGGGACAGATTTACGGGGTGCAGCTCAATGCCGGCAGGTCCGGATTGAGTCGTGACGAGAGCCGAGATTTCTGGATGCTGCTGGCAGTAGTTTTGGGCAAGCTCAAGGCCAGCGACATAAAATGCAGTCGAAAGGGCATCGGCTTGTTCGGCGTTAGGGGCGATTACGGTGGCGGAGAGCACTTTTTCAGCTGGCCAGCCGCTACGCGGATCGATGATGTGGCCGTAGCGTTTGCCTTGGTGATGGAAGAATTGAGTGCCGGAGCCGCTGGTGCCGAGAGCTTGATCGTGGAGGAAGAATTCGGCGAGGCGAATGTCGGGCTTGAGGGGATGGCGGAGGGCGATGGACCAAGCGAAGGCTGAAGGCTGAAGGCTGAAGGCTGAATCACGAATTTTAACTTCGTTGCTCATCCTTCCGCCTTCATCCTTCATCCTTGTTCCGCGAGCCAGGACGCTGCTGTTGCCGCCGTGGATGAGGAAGTCGCTGAGGCCGCTGGCGATAAGTAAATCGGCGGCGCGATCGAGGGCGTAGCCTTTGCCGATGGCACCGAGATTCAATTCGAGGCCAGTTTTTTGGAAACGAACGGTTTTTGTGGCGTCATCCAGCTCCAAGTATTGGCTGCCAACTGTGGCGAGCGCCTCGGCGACATCGGTTTCGGCGGGCATTTGCCCTTGTCGCCGAAAAAAGCCCCAGGTTTTGCTGAGGCGGCCGGCGGTGATGTCGAAAGCGCCGTTCGTTTCTTCGGACAACTTGATCGCGCGTTGCAGAAGCGCAAACAAGCCACTTTCGACTGCGACCGGCTGGTCGAATGCGCGACGATTGATGTCGGCGATCTCGCTGGTGTCGCGATAGATGGTGAGTTGGCCTTCCAGAGCCGCGACGAGTTCCAGCGCTGTCACGGCGGCTTCTGTTGCGTCGCGGTTTGTCGCGTCGAACACGACTTCGAACAGACAAGCCATCGCCTCGCGACTGACTGAGAGAAGATGGGAGCCGGGTTGGACGCCGACGACAGAGGATGGTGGCGGCAAGGGCGGGGGAGGGCCGGCAAGTGCGTCGCCGAGGGCGTCGGCGGCGGATTTGCCGCTAAGGAAGGCGCGGCGGGAAGACTTGTTTTCGGCCATGTCGTTTATCACGGACATGGTGGGCATAGCCCACCCTACAGGGCAGAGCACACACTACATTTCGCGGGCGTGCTCGGATTGGGCCCGGCGGATCAACGTCAGCACGGCATCGGTGTTTTCGGGACGCTTGTTCGGATCGGCCTCGATGCACTGCATGATGATCCGGGCGATCGATTTGCTCATCTTCGGTACAAATTGAGTGATTGGCGTCGGTTCGCGGCTGTCGTGATGCAACGCTCCCTTGCCGGTCGGGTCACCCGACGGCCAGGGGAAGTCGAACGTCCACATTTGATAGGCCGTGACGCCGAGGGCAAAAATATCGACCCGCAAATCGGTCGGCTTTCGCCGCACGATCTCCGGCGCCATATAGAGCGGCGTTCCGGTGCGGTTGCCGGGCAGCATGTATTCGCGTTTCATCGGCAACGTGAGGCCGAAATCGATTAACTTGAGCTCTGTCGCATTCGCGTTGACGATGAAATTCCGCGGACAGATGTCGCGGTGGATGTAGCCGGCTTTGTGGACGCCGTCGAGGGCCTCCGTCATCTGTCGAAACAGGTTCAGCCGTTTGCCGTTGAGATACTCGTTTTGATTTTTCAGGATCGCGTGCAGGCCCTGGCCTTCGACAAACTCCATCACCAGATACTGCTTGCCGTCCTTGGTTGATCCGTATTCATACGTCTCCACGATCCGCGGATGCGAAAGCTGCTTGGCGATTTCCCCTTCAGACGGCTTCTTAAGCACCTTGAAACGCTCTTCGAACAACGCACATTTTTCGGGATCGAGAATTTTTAAGCCGACAACTTTCCCGGTCTTGCGATCGCGAGCCATATAGAAGTTCGACATGGTGCCGCTGATCGCTTCACGCAACAACTCGAACCGCTCCGCCACATCGATGCGGCGGTCCTTAAACATGTCGGAGAATTTTTCGAGGAATTTCAGCGGCATAGGGGAGCGAATGCTTCAAGTCGGGATGTGCCCATTAAAGGGAGTAAGAGAAAGATAAAGATTCGGATTAAGATGATGAGTAGGAGCACGATTAAGAGTAAGAGCAGGATCCCATTTGTTTCTGGTCCTTATTCAACTCTAGAAGCAGAGCACCAATTGAGCAAGCGATGTGCCGGGGCTCGGTACAATTAGTGGCAGTACAATTAGTCATGGTCGTGATGCCCGTGGTCGTGACCGGTCGCAGTCGGCGGCTGCAGTTCATGCGCGTGCTGGGGCTCTAGAAATCCAATGCCCCAGGCGAGGGCAATTCCGATTAACAGCGCGGCGGTCAATTGAAAGCGATCGTGTGCGTGAAACGCCACCTCCGGCAATAAGTCGGCCAGCGCGATGCACAAAAACACGCCGGCGGCAAAGGCAAGGGCACAGCCCACGATTGCATTTTGCTCCGTCAGCAGCTCGCTCAGACCCCAGGCCGCTGCTACCGCGCCGAGCGGACAGATGAGAGCGAACAAGCCGTTGGCAACTTGAATCGCGTTTCGCGACCAGCCGCCGGCCGCCATGAGCGATGTGATCGAGAGCGCATCCAGGGGTTTATGCAGCGCGACGGCCAAAAAAATACCGAAACCGAGGAGCGCTGGCTTGGGCTCATGATGGGCGTCCGCAACAACGGCCGCGCCGACGGCCAGACCGTCGATCAAAGTATGCAGCGACAGCCCCAGGCCCAAACCGATCCAACTGAAGGGATGCTGACCCGGTGCGTGGGCATGGGTTTCATGATGCTGCTCGCAGGGGCCATCATGCGAATGCTCGTGATCATCGACGAGATCGCTGACATCGCCGTGCTCATGAGCATGGACATGGAAGACGCGAATCAGCAGAAACATGGTCAGCAGGCCGGCGAGAATCCAGCCCGCGACGCGATCGATTGATCCTTGTTGTGCCAGAGCATGCGGCAGCAAGTGGAGCAGCGCTACACCCAGCATCAGGCCGCCGACGAAGCTCATCAGCAGCTGCATGTGGCGGTGCGTCAGCTTGACGACGCTGGGAATCGCGCCGCCTGCGAGCGACGCGGCGACCACGCAAATGCAGTAAACAGTTAAGAGCAGCCCAATTGACATTTGTCGATGGTAATGTCAATGCGGTGACACGCCAAGGCGCAGCAAGTGAACCCTCGCTTACGCTTCGGGTTAGTGTTTTAGGAAATGGCGAACTTGACGCCTTGCGCGAGCGGCAAGTCGCGGCCGTAGTTGAGCGTGCAGGTTTGTCGGCGCATGTAGGCCTTCCAGGCGTCGCTGCCAGCTTCGCGGCCGCCGCCGGTTTCTTTCTCGCCGCCGAAGGCACCCCCAATTTCAGCACCGCTGGTGCCAATGTTGACGTTGGCGATGCCGCAGTCGCTGCCCACGGTGGACAGGAATCGCTCGGCATCGTGAAAGCGATCGGTGAAAATGGCGCTGGAAAGTCCTTGGGGAACGCTGTTGTGAATCTCGATTGCTTCATCCAGCGTCTTGTAGGGCAAGACATATAAGATTGGCGCGAAGGTCTCTTGTTTGACGATCGGCATCTCGGTGTTGGCGTCGATAATTGTTGGCTCGACGTAGAATCCGGGCCGCTTGAGACGGTTGCCGCCGCAGAGAACCTTGCCTCCCTGCTCGCGGGCTGCCGCGATCGCGGCCTCGAACTGCTCGACTGCTGATTCCCGAATCAGAGGTCCTAGCAACACGCCGTCGTCCCACGGGTTGCCGGCTGAAATGCTCTTATAAGCTTTCACGAGCTGCGACGTAAACGAGTCATGAATTGACTCATGGATAATTAGACGCCGCAACGTCGTGCAGCGCTGCCCGGCTGTGCCGACGGCGGAAAAAAGGATTGCTCGCAACGCGAGATCCAAGTTGGCTGACTCGGTCAAGATGAGGCCGTTGTTGCCGCCCAGTTCGAGGAGCGAGCGGCCCATGCGCTTCGCGACAGTCGAGCCGACAGAACGGCCCATCGCGCAGCTTCCCGTTGCCGAAATCAGTGGTAACCGTTGATCGCTTGACATCGCTTCGCCAATATCGCGGCTGGCGACGGTCAGGTTGAGCAGCCCCGCCAAACCGGCAGGCTCCAAAACGCGATTCACGATGTGCTGCACGGCGACGGCGGTGAGCGGCGTCAGGTGCGACGGTTTCCAGATGACCGGATCGCCGCAGACGAGTGCCAGGGCGGCATTCCAGGCCCAGACGGCGACTGGGAAGTTGAACGCAGTGATGCAGCCGATTGGCCCGAGCGGATGCCACTGCTCCAGCATGCGATGGTTTGGTCGTTCGCTAGCGATCGTCAGGCCATAAAGCTGCCGCGAGAGACCGACGGCGAAATCGCACATGTCGATCATTTCTTGGACTTCGCCGAGTCCCTCGCTTTTGATTTTGCCGGCCTCGAGTGTCACGAGCATTCCAAGATCGGTTTTCGATTCGCGGAGGGCGTTGCCGATTTGGCGCACGATTTCGCCGCGCTGCGGCGGGGGAGTGAATCGCCATTTCTTGAAGGCGCCAACAGCAGATTCGACCGCCTGGTCGTAGCTAGTTTGGTTAGCGCCGATGACTCGGCCTAGCACTTCCCCGGTCGCTGGGTTGAGCGATGCAAACTCCTGGCCGCCAGGCTGATCGATCCAATGTCCGGCATAGACGCCGGAATTCAGCGATTGGATGCCAAGCCGAGATAGCACGCTGCCAAACATGCGTCGATTAATCCCATTTTTTCAGAATGTCATCGAGAATTCCGACGGCCGTATCGCACTGCTCCCTCGTGATCACGAGCGGTGGGCAAAAACGCAGCGTGCTAACGCCGCAGCCGAGCATGAGGAGGCCGTGACGGAAGCAACTTTGCACGATTTCGTCGCGCTCGGTGTTGGCGGGTTCTTTTGTCGCTCGATCGCGGACAAGCTCCGCGCCGATCATCAGGCCGAGCCCGCGGACGTCGCCAATTAACTTGTGCGAGCCCTTTAATTCGCTGAGACGGTTCTTCAAATAGCCGCCAATGGCACTGGCATTCTCGATTAGCTCTTCTTCGAGCAGCTTGATCGTTTCCAGTGCCGCGACGCAGGAAACGGGATTGCCGCCGAATGTGCTGGCGTGTGATCCGGGCCCCCAATCCATGATGTCGGCCCGCGCGATGATCGCGCCGAGCGGCATTCCGCTGGCAATGCCCTTTGCCAGGCAAACGATGTCTGGCACGACGTCCCAGTGTTCCATCGCGAACATCTTGCCGGTGCGGCCCATGCCGGACTGGACTTCATCGACGATCATCAAGATGCCGTGCTTGTCGCAGAGCTTTCGCAATTCCCGATGAAACTCGGGCGGCGGGACGATGTAGCCGCCTTCGCCTTGAATTGGCTCGACGATGAGGCCGGCGACTTCTTGAGGCGCGACCGTGCGCTTGAAGAGGTCTTCGAGTTGGTTCAGGCAGTCGAGACTCTTTAAGTCGCGGTAATCGTTGGGATAATCGACATGGCTGACCATCGGAATCAATGGGGCGAAGCCGCGGCGCTGGACGACCTTGCTGCCGGTGAGTGAGAGCGCGCCGAGGGTGCGGCCGTGAAAGGCGCCGAAAAAGGCGATCATGTGCTGGCGGCCGGTGTGATAGCGGGCCAGTTTGAAGGCAGCTTCCACCGACTCGGCGCCGCTATTCGTAAAGAAGACGCGCTTGGCGCCGCTGCCGGGGGTTATTTCCGCGAGCTTCTTGGCTAGTTCGCCCTGGGGCGCGTAGTAAAAATCCGTGCCCGACATGTGGAGCAGCTTGGCCGCCTGCTGCTGAACAGCCGCGACGACGCGCGGATGGCAATGGCCGGTCGAACAGACAGCGATGCCGGCGGTGAAATCGAGAAAGCGGTTGCCATCGACGTCTTCGATCACCGCGCCATAGCCGCGTTCGACGGCCAATGGATAGACCCGCGTGTAAGACGGCGACGTGTATTGCTCGTCGGTCGCAATGAGCTGGCCGGCCCGCGGACCGGGCAATTCGGTCCGAATCCACGGTACTTGCAAAGCGTCGGATCGCTGGGTCATGACAGAAGAACCTTTCAATGGCGCGAATGCACCATCGGAATCGTACGCTTTGGGCTCAAAACGGCAAAGTTTTCCTGACCAATTATGCTGGCGACAGCGGTTTTGCCTCCCATGCGAAGATTAAACATCACAGGTATATTGAGGAAATCATGAGCCGCCCCAAAATGAGCGGCTGAGAGCTCAAGAGTTGGAATGGACAGCAGAACAGCCGCTTTTGCCTCCGCGTCGCTTGCCTGGCGCGAGATCATCCGCTTTTTCCGTCAGCGGAATCGGATCGTCGGGTCGATTGGAACGCCGCTGGTGTTCTGGCTGCTGTTCGGGGCGGGGATGGCGAGCTCGTTCAAGTTAAACGCGGGGCAGCAGACGCAGAGCTTTCTGTACTACTTCTTTCCTGGCAGTTTGCTGCTGATGGTTCTGTTCACGGCGATTTTCTCATCCATTTCGATTATTGAAGACCGCCGCGAGGGTTTTTTGCAGGGAGTCTTGGTCTCACCGATTCCGCGGTGGTCGGTGATCCTAGGCAAAGTTCTTGGTGGGACGATTGTAGCCGTCGCTCAGGGGCTGATATTCCTCCTCTTGGGACTGACTTTGCCGATCGTCCTCTCGCCACTCGCCGCGATAGAGCTGGTGCTGTTTCTCTTCGTTGCCTCGCTCGCAATCACGAGCCTGGGGACTTTCTTCGCCTGGAAAACGGACAGCACACAGGGCTTTCATGCGATCATGAACCTCGTGCTGATGCCGCTGTGGCTGCTCTCGGGCGGCTTTTTTCCCGCTCCAGCGATTGCGACGGATGCCGGTTGGCGGGACTGGCTCTTAGGTCTGGCAATGCGGGCCAATCCCCTGAGCTATGCGGTCGGCGGGGTGCGGCGGATTTTGTCGCCGGCAGCCGAATATCACGAAGCTTGGGTGCCGAGCCTAATGGCGAGTTGGCTGGTAACATTAGTGTTTGCGGCGGCGGCGTTTGGCTTGGCCGTGTGGATCAGCCGGCAGAGAACGAGTGGAGACTTGCAATGAATCGGGTGGGTTTCGTGGTTTCGTTGATCGCTCTGATCGGCAGCTCGGTGGTCTTCGCGGCTGTGGCGTATAAAGTCTCGCGCGATGCGAAGGGCGGCGCGGTTGGTCATGGGTCGGAAGCGGTCGTTGATGCTGAATATCAGAAATTGCCTCCGGACAGTCAGTCCGATTGGTTGACTGATTTCACGTTGACCGAGCGGAGCGGCAAGACGGTCCGGTGGAGCGAATTGACGGGCAAAGTGCGGTTGGTCAGCTTTTTCTTTTCGTCGTGCCCGGCGAATTGCCTGCGGCAAAACATGCAGGTCCGTGACGTTGAACAAGCGTACGCGGGCAAAGATGTGGTTTGCGTCAGCATCACTTGCGATCCGGATATCGACTCGCCCGAGCGGCTAGCTGAATACGCCGTCAAGCTCAACGCGACGCCGGATCAGTGGCTGTTTCTGACCGGTAAGCTGATTTATATCCGCCGCGTCGCCGGCGAGTTGTTCGGCGTTGCGTTAGACAAGCAAACTCACACAGAGCGCCTCATCGTGTGCGATAAGTGGGGCAAAATCCGGGGCACGTTCATTTGGAATAAGCTTGATGAGATGGCGCAGTTGCGGTTGCTGGTCGATAAGCTGCTTGCCGAAACAGAACCTCCCGCTGAAGAACAGCTGAAAGCTCCTCAAACCTAATTGCCGGGACCAAACCTGGTCCCGGAATTCCCGTCCATTTAAATCAACGTCAGCTCGCCGCTCACCGGGAGCAAGTTTGCTCCCGGCTGTTGCGATGGAGAGTAAACCAGGACATCTCATTGCCAGCCGCCATTGAAATCTTGCCTCACATTAATGCGGCTCTCAATGCGCTGGCGACGGTGCTACTGATTGTTGGTTATGTGCAAATCAAGCGGCGGCAAGAGATCGCGCACAAATGGACGATGTTGGCCTGTTTTGGCGTTTCAGTCGTTTTTCTGGCGTGCTATTTGACTTATCACTTCAACATTCCGGGCGGAAGCAAACGGTTTCCGAGTTATCCGCCGGACGCAATTCGGTATGGGTATTACGCGCTGCTGCTGTCGCATGTCTTGCTCGCGGCGGCAGTGCCGTTTTTGGCGGTCATCACGATTTGGCTTGGTCTTGCCGACCGCCGTCTTGCGCATCGCAAGCTAGCCTGGTGGACATTTCCGATTTGGCTCTATGTTTCGATTACCGGCGTCATTGTTTATCTGCTGCTGTATCAGATCTATCCGCCGCGAAGTTAGCGCCGTAAACTAAGGGCTGGCATGAATCGGCAAATTCTCAAGTCGGTATGTATCGCACTGGCCATTACCGTTGGCGTTTGTGCCGTGGCGTCAGCATGCCCGACGTGCAAAGACAACATGGCGCATGATCCGGCATCGGCCAATTTGGTCCGCGGCTATGCCTACAGCATCATATTCATGCTCTCGATGCCGCCGCTGATTTTCGGCAGTCTGTGCGCGTATTTTTATTGGGAAGTGCGGAAGGCGAAGGCGCAGGCGGCAAAAGTGTAACCGTGATTGGATCGCCATCCCCTGTGACCTTAAGCGATCATTCGGAGACTGAGACGATCGCTGCCGAATGCTCGCCGGTCCTCGCGAACACGACGACAGGGCCTTGTTGGTCAATCCTCCGCCAATGCGGCGAATGTTCAACCTCCGCGAGCAGTCCTGTGCGCGCGTGATAGGTCGCGTCGAGGATCAATGCATCGACGCGGTAACGATCGAGAATTTGCTGCCAATTTGGTCCTCCGCACGTGATGCAGGCATAGTTGGACCAGACATCGTCAGGAACGATCTCGATTCGTGCATCCATGAAAACGGTTGCTTTGCCCGCCAACGTCCAAGCCAGATACTCGCCCCATTCGAACCGACTGAAAATGCGCGGACTGAGAGGCTGGCTGCGAATCTGCGCGGCGACGGTTTCCAAGTCCGACTCGGTGCGGTGCCGATGAATGAGCGGGTTGTATTCAGCAAAGCCGGGAAGGCAAATAACGGCCATCAGCGCCAGTGCGGCTGCGCAGATCGTGTTGCTCCATGCAGGCTGATCGTCATCCACCGCGTTTAAAACGCGGGGTATCAGCCGGGTGAGAGAAGCGGCCAGGATCGGAGCCAGAACCAGGAACCACCACACGATCATTCGCACCGATCCGGCGGCCAGAATTGCGAATGCCACCAGCATCAGAGCCTCAAGCAGCGTCAGACGCCGCCGAGAGCGGGCCAAAGCTACAATCGAGATCAAGAGCGACGCTAGCCACATGATGCCAATGAAGCGGCCGAGCGGCGGCGGCATCCATTCATCGATGTGCCTCTGGGCAGCGAGCGACGACGTACCGCCGACGTATTGATAGACATGCCAACCATACGGATTGACGAGTGTCGCCAGCATCGTCACTGCCAGGCAACCTGCCAAGGCGTGAACTTGCTTGCTTCCAATTACCCGCCAGCCGCATTTGAGAAACCCATCAATCACGGTAGCGGTGAAATGAATGCCAACCAGCACCCAGGCCAGCGGAAACGCGCCGTGAACATTTACCCAGACCAGGGCGAGAAGCGGCGGGGCCATGAGCCAAGTGCGGCGACGACCGGCCAACTCCAAAGCCAGACACTCACCTGCGAAAAAAAGCATCGACACGCTTTGCGGTCGGATGCTCAGCGTCTGCCAGCAGCCCAAAAACGCAATAATGCCCGCACCGGAAGCCCATACCGCCGATTTTGAAGTTCGCCACACCTGCCACGTCACGAGCGCGATCGTCGCCGCGATTATCAGGGCATTGCAAACTTTCACGAGGCCGAGTCCGCCGATTTGAAACAGCTCGTAATAGCCAACCTGCGTCAGCCAATTAACATCGACCAGCGGCTGACCCGCGACGGTGAACGTGAAGAGGTCCTCATTCACCAGCCGACCTTGCTGGACAATCGCCCGGCCACGAGCCAGGTGATGCCAGAAGTCGCACAGATAGTCGCCGTTGGTGACGAGCGCGATGAACGCCACTACAGCCGGAAACATCAGTCGCAGCGGCGTGGACGTGAATTGAAGCTTCATGGCGAGTGGCAAACGAGGCGAAGCGGAAGCGATGCTCAAGATTAGTTCGCATCTATCGCGCTGGTCGGGGAACCTTTGCAGGTTGTATCGAAACTGCCAGCCGTTATTGCGGCATTTCTTCGCCGCTCCGCGGGTCGTTCCACTGATCAAAGCCGAGCCAGATGCTGCGGGCCCAGGGAAATAAGAGGATTGGAAAGATCACGGTGAAGGTAACCGCGCCAATCAGTAGCTTTTGTTCATTCATCCCGCCGTGGAAGAGGAGCAGCGGGTAGACGATGGCGACGATTAACGCAGTTAAGCCGTAGTTGATGTAAATCGAGCCGAGGAAGAACCCGGGCTCGCGCTCGAACGTGGCACCACAGTGTTCGCAGCGCGGATACATTGCGAACCAGTTGCGAAACAGTCGGCCGCGGCCGCATAGCGGGCAGCGGCAGCGTAAGGCTCGGCCAAGTAGAAGTAAAAAGCGATTCACGACGCTTACGCTACCTGCGCGGGCGATTTATGCCAACCGGCTACAATGTGGGGCAGGCTTCCAGCCCTGCGGGATGATATGGCAGGCAAGATGCCTGCCGCGCATGCACCGGGAGCAGGTTTGCTCCCGGCTGTTGGGATGGTGAAGTTATGCGTTCTTTTGGCAAACTGCTACAAGTCGTCGGCCTCGTGCTGCTGCCGTTTGGCATGATGATGCAGCTCACGGCGGGCGTGCGCGCCGCCACCGGCAGCGGATTTTCGGTTAGCGCGATGCTACTCATCATGATCCTGGGCGCGGCGTTGTTTGGCCTCGGCCGGATTATCGAAGGATATGGTTCTCCGCTCGGCTAACAGTTAATAGCGGCACAACCGCTACCAGCGCCAAGATCACACGGCCCGCGCACGAAGATTTCGCCAAATCGCTCCATATTCCCTCAAGCTCAGAATTTGACGCTGTTGGAATCTGACATAGGTTTCATTCGGATAGAAATTCTGGCTGTTTCGGCCGGCGTTTCTATCCGGACAGGTGTGTTTCTCGTCTTTCGACAAGTGGTCGGGTTCCCGACCGAACAATCGGATTCGCGGGGCATGCCCGTTTGGGCCTGCCGCCTTGCATCCTCGAAAGGGCAAACCGGTAGCAATGCCGGGGCGCAAAGCCATAGGGCCGACTGCGACATGGAACACTGGCGACACGCCAGTGCCACCCGTGTCTCGGGCGGTAGCCTGGTTGCCGAAAGGGTGGATTACGTCTTCGCTGGCTTCGCGCCGGCGAGCGCGATTGCCTGGAAAGCGGTTTTGAGATGACGAGGCGAGCAATTGAAGTTTGAGTCTCGTTCCGGTACGAGGCAGGCCGGCGGCTTGTGCGAGTCGCTGTGCCGGGCGGACTCACTTTTGTTTGGTGGTGCGCGTATTCGCCATTCGTTTGGCGGGCGCACTATTCGGAGGAAGCAATGAAGAATCTCGCTTTGAAGGTGCAACGTTTCCTGGTTTCGGAAGATGGCCCCACCGCGGTCGAATACGCGGTGATGCTGGCCCTGATTATCATCGTGTGCTTGACCGCCATCCAGGCGATCGGCTCCAACGCCAATGCCACGTTCAACAGCGTGGCCACAAAGCTGCAACCGGCTTCGTCGTAAATTGGCGGCTGCTAATCAGCGGCTGAGATCTTCCTAGCCGCATCCACCATATTTCGCCCTTGGCGGCCGCGTTTTATCGCGCGGTCGCCGGGGGCGAATTGTTGGGATGGGGCGGGCGCGCAATTAAGACAATGCAATGAGAAAGCATCGTGGGGCCCGGCACCGCCCCGATTTAACTCGACCTCGTCAACCATTTCCAAGGAACTGTCCCATGAGCAATGCCATTCGCCACATTCGCTCGTTTTTGAAGTCTGAAGATGGCCCGACTGCTGTGGAATACGCGGTGATGCTCGCGCTGATCATCGTCGTGTGCTTGACAGCCATTCAAGCGATCGGCAGCAACGCCAATACGACGTTCAACAGCGTCGCGACCGTGATGACGACCGCTTCGTCGTAATCGGCAGAAGTATCAACAAGTGTCAATTTTCGTCCCTCTCGCAACGTTTCGCGAGAGGGACGTGATTTTTGGTTGGTCATTTGTCACTTGTCATTTGTGGAGTGAAAACTCCTTTAAATGACATATGACCAATGACTGATGACATGTCTCCCGGGGAATACAGAAAGCAAATTGTCATGGAACTTCTCTCTGCCTATGCCACTGTGATCGCCGAGCACTGGACCGTCTGGTTCGTGACGGTGGTCTTGATTGTCGCGGCTGTGATCGACGGCTTCGAGCTCAAGGTCCCGAACTGGGTCACTTTTCCGTTCATCGTTAGCGGCTGGATTTACAGCACGCTGGCGTTCGGCTGGGAAGGCCTTGGCTGGAGTCTCCTGGGCATGGTCGTTGGATTGGCCCTGCTGTTGCCGCTTTATGCGATCGGCGGCATGGGCGCTGGCGATGTGAAGCTGCTGGCCGGCGTTGGGGCGTGGATTTACGGAATGCACACGGCCTACGCCTTCTCCGTAAGCGCGATCGTCGGCGCAGCGTTAGCCGTCGCCATGGTTCTGGCAACTCGGGCGTGGAAGCGACACGCGGCCCAGTTCATGGTGATCTTGAATGAGATCCTCGTGATTCGAAATCCAGAGCAGCTCTCGGCAATTGCCGCCCAGCGAAAGCCCACCATGCTGCTGCTGCCCTATGGCATTCCGATCGCCATCGGAACGATCGGTTACTTCGTATGGACGGGAATGCTGGTATGAGCAAGCTAGTCACGCAGGCGGCCAATGCTGTCGCGATGTTGCTATCGCGCGGCCCGAAATCTAGGTTCTTTGGAGGAAGTTTGCGGCTAGCGGGAGACAAGCTGGATAGACCTTACCGATTATTCCGAAAAAAACGGCTGGCAGCGGCCGCGGTTGAGTTTGCCGTCGTCGCTCCGGTGTTTCTGTTACTCGTTTTTGGAATGATCGAGTACGGCCGAATGGTGATGGTCTATCAGATTCTGACGAATGCCTCCCGCGAGGGAGCCCGAGCGGCGGTGCTCGATGGCGCTACAACCAGCAGCGTCACTACATCCGTCAACAGCTTCCTGACGGACGCGTTCATCTCGGGTGCAACGGTAACGGTTAGTCCGAATCCGCCGTCTGGCGCCCAGTATGGCGACCCCGTGACGGTTACCGTCTCGATTCCTTTCAGTCAAGTCAGTTGGTTGCCGTCGCCAATGTACTTAGGAAGCCAGACATTAACTTCGGCAACCGCGATGCGTCGTGAAACTACGGATTAATTAGGGCGATTACCAAAGGCCCGCAATCAAAATCAACGCGGACGGCTTGGGATAGAGGCAATTCGATGCGCATGAAATCGCTGATCCTGATTTTCATCGCCCTGGGCTGCGGCCTGGTGGCGTCGATCGGCATCAGCCAGGTCATGAACCGTGATCCCGGCCCGTCGCTGGAGATGGAGCAGATTCTGGTCGCCCTCGCCGACATTGACATCGGTAGCAAGCTCGACGCCCAGAACGTCAAGCTCGAGGATTGGCCCAAGGCCAAGATTCCCGAGGGTGCGGTGCGCAAGCTCGAAGACGTGAAGGACAAGTTCGCCAATGCGCGCTTTTTCAAAGGCGAGCCGCTGCACGTCAATAAGATTTCCGACACGCTGACGAACATCGCCAACAAAGTGCCGGCGGGCTATCGGGCGATGCCGGTGAAGGTGGATGAAGACACGGTCATGAAGGGCATCTCGCCCGGCGACCGCGTCGATGTGATGGTCTTCTTGAAGCGGAACGGCGCCGACATTCCCGAAACCGGCGCGTTTACGATCTTGAAAAACGTGCGCGTCTTCGCCGTCAATACAAATACCGAGCGGGCCAACGAAGCCCGCGGCGAAACGGTCAATTTCAAAACCATTTCGCTGCTCGTTAAGCCGGAACACGCCCGCGAACTGGCTGTGGCCATGGCAATGGGCAAGATTATGCTAACGCTTCGCCGGCCGGACGAGAACGACGAGGCGGCCGGCGAGGAAGTGACGCCGCTCAATGACATCCTTACCGGTCGCTCAAAGTTGGCCAGTGAACCAGTCGCCGCACCACCCGCGCCGCCGCCAGGCTCGGGATTCATGGGCTTTGTGCAGAATGCAGTGGGCAGCGAGCCGCCCGCACCGCCTACCGACGCCCCTCCGCTGTGGAAGATGGAGCTGATGTCGCCTAGCGACCGCAAAGTCTTCGAATGGCGGACAGACAAGAATCAATTGCCCGTCGAAGCCAGCTTTGGCGTTCCAAATGCCACGCCTTCGGCGACGTCCTCGAATAGCACATCGGCTGCTGCCGGAGCCGGAAGCTCCGACGGCAAAACCGAAAC
Source organism: Pirellulaceae bacterium (assembly GCA_036496265.1). Taxonomy (GTDB): domain Bacteria; phylum Planctomycetota; class Planctomycetia; order Pirellulales; family Pirellulaceae; genus CAYLLN01. The sequence goes on along the minus strand of DASXLL010000030.1, from coordinate 13,598 downwards.
CAAGAGCACTGACAACAAAAGCTCCGTAAAAACCGACGATAGCTCGTCGACGCTAACAGAAACCAAGACGAGCAAGGACGGGAAATAACTTCCCACGGAAGTTTGGAACGACGCACGTTAGTCCAAGGACCGGACCACTCGCGCTGTAGGCAGCAAGGAAGAGACACGGATGTCGCGATCAATGCACAAGGGCGTAGTCGCCCTGGCAGCCGCCATTGGCTTGGCCATTGCTGCGGCTCCGCCGTTGCGCGCTCAGCAAGAACAGCCGGGCAGCGTTACGTTCAAGGTCCGCGGCGCGGCCGAGCGCCTCGAGATGACGGTCAACAAAAGCCGGGTGGTCGAATTTCCGTTCGAAGTGCCGCGGCTGATGGTCAATAACCCGGATCTCGTCCGAGTTTCGCCGATTTCGTCGAAGTCGATTCAGTTGTCGGCTCTTAAGTCGGGCGTGACGCAGCTCAACGTGTGGGACACCGACGGCAACGTCACGACGCTCGACCTGATTATTCTGGGCGACGTGGCCGAGCTCGATATGACGCTCAAAAGCCTGTTTCCGGAAGCGGCCCTGCGGCTGTATCCGCTCAACAGCAGCCTCTATATCTCCGGCTTTGTGCCCAAGCCGGACATGGTGGCGAGCATTTTGAGCGTGGCGCGCGATTATTTCCCGCAAGTCATCAATGACATGAAAGTCGGCGGCGTACACAAAGTTTTGCTGCACGTTAAGGTGATGGAAATTTCGCGCACCAAGCTGCGGACGCTCGGTTTCGATTGGGCGCAGATCTCATCGGGCGGCGGATTCATCAGCCAGGGCGTGAGCGGCATTTTACAGGCCCCAGGCACCGTCACTGGCACTCAGGGTGCGACCGTTCGTTTCGGCATCATCGGCTCCGGAGGATCGTTCTTTGGCTTTGTCGAAGCCTTGCGGGAGAACGATCTGGCCCGACTGCTCGCCGAGCCTACGCTGGTGACTCTTGACGGCCGCCCAGCGAACTTTAACGTTGGCGGCCAGGTGCCGATTCCGCTGCAGCAAGCCCTCGGCGTGACGACGGTCACCTATCGCCAGTTCGGGACGGCGATCGATTTCGTGCCAATCATTCTCGGCAACGGCATGATTCGCCTCGAAGTGCGGCCGGATATCACGGAAATCGATCCGACGTTGCGCGACACGGTTACCGGCGTGCCCGGCTTCCGGCAGCGGACGGCTGACACGGCGGTCGAAATGAAAGCCGGCCAGACGCTGGCGATCGCCGGCCTTGTGTTCACGCGGGAAGACACGGTTAACCGTGGTATTCCGTGGCTGGCCGATCTGCCTTGGGTCGGCATTCCATTCCGCCGGGTTTCGAATCTGCGGAACGATGTTGAGCTAATCATCTTCGTCACGCCCGAGCTGTGTGAAGCGATGGACCCGAATGAAGTGCCGCCGTGCGGCCCTGGGCAGCTAACGACGACGCCGACCGACCTTGAGTTGTATGGCCGCGGCTATCTCGAAGTGCCTAAGAGCAACAACAGCGCTGCCGGCGGCCCAGGCGGCAACTGCGGCCCTGGCGGCTGCAACCCCGGCATGCTCCCCAGCGGTATGCCGAACATCAACGGTCAATTCGAGCAACTGCCGCCGGCCCAGATGGGACCCTCGCCGGCGCCGATGAGCGGTGTTCGCAACGACGACAACGGACCCGTCCGGCAGGCCTCTAAGCCTTCGATTGCGGCTACATCGGTGGCGACGCCGCGCGGCGCTGCGATTGGTACAGGCGCCATCGCCCAGCCAGTCAGCACAACCCGCATAACCGGCATGCCACAGCCTGCCGCCGCGCCGCAATCCTCAATCAACACCCATGGCCTGCGTTCAGCACAGCCGGCACTCATCGGCTCGCAAGGCTATGATGAGCTGAAATAGCGGCTAGTCCGGCCAGGGGCCTCATTCCTGGTGGGTTTCATTCGTGCTGATGGCGGAGTTGCTTTTTGCCCACTGCAAATCGCTTCCGCCGTTAAACTCTGACCTAGACTTGAATGTCCTGGCGGAGGGAGCGAAGGCTTGCTCCGTGGGCCGCGGGTCTAAGCCGATAATGAAATTGGCTGTGATTCTTCGGCTGTTTGATTTCCATTGACGCTGCGCCAACCGCGATGAGCAACGTTCTCCGCATAGCGATTGTCGATCCGAACGACAACAGCCGCACGCAGCTCAAAAACATGCTGCTGGGGATGGAGATCGTTTGGCTGGAGGCGGAGTGCTCGCGGTATGAATTCTTCGCAGACGTGATCGGTCAGACGAAGCCCGATATCGGCGTGATCGCGATCGACAGCAGCACGGAGAAGGGCCTGAAGCTGCTGGAGCAGGTCCGCGACATTGCTCCCGACTGTGCGCTACTCGTCGTGAGCAGCTCAAACGACGGCCAGGTTATTCTGCGGGCGATGCGCGGCGGTGCGAAAGAGTTCCTCACGCAACCGCTGAAGGTCGAAGACCTGATGGCTGCGCTCGATCGCATCAGTGCGGCAAAATTTGGCACTGGGGACGGCCGCGGCCGGAGCTGCCATGTGATCGCGGTCTGCGGAGCGACGGGCGGGGTGGGCTCGACCAGCGTCGCGGTCAACCTGGCGTGCATCCTGGCGAAGGAACCGCGCAATAGCACCGTGCTGGTCGATCTGGACATGGCTCTGGGCGATGCGGACGTGTGCCTGGATAGCATTCCCGACTACACGCTGGTCGATGTGGCCCAAAACATTTCGCGGCTCGACTTCACGCTGCTCAAGCGTTCGTTGACAAAACATTCGTCGGGTCTGTATCTGCTGCCGCGGCCGGTGCAATTGCAAGATTCGGCCCATGTCTCGCCGGATGACCTGACGCGCGTGCTGGGGCTGCTCAAGGCGTCGTTTACGCACATGGTAATCGACCTTTCCAAGAGCTATACCGCCCTCGACCAAGTCGCGCTGACCTCGGCCAAGGACGTGCTGCTCATCACGCAGCTCGATCTGCCTTGTTTGCGGAACGTCGTGCGACTGATGCTCTCATTCGGCGAAGATGAGACGCTGAAGGAGAAGATCAAGATCGTCGTCAATCGCGTCGGCCTGGAAACGGGCGCCATCAGCTTGAAAAAAGCGCAGGAGACGATGGGCCGCGAGATCTATTGGCAGCTTCCCAACGACTACCGCACGATGGTCGAAGTGCGCAATAACGGCGTGCCGCTTATCGAGCAGGCGCCGCGGGCCAGCATTACGCAAGCGATGACCGCTTTGACGGAAAACCTCACTGGTGAGCGGCCAGCCGCAGCGGCTGATGCTGCCGCACCGACGAAAACGAGCAGCGGCAAGTGGCTGAGCTTCTTGGGCGGCAAAGCCAAGAGCAAATAACTAAGAACGTCTAACACTAACCCGAAGCGTCAGCGAGGGACAGTCCGAACTGGCTTGATTCCCTCGCTTACGCTTCGGGTTTGTATAGGTTTTGTTAGGCGATCTAAGGTAGCCCTCACGCTCCGCGTGAGGAAATATGTCAGGCAGCTCAGATTGCGGGGATCACCTGCAGGAAAGCATCACGCGGAGCGTGATGTCTACGGTGTTTGCTCTTGTCGCGATGGGGCGATTTTGCGATAAGTCCCCCGCGAAACTCCGCAATCTCTCAGTTCGTTTCTTGGATGGCTTGAGACAGGAGGTCCCTGCCATGTCGCGCTTGTCGTTGAATCTCATCGTTGCTGCTTTGCTAGCGATGTTCTCGCCCCTGTCGGTAGTGGGCGAGGATAGTAGTTGGAAAATGCCCAATCTGAATCCGTTTGCCAGCAAGCCCACGACATCCTCGCGCGCAAGGAGCGCCCCGACCAGCGGCTGGCACATGCCGAAGCTGTGGCAAACAACAACCCGGCCGGCGCGGCCGAAAATAAAACCGACGAATCAGCCTTCGACTTGGAGTCAAATGTCCAAAGGCACGCAGCAGTTGTTATCGAAAACTGCCGACACGCTCACGCCCTGGGACAACAAAAAAGCCGCGCCACCGCCCAAGATCACCGGCTCCAACAGCATCTTCACCCAGCAGAGCAAGCCGGCCGACAAAAAATCAACAACGAAAGATTCCAGCGGCATCGCCCCGGCGTCGTGGTGGAGCAGCGAGAAGGATAAGAGCGACGCGCCTAAATCGGTGAACGAGTTTTTGTCGCAGCCGCGGCCGCGTTAGTAGTCGCCATCCTTAAGTGGCACGGACAAAGTCTGCCGAATCGCTTGCGTCGCGCTGCTCGGCGGGTTCTGGGCCAATCCAGCAGGAGCATACTTCTTGCCGTTTGACGTCATGAGGGAAGCATAGACGGGAAAGGCAGTTGTTTCGGAAATGAACTTTGTCCTTCCGTCGCAAAAAGCCGCCATGAACCCGCCGGGGTGGTTGCTGAGCGGGCGGGCGTAGGACAGAGCTGAACTGCCCAGGTTCGCTAATAAATCGGGCTTCGTATTTGGCGGCGCACCGGGGTATGCGATATATTTATTGAGAATCTGATTATTGCCGTTTTGATAATTGTCGTCCCACACGATGCCGACATTATACTCGGTCGGCGCGTAATTCCACTCTTCGAGATCTCCGTTATCAGCGAGTATAATCGTATTTGTTGTCCCGTCGCCATTAACAACGTCAGCCATCGTCGTCTTAAATGTCTTTTGAATATCTGATGACCCTTTAAGGCGATTATCGATGACTCCGTTGGCTGGCCAATCAAAACCGGCGATCGCTGCACCGGGCGTTGACGGCGGAGATGTGTTGTCAGGCACACCGGTGTTAATCCCATAGCTAAGTTGCGAATATTTGAGGGGGCTACCGTTAAGATCACTGTTCTGCGATATGCTGTCGTCGGTTTCATCGCTAGGACAAAAAACAAGCCCAAGCTTGCCTGACCCACCGTCGATAGCCCAAATGGGAACTCCAAAAAACAGGCCTTCCTTCGTGTTGGGCGGCGCCTTTTGGTTGAAAATAGTCGCGTTTTGGTTTTCGATCCTCGCCCGAGTTGCAAGCTGGTCAATATAGGGCATGATCTCATGAACCCACGTCAAAATAGAACCGGCAGCACCGGATGATGCAAAACTTGCCGGCTTGGCATACATAGGGTTGTTCCAAAATGTGCGCGAAGCAGGGTATTGACCTTTGGCTTGGTCGAATTGCTGAATGGCGAGCGTAAGGTTCCGCAAATTGTTGCTGCACGAGGCCCGCCGGGCGGCTTCGCGAGCCATTTGAATGGCTGGCAGCAACAGGCCGGCAAGGACCGCGATGATCGCAATGACGACGAGCATCTCGACCAGGGTAAAGCCGGCAGCCGTGAACCCCTTTATCTTAAAGGCCGCCGCGCGAGAATGGGCAAGGCCCGGCCGAGGGGAAAAACGACGTGACATGGTGTGAGCCCTCCTCAATTCTCTTCTCGAAATGTTCCGGCGCTTTGAGCCGAGCGTTTTTTGGCCGGGCGAACGCCGGCCGAAAGAGTAGCTTTGATTGTCGCAAGTGGCTGAGGCAATGTCGAGTCGGAGGCGGGAAAATTGGGTGAGGAACAAATAATAGACTTGGTTGGCCGGCGCGCTTTTGCGCTCGCTGGTCCCACCCTACGTTGCGGTCGGTAAGTTGGCGTCTTTCCACGCCTTGAAACCGCCGGCGAGCGAGGAAACGTTGGTGTAGCCCATGCGTTTGAGGCTTTCGGCGGACAGGGCGGAGCGGCTGCCGCCGCCGCAGTAGCAGATGATGGGTGTGGCGGCGTCGGGGGCCTTTTCCTCGATTTTTAGTTCGAGGGTGCCGCGGCTCATGGGGATCGCTCCGGTGGCGTGTTCTTTGGTGAATTCATCCGACTCGCGGACGTCGATCAGCAGAGCGCCGGCCTGCTGCTCAGCGGCGGCCTGTTGGGCGGTGATTTCGCGGATGTGAGCCTTGGCGTCGGCGGCGAGTTGTTGAAAACGGGGACCGTGGGGCATTGGAGTAATAAGGATGAGGGATGAAGGCGGAGTGATGGCGTCATTGTAGCGGAACGCCGTTAGGGTTGCCCATTGTTTGCCTTTGCTGGTGGGAGGCGCTACACTGCGGCGGACAGTTTGGACGCATTGGATTTCGTATTTGGAGAGAGTGTTATGTCGGAACTATCGCGCCGCGAATTGCTCGGTTATTCGGCCACGTTTGGGTCGGCGTTTTTGGCGGCGCAGGGATTATTGGCAGAGGAAAGCAATGGCCGGGAGCCAGTAGCAAGAGACGAGAAGCTGCCGGCCGGCAAAAAATACGACATGAAAAAGTCAATCAACCTGTGGGCGCTGCCGTATCCACAGAAGATGTCGCTGAAGGAATGCTTGCAGCTGTGCAAAGATGCGGGGTTCGATGGCGTGGAACTCAATTACGCCCTGGAGGGCGATTTGTCGCCGGAGGCCAGTGAGGCGGCGATCAAGGATATCGGCGCAATGGCCCGGAAGATCGGCATTCAGATCAGCGGGGTTTGCTCGTTCCTGTTTTGGCCATATGCCTTCACGCATCAGGATCCCGAGCGGCGGAAAAAGGGCGTCGAGCTGGCCGGGCAGATGATCAAGGCGGCGCGGCTGTTAGGAACCGACAATCTGCTAGTGGTTCCCGGCAGCGTGTATGCACCTTGGGTTCCGGATGAGCCGCCAGTGCGGCACGATGTGGCCCTGGAACGGGCGACAGCGGCCGTGAAGTCGCTGATTCCGCTGGCGCAGCAGCACAAGGTGTCGCTGAACATGGAGAACATCTTCGCCAATGGGTTTCTGCACAGCCCGCAGGAGATGAACTCGTTTGTCGATCAATTCGCCAGCGACAACGTCAAAATCCACTTCGATACGGGCAACATTATGCAGTATCACTTTCCGGAGGACTGGATTCCGCTTTTGGGCAAGCGAATCAAGAACATCCACCTCAAGGAATACAGCAAGAAAGTCCACGAGTTCAATCTCAACGCGTTTCGATTGCTGCTCGATGGAACGACGAACTGGCCCGCGGTTCTGGCGGCGCTCGACGCGATTGACTATCGCGGGTATCTGACGTTCGAGTATTTCAATCCGTTTCCGCACTGGCCCGAGGCGATCGTGTATCACACGAGCGATGCGCTGGATCGGATGTTGGGACGAAAAGTGTAAGCAGCGGCGCGGCGAACAACATCAGCATGCGCCAAATGGTTACGAACCTCGTTCCTGCCAGAACCGGTGGCCGGTTTTGGCGATGAAAACATCTTCGAGCGTGGGGCGGCCGAGGCGGATGGACGATATCTCGCCGGGAAATTGCTCGATGAGTCGGGCGATCCAGGTGTGGCCATCGGGAACTTCCAGCCGCACGGCGTCGTCCACAACACGAGCCATCAGTCCCGCTGATCGCTGAATTTTTTCGGCCAACTGAGCCGGGTCGCGAGTATCGATCGTGATGGAATCGCCGCCGACTTGGGAGCGGAGGTCGTCAGGCTGTCCCAGTGCGACGAGGCGGCCTTCGTTCAAAATGGCGAGGCGATCGGCGCCTTCGGCTTCGTCGAGGTAGTGCGTCGTGAGCACGATCGTGGTTCCCTGCGATGATTTCAATTGGCGTAGATATTGCCAGAGGTCGCTGCGGGCGGCGGGATCGAGGCCGGTGCTGGGTTCGTCGAGGAGAAGCAGCCTTGGATTGTGGATGAGGCCCTTGGCGAGCTCGACGCGGCGGCGGAGGCCACCGGAGAGCTTTTCGGTAAGCTCGTGTTTGCGGTCGGCGAGGGCAAATTGATTGAGGAGATCGTCGAGGCGCTTTTCGAGGGCAGAGCCGCGGAGGCCGTAGAGGGAAGCCTGAAGGCGAATGTTTTCGGCGACGGTCAATTTGCGATCGAGGCTGGGGGCTTGGAAGACGACGCCGATAGCAGCGCGAATCGCGGACGACTCGTTGGTCAGATCGTGGCCAAGAATATTGACGCGGCCGGCTTGGAGCGGGATTAGCGTGGAGAGGAGGCGGAAGAGGGTCGTTTTGCCGCCGCCGTTGGGGCCGAGAACGGCGAAGAGCTCGCCGTTGTGGATATCAAATGAAAGATCGACGAGGGCCTGGCGAGAGCCGTAATGATGCTCGACGCCGGAGATGCCAATCGCAGCGGTCACGTCGTTATTCGTGTTTCTTGTCAGTGCTTTTTTATTAGTGCTTTTTTTCAGCGGGCGGGTGGTCGGTGTGAACGTCGTCTGTATGTGTCTTGGCGGCTTCCACCTGGTCTTGAGCCTGCGGCTCAGCCGCATACAGCCAGCGCTCTTCGGAATAGCGATCGGTGCGGCGGCCGACGTCGGGCACGAGCATCAGGAGCAGGAAGATGCTCATCATGGCGGAGGGAATGGTGAGGACGTATTTCCAATTGGCCTCCCAGAGCATGTGCATGAAGAACAGGATCACGAGCATGGCCTTGGCGCAAGAGACGGCCATCATCATGGCCCACATGGTGCCGGGCGAATGCTCGCGCAAGGGCGGATAGTTGCCGACGGCGAACGAGATGGCCGTCAGTACGAGGAGGGCCACGAAGACGGCAATGTATTTGCCGATGCCGGCGTGGCCATGATCTTGGTCCGTGGCTTCGGCTTCGTAGCCAATGCCGGGACTGCGGGGGTCGAAGGGATGATGTTCAGCCATGGGGCGAGGAGCCAGTGGCCAGGAGCCAGCGGCCAGTTGTCATTAAAAGAGGTACAGGAGCGGGAACAGGAAGATCCAGACGAGATCAACGAAGTGCCAATAGAGGCCGGTGTTTTCGAGGATGTGGGATTTGGTGTGGTCGAGCTTGTAAAGCAGGACGAGGACGAAGGCGATGAGACCGACGAGGACGTGGATGGCGTGGAAGCCGGTGAGAAGGAAGTAGGTGCTGGCCCACATGTTGCCGCTGGGAATGACCATGGGCAGATGGAGGTCAGGATATTTGTGGGCGAGGCCGTGGGGCTCGTCTTTCAAGACGTCCAGCAGATCCAAACGGCCCTGGTAGCGCTTCTGCTCGGCATCGGTGGCTTGGATTTTTTCTTCGAGGCGGCCAATTTCGCCGAGGAGCTTGGTTTGCTGCTCGGCTGTGTTTGCTGAAGGAGTGGCGTCTGCAGGGGCGGCGGGTTGGTTTTGGAGAGCGACGAATTGCACACCGCGCTCCCCCGAATCAGAAGCGGCGGCTTTGGCCGGCTGAAGCTTTTCCAGATCGCCACGGAGGGTATCGCGCTGCTTTTGCAGATCGGTGCGCTGCTGCTCGATGGAAGTCAGATCGTGCTCGATTTGCCGCTTTTCATCGTCGAGAGAAGCCAGATACAGGTGCTCGGCTTCTTCGCCCTGCTTGCCGAGGAGCCAGTGGGGGTTGATGGCCTTGGCCATTTTGTCGATGGCGAGGCGGCGGGCGATTTGATCGCCTTCGGGCGCATCGCGAACAGCGCGGAGTTCGGTCCACTGCACCAGATTCGTGAGCAGGCCGTTGAGCAAAGCCAGCTTTTCGGATTCGGACTCGCTGAGCGTTTTGTTCTGCTGCTGTAGCTCGCCCTGGCGTACGACGAGCTTGTCCCGCTGCGAAGCGAGGCTTAGCCGGACGCCCTGGACGTAGTAGAGATCGGCCTTTTCGTAGAGGCGGCTGTGTGGCTTCGTGGGATAGATGCCATGCGCGAATTTTTCTTTGTATTCGTAAGCCTTGACGCCGAGGAAGACGCTGCCGAGCAGAAACGTGAGGACCATCCAGAATTTGGACAGGCCGGCCTGGTTTTGCTTGGAGGCTTCGAGGGCGAGGACGATCGTCACGCTGGAGCAAATCAGCACAAACGTGTTGAAAGCTCCGATGTTTTCGTTCAGGTGAACTTCATGCGGCGTCGGCCAACTGCCGGGCGGCGCCCCGAACCGCAGCACGATGTAGGTGCCGATCAGGCCGGCAAAGAACATGATTTCAGTCGATAGGAAGAGCCACAAGCAGAGCTTGCCGCGGCCCAGCGGCAGAGCCGGCTGGTAGTGGAGCTTGACGGCGGCGTGATGAGCGTGAGACATCGGCAGGGTTCAGGGTTCAGAGGTCAGGAATTAAATCCAGGGGGCGAGCATGAGGGTAATCAGGACGGTCGGGAGATAGACGAGCGAGGCCTTGAGTAAAACGCGAGCGGAGGCGTCGCTGGGCTGACGCCAGAAGCAGGCGGCAATCAACAGGTAGCAGAAGCCGAGGAAGGCGGCGAGAGCGGCGTAAAGCACGCTGCCGATGCCGGGCGAGGCCAAGACGGGAAGAATGCTGATTGGGATGAGAGTGAGCGCGGCGATGACGGACTGGCGGCCGGCGCGAGAGCCGGTGGGATCGATCACGGTGAGCATTTGATAGCCGGCTTCGGCGTAGTCGCGGCGATAGAGCCAGGCGATGGCCATGAAGTGCGGGAATTGCCACAGAAAAAGAACGAGGAACAGGGCCATAGCGCGACCGTCAATCTGACCACCGACGGCGGTCCAGCCGATGAGGACGGGCAAAGCGCCGGCTACAGCGCCAATGGCGGTGTTAGCAGAAGAAATTTGCTTGAGCGGCGTGTAGGCGAGGACATAGAGGACCCAGGTAAGGAGAGCCCAGCCGGCGGCGGAGGAATTGGTGAAGTAAGCAAGGTCGGCGGCGCCGGCTAGTAAGCAGACGGCTGCGAAAACGAGCGCTTCGCCGCTGGTCAGGCGGCCACAGGCGAGCGGGCGATTGGCGGTGCGGGGCATGCGGGCGTCCTCGCGGCGCTCGAGCCACTGGTTAGCGGCGCTGGCGCTGGCGGCGACGAGGAGTGTGCCAAACATGGCGTGAGCCAACAGTCCTGGCGACGGCTGCCCCCACGTGGCGACGACACCGGCGGCGAGGATGACGACGAGCTCGAGGACGGCGATCCGCGGCTTGGTGAGTTCGATGTAGTCGCAAAGGCGACTGAGAAGCGCCGTTCGCGGCTCTTGGAGCACGATCGTGGAAGCGCTCATGCGGCCCTCCATTGGGCCGGCGAGATTTCTGCCGGCCAAATGCTAGTGAGGACTGCTAAACACTCCGGGCGGCAAAAAAGCCGCGTCGAACGGACCGCCAGCACCGTCGCGATGAACAAGATCAGGGAACCGTTGGCGACGTGAGCTGTCGTGATCAGCGATTGAAACAAACTTTTTTCATGCACCACGAAGTTGGCAGCGAAGGAGTAATCACCAAGCCAGGCAGGGAAGGCGTATTTGGCAACATACGTTGCCAGCCCCAGGGCGATTTGCACACCGACGAGGGCTGCTTGCAACCAAGCCATTGTTCGCAAGCCATTGGCTTCGCGCGGCAGGCGAGCGACACGCACAGCGACCATCAGGACATGACCGATTAACGCGACGGCGAGGAGCAGATGGCATAGCAGGGCGGCACGGAAGATGCCTGTCGCGGCAGCGAGTGGGACGTGGCGGATGATCGCGCCGAGAACGAGTTGCAGATACACGATGGCGGCGGTGGTCCAAGCGGCGCGAACGAGACGCTGGCCTTTTGCGACTGAAAGTTGCGGCGCGGATTGCCACCATTCCGAAGTGACGACGACGAGGGCGGCTAAGTACGCGAAAAAGAGCGGGCCGACGCAGCCGTGAAGCAGGGCGACAAGGCGGGCATCGAAGAGGACGCGGGCGCCCCCAAGGAGACCTTGAACAATGACGAGGGCGAGCGCGCCGAAGGAGGCGGCGATGAGCCAGCGACGGCGATCAGCGATTAAGACTGCGGCGACGAGGGCGATGGCGAGAAAACCGGCGCTCGCGCCGAGGAGGCGGTGCCCGTGCTCGATGAACAGGTCCCAGGGGCCGGCGAGCCAGGATTGCCAGGGATAGCGGAGGAGGTTGTAGCCGTAAGTGCCGGGCCAATCGGGGACGGCCATGCCGGCGTCGTAGGTGGTGACGAGGCCGCCGACCCAGATGAGCGGGAAGGTGACGAGCGCAAGGGCGACGGCGAGGCGGTGAGGCCAAGGGGAGGGTCGTTCTTGCGAGGTCGAGCTCATTGAAAAATCAAAATCCGAAATTCGAATATCGAAGCACGAAACAAATTCAAAGCAATCAAATCAAAATGACTAAAACGACGACTTCCTGAATTTGATTTTCCGCCTTTTGAATTTGTTTCGGATTTCGTGCTTCGTGCTTCGTGCTTTTGTTAGTGGTGAGCGGGCTTGTGTATCCGGCTAGGATCGCTGGGTGGCGGAATCCACTGGGGGTAGTTATCGGTATCGACTTCGGGAGAGCCATATTCGTACGGGCCGCGATAGACGATGGGCTGCATGTCGAAGTTGCCGTGGCCGGGCGGGCTGGGCGCGAACCATTCGAGGCTGTTGGCGCCCCACGGGTTGCGGCCGACGGGTGTGCCGAAGAACATGCTGCGGATGAAGTTGAAGGCGAAGATGATTTGCGTCGTGACCATGAGAATCGCACAGACGCTCATGAATTGATTCATGGGCAGCAGGTGCTTGAACGTTTCGTAGTCGTAGGGGTCGGCCAGGCGACGTGGAAAGCCGACGGCGCCGAGAATGTGCATGGTGTAGAAGGTGCCGTTGAGAAAGATGAACGTCAGGAAGAAGTGAACCTTGCCGAGCGTTTCGTCCATCATGCGACCGAACATTTTGGGGAACCAGAAGTAGATCGCGCCGAAGACGGCCATTGCTGTGCCGGCGAACAGGACATAGTGAAAGTGGGCGACGATGAAGTACGTGTCGTGAATGAAGATATCGACGGGTGTCGCGGCCATAAAAATGCCGGAGAGGCCACCGATGATGAACATGGAGACGAACGCGAGGGCGAAGAGCATGGGCGTCGTGTAGCGAATCTGGCCACCCCAGATCGTGCCGATCCAGTTGAACGTTTTCACGGCGCTGGGAAGGGCAATCATCATCGTGCTGACCATGAACGTCATGCCGAGCAGTGGGTTCATGCCCGAGACGAACATGTGATGGCCCCAGACGATGAACCCCAGGCCGGCGATGCCGCTGATGGAATAGACCATCGGCTTGTAGCCAAACAGCGGCTTCCTCGAGAAGCAGGAGATGATGTCGCTGACCATGCCCATCGCCGGCAGGATCATGATGTACACGGCGGGGTGCGAATAGAACCAGAAAAGGTGCTGCCAGAGAATGGGCTGGCCGCCGCCGGAAGCCATGGCCGAGTTGTTGACAACGAGGCCTTCGGGAAGGAAGAAGCCGGTGCCGAGCAGGCGATCCATGAGCTGCATGAAGCCGGCGGCTGTGAGCACGGGGAGCGCAAAGGCTTGCAAGATCGCGGTGATGAACATGGCCCAGATTGTCATCGGCAGGCGGAACATGGTCATGCCGGGGGCCCGCATCTGGATGATCGTCGTCATGTAGTTGACGGAGCCGAGCATCGACGAGATGCCGACGCAGGTGACGCCGAGGAGCCACATCGTTTGGGCCCAGGCGCTGTTTGGCGATGCCTCAGGCACGGCCGAAAGCGGCGGATAGCTCGTCCAGCCGCCGCCGGCGCCATAGGGGGGCCAGAGGAAAGAGAGGCCGATGCAGATGAAGGCCGGCCACATGAACCAGTAGCTGAGCATATTCAGCGTGGGGAAGGCCATGTCGTCGGCGCCGATCATCAACGGGATCAAGTAATTGCCGAACGCGCCGGCGAGAATCGGGATGATCACGAAGAAAATCATCACGGTGGCGTGCATCGTGAAGAGAGTCGTGTA
>DASXLL010000029.1:0-1538 GCA_036496265.1 Pirellulaceae bacterium | reverse complement strand
CTCGCGCGCGATATCGACCTTCACACCCGTTGCTTTGGTGAAAGCCTCGATCAGCTTTACGAAAGCATCGTCTTCCGACTGGACGAAATATTTCCAGCGCAGCATTGAGAGCTTGGCGTCTTTTTCCGGCTTCCAGGGCGCGTTCTGCGCCCAGGCCTTTGCCCATTCGAGCAAGGCCGGGCCGGTCAACGCTCCGGCGGCCACTGCCGCGGTGCCGCCCTTGACCAAGGTGCGGCGGGTGAAGTTGCTCATGGTCGTTCCTCCGTTGTGGTTCTAGTTACTCAGACGTTTTCCCGTCGTCTCGTCGAAAAGATGAACGAGGCGCGGATCGGGCTTAAGCCGGATCTTTTCGCCCGGCTTGAACTGATGGCGTTCGCGGAAAACAGCGATGATGTCCTCACCGCCGAGCTTGGCGACGACTTGAAGCTCGGAACCGGTGGGTTCGATGACCTGCACTTCCGCCTCGGCGCCGTCGTCGGATAACGAGAAATGCTCTGGGCGTACGCCGTAGACGGCCGGTCGTCCGTCGTTGCCACCGCCCGTGGTTGCGAGCGAAAATTTAACACCAGCCGGGCCTTCGAAACTGGCCGCGCCATTCACGCGGATGCGGCCCTTGATCATGTTCATCGCCGGTGAACCGATGAAGCCGGCTACAAACAGATTGTCGGGACGATCATAGAGTTCAAGCGGCGCGCCAATCTGTTCCACGCGGCCGTCGTGCATCACGACAATCTTGTCGGCCATGGTCATCGCTTCGATCTGGTCGTGCGTGACGTAGATCGTTGTGGTTTTCAGTCGTTGATGCAGCTCTTTGATTTCGGTGCGCATCTGGACGCGCAATTTGGCGTCGAGATTGGACAGGGGCTCGTCGAACAGAAAGACCTGCGGATCGCGCACGATGGCGCGTCCCATGGCGACGCGTTGACGCTGCCCGCCGGAAAGTTGGCGTGGGTAGCGCTCGAGCAATTGCGACAGACCGAGAATCGCTGCTGCGCGATTGACACGCTCGTCGATTTCGCTTTTCGGCGCACCGCGCAGTTTCATGGAGAATGCCATGTTGGCGGCGACCGTCATATGCGGGTAGAGCGCGTAGTTCTGGAACACCATAGCCACGTCGCGCTCTTTCGGCGGCACGGTGTTGACAACGCGCTCGCCGATGCGGATTTCGCCCGCGGTGATATTTTCCAGGCCGGCGATCATCCGTAACAAGGTCGATTTGCCGCAGCCGGATGGGCCGACCAGCACAACGAACTCGCCGTCGCGTATCGAGATGTCCACGCCATGGATAACGCCCGTCGCGCCAAAGGCCTTCTTGACGTCGCGGATTGCGACCGAAGCCATTTACTCCTCCCGGGGCTGCCGCCACCCAACGCGTTGCTTTTCGGCTATTCTTATTTGTAGTCCGTATTTAGCGGACGGTCGCCTTTGAAGCGGCCGCCTCTGGCAAATCATCGGGCTTTCGTAGCCGGAAAAGCAAGCCCGACTTGCGTTGAGGCGGACCAATTCCAGCGGGCAGGTGAGGCGGCTATAGCGCCAAG
>DASXLL010000028.1:0-3472 GCA_036496265.1 Pirellulaceae bacterium | reverse complement strand
GTTATCGTATCCGCACCGGAGAAAGCGGCGGGCCCGCAATTGGGCCATAATGCTCACTTGGCCAGCAACAAAGCAATTTCATCAGAACAAGCCCCCGAGCGTGACGAGCGCTCGGGGGTTGGCATTTCCACCGAGCGTCATCCGCCACCGAAGCTGAATCGTGACGATGCGCCCAATTCGACGCGCTGGGAGGAATATCGGGCGATCCTGTCAGGGGGGCGGCGGGCGGCATGGCTTCGATATGGAGCGGCGGTTGCCGCGGTGGCAGTGGCGCTGGCGTTGAAGCTGCTGCTGGTTCCGCTGGTGACGTATGATGAGCCGTTTCTGCTGTTTTTCGCGGCAGTGATTGCGTCGGCGGTGTTTGGGGGGCTGGGGCCGGGCTTGCTGGCGACGGCGCTGGCGACGCTTCTGGATGGGTATTTTTTCATGATGCCGTATCACAAGCTGGCCCTGCAAAGTGCGGATCAGGGGGTGAGATTGGCGTTGTTTGCGGGGGAATGCGTCTTGATCAGCATGATTGCCGCCCGCTTAAAATTTGCGCGGCAGCGAGCGGAGATCAATGCGGAGGCGGCGCGGATTCTGGAAAAACAGATTCTGGAGATCAGCGACGACGAGCAGCGGAGGATCGGTCATGATCTGCATGATGGGCTTGGGCAGCATTTGACGGGCATCGCGCTGATGACGCGACGTTTGCAGCAGCGGCTCGCCAGTGAAAATTCTCCAGAAACTAACGAGGCCGTGAAGCTTTCGCAGCTTGCCAAGACGGCGGTGGAATGGACGCACGATCTGTGCCGAACGCTTTCGCCGCCTGTGATGGCGAGCGGAGGTTTGGCGGATGGCTTGCGGGGATTGGCCGGCAATGCCGAGAGCCTTTTTGATATTGAATGCGTGGTCGAGCAAAGCGGGGAGTTTAATTCGATCGATTTGGCCGCCGCCATGCACTTATACCGCATCGCCCAGGAAGCGATCAGCAACGCGGTGCGTCATGGGCAGGCCCGAAATATCACGCTTCGGCTGGAAAACTCGGGGAGCAATATTGCCATGCAAATTATTGACGATGGCACGGGGATTAAGCTCGGCGCGGGGCCGGTTGAGGGGATGGGCTTGAGCATTATGCGATATCGGGCCAGAATGATTGGCGCGACGATCGATATCCGGCGTGGCGAACGCGGCGGCACGATTGTGACCTGTCGCTATAATGCCGCGGGCTGAAAGATGGGTTTAAGCTCGATATGGCAACCACTGCACTCAAATCTCCGCCGACCAAAGCCCGCGTGCTTCTCGTTGAGGATCATCCGGTGGTTCGCCATGGGCTGATGATTCTGATCGACGATGAGGCGGATTTGAGCGTTTGCGGCGGCGCGGAATCGATTCAAGACGCAGTCCGCATGGTTCGTGAACTTGAGCCTGCGGTAGTGGTGATTGACATCTCGCTGGCCGACGGGAATGGGCTCGATCTGATCAAAACGCTTCATGATGATTATCCCGGCCTGCCGCTGCTGGCGCTGTCGATGCACGATGAATCGATTTATGCCGAGCGTGCCCTTCGCGCGGGAGCGAAGGGTTACATCATGAAAAAGGAGGCGATGGACAAGGTGCTGACGGCGATCCGCCGGGTGCTGAGCGGCGAGCTATATGTCAGCGATAAAGTCGCTTCGCGAATGGTTCACAAGCTGATCGACCCGAAGGGAACGGACGCGGTTTCGCCGCTGGAGGCGCTGTCGAACCGGGAATTTGAAGTGTTCCGGCTGATCGCCGAGGGCGTGGGGCCGACGGAGATCGCACGCAGGCTGGCGGTCAGCGTGAAGACGATCGAAACACATCGCGAGCATATTAAGGACAAGTTGGGGCTGAAAAGCGGCACGGAACTGACGCGCTTTTCGCTGCAATGGGCGATGGAGCATCGAGGCGGGTAATGCCCTGATTGCTGACATTCATCTGGCCACAGAGACACAGAGGGCACAGAGCACGGAAGGAGATTGAGTTTGTATTTCTGTGCATTTCCTCTGTGTTCTTTGTGTCTTGTATGTTCCCAAACATCACGAAACACGGTTCAACATCGCATGCTGCATCGCGGGCGGCGAAGCGTAGCGAGACGCTCGCGGTGAAGACGGCGCTGGAGGCGTACGCGGATGCAGCGCCGGGCACGCCGGCAATCGCTTCCGCTTCAGCGGCGGCGATCCGGCCGCGATCAGAGAAAATCTCGGCAAGCTATTCCAGGCGGTGCTGGAGAACAAAGTCCTGACGGTGCGAATCGAATCTTGATTTCATTGCGCTTTACCCAGAAAGTTTAAAATTATGAAACTCATCACGGCCATTATTCGTCCCGAAAAATTGGAAGATGTGCAGACCGCCCTGTCGGAACGCGATGTCTATTTGATGACCGTCACCGACGTTCGCGGCTGCGGGCGGCAGCGGGGATATACCGAGGTCTATCGCGGCGCGGAATTCCAGGTGCGGCTGCTGCCGAAAGTCAAGCTGGAGATCGCGGTCAATGATGCGTTTGTGGATGCGACGATCGAAGCGATCGTACATGCCGCGCGCATGGGGGAGACGGGGCAACTTGGCGACGGAAAAATCTTCATCCTTCCGCTGGAAGATTGCGTGAGAATCCGCACCGGCGAACGTGGTGGGCAGGCGATTGGGCCGTGAGGGAGGAAGAGTGGATTGGAGTCTGGCGGGGATGTATTTGGAAGGTGAGATTATTGCATTTGCGAAACCGCAAACGGTATTCGAGGATCGCTTGTCAAAGTTGGTGAGGGACCTTATGGTTGAGGGTAACTTGGCAGCGTAGCTCAGTTGGTAGAGCAGGGGATTCATAAGCCCCGGGTCACAGGTTCGAGTCCTGTCGCTGCTATTCTCTCCCCGCCTCGGTAGTTGCGCGCAAATCCTCGAAAGGATTCGGGTGACACGGGAATCAGGGCAGGAACATTGATTCATGGACGAATTTTCAAGTGAGCTGAACGAACTGCAACATCGGCTGAGGCGTTCGGTCAGCTTCCAAGACGTCAAATATATCCGCAATGCCGAGATCGCCGGCCGGCTTTGTACTTTGATCGGGTTTGGCACCGCCTGGTTGTTCTTCAACCCGCTGTCGGTGCTGCTGGTGGCCATTGGACAAACGGCCAGGTGGGGCCTCGCTCATCACATTCTGCACAGGGCATTTGACGGCATCGAAGGCGTTCCCAATCGTTTTCGTGGCAGCCATTTCGGACGCGGCTGGCGGCGGATGTTCGACTGGAACGAATGGATGCTTCCGGCGGCATTTCAGCACGAGCATAATGTGCATCACGTCTATACCGGTGGCGAAGAGGATCCCGACGTAGTTGAGGCCAATGTCAATTTCATCAGGACATCCAGCAAGCCGCGCTGGTGCAAGTATCTCATGACGCTGCTGATCGCCCTGACCTGGCGGCTGACCTACTACGCTCCCGGAACGTTCATTCAACTTCGGAACAGGCAAAAGGGATTG
>DASXLL010000027.1:0-16575 GCA_036496265.1 Pirellulaceae bacterium | reverse complement strand
TGCGAAAAGGTCGTTGTTGATCGACCTCAGTCGCTATCTCCCGCGAAAGTCGGCCTAGAATTCAAATTAGGACAATAAGAGTCTGCATCGAGTTTCGACCCACGATCCGAGCGTTAGGGTGACCAATTTCCACCCTGGGATTTTCCATCCTGATTTAGCGACGTAGTTCGAACCGCGAAGCGCTCCAGGATGACGCCAAACGCACGCCACGCGTCGCAAAAGTGCAGGAAAACGGCACTCGGATATAATAAGTGGATGCGTTACCGACTCCGCACGCTGCTGATCGCTATGGCCGTGGGGCCGCCAGTGCTGGCAATACTCTGGTTTGACTGGCCGATAATTGTTGCGCCTATCGCCTTGGGCGTGACGGCTGCGTTAGTTTTGTTTGGCGTGTCTGCTCTGCTTCCCGGTGACTAACCCATGCTCCGCTTCACAATCCGAGACTTGCTGTGGTTGATGGTTGTGGTGGGGTTGGCGGTTGGGTGGTGCGTACAACAGCGCCGCTTAGAGGCAGCACTCGCCAAAAAAACGCAGGAACTGAAGATAGCATCGGATGAGATCGGTGGGCTGGAAAACGTTCTCTATAACGAACACTTGGAACACCGAAGAACTACGAGGGATTTGTCGAAGATGGTTGTTGATATCCTTTCGAGCGAACATTCATTTGGCGCGTATCGACAAAAGTATTTAGAACCGGTCAAGGGCCAATATGACTTAGCAGTACACATGTTTGACGCCTATGATGCCGCACGGGCAACGACAGTTGAGCAGATCGAGCGATTAGCAAAAGCACGCGAAGAATCATACGTAAAGCGCGTTATCGAGTTAGAGGCCGAGAAGAAGAATTGGCAGGAGCGCCAGATGCCGTAGCAGAGACGCAGCATTGGATGTTGAGTTCGTGGTGGTCGTCTTTCTCGATTAGCAAAGACTAACCCAAGGCCGATGGCCTGGGGTATCGAATTACGGCCCGTGGGGCCTGGGGAATTGCGGCCTGATGGTTCTGAAGATTCAGGATTGAATTCGGGTTTCATCTCGACCTGGGGCCAAGGCCGCCAGGCTTTGGGCCGACGCCGCGATGCGGCTGGGGAGATCGTGGCCGGATGGCTGGCGGTTCAACCGGGTTATGCTGCGCAAAAACCCAGCCACCCGTCCGAGATGCGACTGGGGAGATCGTGGTTAGGTGGTTGGAGGTTCAGCCGTCCGTTCCGAACTGGGAACTGTTGGAACGAGCCACGAAGTCGCGGACAGCGCGCCCCGTTGGGGCTTTTGGAAGGTGATTGGGGGCCTTGTTAACCCAGGCCGATGGCCTGGGCTATCGAGTTGCGGCCCGTTGGGCCTGGCGCGAATGCGGCCCGTTGGGCCTGGCGCGAATGCGACCCGTTGGGCCTGTCGAATTGCGGCGCGTTGGGCCTGGCGCGAATGCGACCCGTTGGGCCTGTCGAATTGCGGCCCGTTGGGCCTGGCGAATCGCGCCCGTTGGGCCTGGCGAATCGCGCCCGTTGGGCCTTGGGGGGCGTATTCCTCAGCTACGCAAAAACAGTGGTGGACGATTTCGTAGTGCCGGGCTTCCTCACGCGGAGCGTGAGGGCTACAGAGATCAGCAAACTGGCCCGCAACCCAAAAACAAATTCGCTGGAAGCCGGCTCGGGTTACCCTATAATTGTGGTTGATGAATGGCACGTTGAAGATGACCTCGTATCTTCTCGTTTCGCGGTAGCGCCCGCGTTGGCTGTCGCTCAAAACGGCTCACCGCCCCGGACAACGATCAAGGCGCCGGTTGTCGTTCCATTACAACGGATTAATCCGCCACTGGTTCGGCCGGCGCCTCTGCGGGCTGCGCCGCTGCCGCCGGATACGCTTTTTCGGCCGGCATCGCCGCCGGTTGGATCGACTTATTCGATTCCCTATGGGCCCAAGTTTGCGCGCCCCTCGGGAAGCCTCGTTGTGCCGTTTGGCAGTTCGCGGTACTACGTCCCACCGCCAGGCCACATTCGCTGAGCGTGAAAGTCAACGCAAAAATGGTTAATGGTTTCGTAGTGCCGGGCTTCCTCACGCGGAGCGTGAGGGCTGCAGAGATCAGCAAACTGGCCCGCAACCCAAAAACAAATTCGCTGGAAGCCGGCTCGGGTCACTCTATAATTGTGGTTGATGAATGGCACGTTCAAGATGGGTTCGTTTTTCCTCGTTTTCGCGGTAGCGCCCGCGTTGGCTGTTGCCCAAAATGGCTCACCGCCTCCGACAACGATCAAGGCGCCGGGTGTCGTTCCATTACAACGGATTAATCCACCACTGGTTCGGTCGGCGCCTCTGCGGGCTGCGCCGCTGCCTCCCGATACGCTTTCTCGCCCGACGCCACGCCCGATCGGATCGGTCTATTCGATTCCCTATGGCCCCAATTTTGCGCGCCCCTCGGGAAGCCTCGTTGTGCCGTTTGGCAGTTCACGGTACTACGTGCGGCCGCTAAGCCGCGTACGCTGAGCGTGAAAGTCAACGCAAAAATGGTTAATGGTTTCGTAGTTCCGGGCTTCCTCACGCGGAGCGTGAGGGCTACAGAGAGCGGCCGACTGACCCAACGCCGAAATGGTGCTGTAGCCGCGAAACGCAGCGGTCGATCGCGGCTGAGGCTTCATCCGGCGCGATTTTGTTGGCTCGGATGAGTTCGTCCGTCAGACGTTCGATCAGCTCGCGCGATAAATGCGGCGAAAAATGCAGGACGAGCCGCCGCTCGACGAGGTCATCGAGCGTCGTCACCCACTCGTCGTTAATGACACTGGAGATCGCAGCCGGTGAAATTTGGCCGTGAGTCGCCGCAGCGATTAACTCGTCGCCGGCAGACTGGGGAATTGGCCGCTCGCGCGAATTGGCGATGGCTTTCTTATCCAGGCGAGTCAACACGGCGGCCGCTGTCTCCTCGGCCAGAGAACGGCACGTCGTCAATTTGCCGCCGACGAGTGAAACCAAAGGCAGCGGACAATTTTCGTTCCACACGAGTTGATGCCGCCGCGTAATCGCTGCCGGCGTCTTGGCGTCGACATAGGGCAACGGCCGGACGCCGCATTGGTGCATCACAATGTCGCTGCGCGTCACGTCAGCCGTCGGAAATGTGTCGTTGACGACCGAGAGCAGATAGCTGAGCTCGTCTTCCGTCGCCGTCACGTCAGCCGGGTCGCCTTGAAAGGGGATGTCGGTCGTGCCGACCAGCGTTCCGCCGTTGGTGAAGGGGAGCAAAAAGACCGGGCGGCCGTCGCGCGCTTCGGTATAAACGCCCTGCCCACGCAGCAATTCCGCCAATCGCGGCTGAAACGTCAAAAAATGACTGCCCTTGGTGCCGCCCATCAGCCGGCGTGATTCGGCCGGGAGCCTGGCAAGCGTCGCATCCACCCAGGCGCCAGTCGCATTGATAATCGCCGCTGGTTCGATTTCCTCCACCGGCGTCTGTTGGCTATTAACTGACTCTAGACGGACACGCTTTCCCTCCATTACCGCGCGATGATACGTGAGTACCCTAAAATCAATGCCCTTCTCAGCCGCCAGCCGCCGCGCATCCGTCAAAAAATTGACCACCAGCCGCTCGGGATAGCTGATCTGGGCGTCCGAATAGGCCCACATGTTTCGGCCGACGGCCGGATTGATCTGCGGCACATTCGCTTCGTCAACTCGATGCTGCGACCGCGGCGGCATCCCGCCGCCCCAAGAATACCAGTCGTATAGCGCCAACCCCATTTGCACGACGCGCAACCCCCGATGCGCCGGCTTTGTCCCTTTTGGCAGCAGATTGAAAAATTTTAGCCCCGCCTGCAAAAATCCGCCCCACTCGTTTTGCACGGGAATGAACAGCCGCAGCGGCCTCACCAAATGCGGCGCGAGTCGCAGTAGCCGGGCGCGCTCGTCCAGCGATTCCTTCACGAGAGAAAACTCGCCGAATTCCAGATAGCGGAGGCCACCGTGGATCAGCCGTGAGGAATAGGCCGTTGCCCCGAAGGCCAGATCCGCCGTATCGACCAGCCAGACGCTTTGTCCGTTCAGAACCAGCTCGCGGGCCGCGGCCGCCCCGTTGATGCCGCCGCCGAGGATGACAATTGGTTTGTCCGTCATGCAAAATTCGCTTCCCAGCCTTCGACCGGCCTTGCCCAGCGTCTGATCACGTCGTCAAATTAATTCCTCAAATCACTGCTCACGACTCATCTAATAAATCATCGCGAGCCAACTCTGGCTACCCTTGCTACCGCGACATGACTGCATCGACAGAAGACGAACTGATCGAGCGGGCCCTGCGATCGGCCCGCGACACGAAGCAACTCGCCGTCCGCGGCGGCGTTCGGCATGAGACGGCGCGGGTGTTTGCTGAGCGTTTTGGCGAGCACTTTGGTGGGCAAACGGCGATCGTGGTGGCTGACCAGAACACGTTTAATGCGGCCGGACGCGATGTTTGCCGCAGTTTCGAATCCGCGGGTCAAAAAACGGAATTGCCGTTCATTTTCGGGCCTGATGTTTATGCCGAGGAGCGCTGCGTTGATCATCTGCGGGCGGCGCTGGCCAAAGTGAATGCGATTCCGGTTGCCGTTGGCTCGGGCACGATCAACGACCTGACGAAACTGGCGGTTCATCAATTGAAGCGGCCGTACATGGCCGTTGCTACCGCGGCCTCGATGGACGGGTATACGGCTTACGGCGCATCGATCACGTCGAAAGGCTCGAAACAAACATTCGATTGCCCGGCCCCGCTCGTTGTTCTCGCCGATTTGGATGTAATCGCCACGGCGCCCGTCGGAATGAATGCATCGGGCTACGCCGATCTGCTGGCTAAAATTGCCGCCGGCGCGGATTGGATACTAGCCGACGCCTTGGGTATCGAATCGATCGACTCCGCCGTCTGGGACACCGTCCAGCGGCATCTTCGCGAATGGCTCAGCGAACCCGCCGCCATTCATCGTGGCGAGCCAGCCGCGCTCCGGCGGCTGACGAACGGCCTGATGATGACCGGCTTCGCGATGCAGGCCCACAAAACCAGCCGCCCCGCCTCCGGCGCCGAGCACCAATTCAGTCATCTGTGGGACATGCAGCATCACACGCACGAGGGCCATGCTCCGTCCCACGGCTTTAAAGTCGGCATCGGCACACTGGCCTCGCTTGCGCTGTACGAAGAATTGCTAAGCCGTGATTTGAGTGCGATCGACATCGAACAGGCCGTAAACCAGCTTCTAACATTATCGCAGCTAAACGCCCAAATCACCAAACTCTTCGGCGAAGGCGAACTCGCCGACACAGCCCACCGTGAAACTGCGGCCAAATACATTGACGCCGCAGCTCTACGTCAACAACTGCAACGTTTGCGACAAACATGGCCCGATCTTCACCAGAAGTTGGAAAAACAAATCATCCCGGCTAAGGTGGTGAAGCAGATGCTTCAAGACGCCGCCGCCGCATACGAGCCCGAGCAAATCGGCATTTCCCGCGATCGCCTGCGCCAAAGCTATTGGCAAGCCCTGTTCATCCGCCGCCGCTTCACCATCCTCGACCTCGCTCACCGTACCGGGCTGCTCGACGATGCTTTAACAAATCTATTCTCTAGTTCAGGTCAATTCTCAATTGTCTGACGAGACGGCCGCCGTAACGCAAAAATGCCCCACGACCTGTCCCACATCCGCCACTTTGTCCTCGACCTGGATGGAACGCTCTACCGCGGCAACCAACTATTTCCCCAAACGCTCCCCTTTCTAGCCAAGCTCCGCGATCTTCGCCTCGGTTACACGTTTCTCACCAACAACACCTCCCGCAGCAAAGCCGATTACGTCTCTAAACTGGCCAAGCTCGGCATCGCCGCCACGGAAGGCGAGATTTACACTCCCGCCGATTCGACAATCGCGCACCTGCGCGAGCATTTACCTCAGGTCAATCGCCTCGCCGTTCTCGGCACGCCGTCGCTCTGTCAGCAATTCGAGCAATCTGGCTTTCGCATCTCCTGGGACGACCCGCAGACGGTCATTGTCGGTTTTGATACAACTCTCACCTACGACCGCCTCTGCCGCACCGCCTGGTGGATCAGCCGGGGCCTCCCGTTCATCGCTACGCATCCAGACTTGGTCTGCCCCACCGACGAGCCCACCGTCCTCATCGACTGCGGCGCCATCACGGCTGCCCTCACAGCCGCCACGGGTCGCCAACCCCTGGTGCTTGGCAAGCCCGACCCGGCTATCCTGCTGGCGGTCTGTTCGAGGCACGGCATCACACCGAATCAACTAGCTATGGTCGGCGACCGTATTTACACCGACATAGCCATGGCCCAACGAGCGGGCGCGATGGCCGTGCTGGTTTTGAGCGGCGAAGCAACGGCAGCCGACGCGAAAGCAATGTCTCAGCCACCGGACCTAGTCGTTTCGCACATCGGTGAATTCGGTGAGTTAATCCAAAAATCCCATTAGCCGGGACCAAACTTGGTCCCGGAGCGCCACGAGCAATCTCTCCATGCTTAATCCGTCCGCAAGCGACTCATCAAGATCTTTCCTCGATCGCCTCGGCATTTACCCGCCCCTCCTCTGGGGCTACGTCGGCCTCCTCTTCTTCATGATCGGCGATGGCGTCGAAGCCGGTTACTTATCCAAATATCTGGTCGATCAAGGCATTGCCAGCGAGCACGATGTCGCACTCATCTTTACCGTTTACGGCATCACCGTCGCAATTTCCGCCTGGCTTTCCGGGGCGCTGTCCGATCTGCTCGGCCCACGCCAGGTCATGGCGATCGGCCTGGCCATTTGGGCCCTCTTCGAAGTTGGCTTTCTGCTGCTTGGCGTCGGGCCCGGCAATTACAACCTCATCATGGCGATGTACGCCCTTCGCGGCTTTGGCTATCCACTTTTCGCTTACGGCTTTCTCGTCTGGATCACCGTCGCGGCACCCAAACAACGACTCGGCACCGCTGTCGGTTGGTTTTGGTTCGCCCTCACGGGCGGACTCTTCACTTCCAGCTCGTTAATCGCCAGTTTTCTGATTCCGGCAATCGGCCCGTACGCCACTCTCTGGGCCTCGCTCGGCCTGGTCATCGTCGGCGGCATCATCGCCCTCCTCGGCCTCCAAGAACCAACCGGCAAGCACCGCCTCGCCGCGCCCGGCTCTCATCCAGTTCGCACCGTGCTCTCCAGCGTTTCCATCGCCTGGCAAGAACCCAAAACCGCCATCGGCTCCATCGTCCGCGTCATCAATACCGCTCCCCAAAACGGCTTCCTCGTTTTCCTGCCGATCTATTTCACCGAAACCATCGGCTTCTCGCTCGAACAGTGGCTCCGCCTCCTGTTCTTCATGTTCCTTAGCAATATCATCTGGAACCTTCTCTTCGGCTTCCTCGGCGACAAGCTCGGCTGGCGCGAAACCGTTGCGTTCTGCGGAGGTATCGGCTCTGCGATCACGACGCTTCTGCTTTATTATGTGCCGCATTCGTTGGGCGCTAAATACTCTCTCGACGTCGTCTATCCACTCGCCGTCGTCGCCGCGATCCTCTATGGAGCCACTCTCGCCGGCTACGTCCCGCTCTCCGCTCTCATGCCCTCGCTCGCGCCGCACAACAAAGGCGCCGCGATGTCGCTCCTCAACCTCGGCGCCGGCGCCAGCAACTGGGTCGGTCCGGCCATCGTCTGGCTGTTTAAGCCAACGATCGGCGTCGGCGGCGTCATGTGGATCTACGCTGTGATGTACATTGTCAGCGCCATCCTCACGATGTTCCTCACCCTGCCGCCGGAAGAGCATGCGGAGGCCGCATGACCATCGTCGCCGGCGTCGACTTCGGCACGCAAAGCGTTCGCTTCTCGATCTTCGACAGCGACCGTGGCCGTCTCGGATCCGGTGTCGCTAACTATCCAGTTCTTCGTCGCGCCGACGACGCGAATCACGCCTCGCAGCGACACGTCGATCACCTAACGGCTCTCGAATCCGCTGCTAAGCAGGCCATCGTCGCTGCAAATATCGACGCCCGTCAAATCGCCGCTCTCGGCATCGACACCACCGGCTCGACAATCGTCCCCGTCGATGAAAACCTGCAGCCGCTCGATGACTATTACCTCTGGTGCGACCATCGCGGCTGGCGCGAGGCCGAGGCCATTACAAAGTCAGCCCGCGATCAAAAGCTGCCGCATCTCGACTGGTGCGGCGGCACGTATTCGCCCGAATTCGGCTGGTCCAAGCTCTGGCACTGGCTAAAAAGCACTCCAGAAAAGCGCAGCCGCTTCGCCACCGCCGTCGAGCACTGTGATCTGATGACCGCGCTGCTCTGCGGCATCTCGCGACCCGACGAACTGCCGCGGAGCGTCTGCGCCATGGGACACAAATGGCTCTGGAACGAATCCCTCGGCGGTTTTCCACCCGACAACTTTTTCACCGGCCTCGATCACGTTCTCACCGGCGCGCGCAATCGACTCACCGGCAACTACATGCGGTCCGACGCCATCGCCGGCCATCTCTGCGGCGAATGGGCCAAACGGCTCGGCCTACGAGCAGGCATCCCCATTCCAGTCGCCGCTCTCGACGCCCATTGGGACGCCATCGGCGCCGGCATCCGCCTCGGCGATATCGTCAACGTCATCGGCACTTCCACCTGCGTGATGGCCATTAGCGAAACACCAACGGCGATTCCCGGAGTCTTCGGAGTTGTTAACGGCTCGATTCATCCCAGTTATGCCGGCATCGAAGCCGGCCTCTCGGCCGCTGGCGATATTTTTGACGCCATCGCGCGCAGGGCCGGCACAAATCTAACTGACCTCGCGGCCAAAATCGAAAACCACCGCGCCGGCCAAACCGGCCTCCTCCGCCTCGTCTGGGACCACGGCGACCGCACCGTCCTCGCTCAACCGCATCTAAGCGGCGTCACCTTCGGCCTGACGCTCGCCACCACCGCCGCCGACGAACTCTTCGCGGCAATCGAAGGCACCGCCCTTCACACCCGAATCATCATCGAGCGCCTCGCCGAGCACGGCGTCCCCGTCAAACGCCTTATCCACGCCGGCGGCATTCCCCGCAAAAGCCCCGTCCTCAATCGCATCTACGCCAGCGCCCTCGGTGTCCCCGTTCTGCTGCCCAAAAGCGACACCATCAGCCTCGGCTCCGCCATCTTCGCCTTCCTCGCCGCCGGCACATTCAAAACCGTCGAAGATGCTCAGCAGTCTCTGTGCCCTGAATACGACGTCATCCAGCCCGACTCGGCAGCCGTCGAAACCTACAATGAATTGTTCCACCACTTCCGCACGCTATATTTTTCACTCGGCCGCGAGGACTCAGTCCCCGTCGCCATCGGCGGCCTATTACCAGCTCTGCATCGCATTGCGACTTTGATACATTTGTAGGAGATGACGGGGGAAATCATGATGCATCTAAAGTTCTCTGCGGTGGCCCTTACACAGCTCCTTATTCTGACGAGCGTCACTTCCGCCGAACAATTCGTCCTCTTCGACGTGACCTTCGCTTACACCAAAGAAGACGCCGACAACTCCAAGCCCAGCAAGTCGCACTACTACGTTAAGGGCGACATGCTGAATCAAAACCGCCCCAAAGACTGGACGTCGCCCATCGATTACCGCAACGGCACCGTCCACATCCGCCTCGAAGTCCTCGAAAAACCGGCCGGCAGCGAGCCGACAACCTGGTCGCTCTGCTACATCCCCAACAAGGGCCAAAAGAACAACTACGGCTGCGCCGGCACCGCCGTCTATCGTGAAAAGGGAGTCTACGAACGCGACATCTCCATGACTTCATTCTGGGAAAACGACTCCATCATCTGGTCCGAAGGCATCAAGCAGATGGACCTCGTCATCAAAGACAACAACGGCGGCGGGGGCCATGCCCACAAACGCGCTGACCACGAAAAGTTTTTCCCCACCAAAGTCCGCATCACCATGGTTCAAGTTTCAGCCGGCGCGAAATACGACCCCACCCTCGTCCCCAATTTGCCAAAGTAGGATGGGACCAGCGAGCGCAGCTCAATGATCCAATCCTACTTGCCGAGTTCGTCGGCGAGGGATTGCGCGCTATAAATGTTGCGGAGGGCTTCACGGATGGCGCTGGAGTGGACGCTGACGGCGCGGGCGGTGGTGTCGGAGTAGGCGTAGTCCAGCACGAGTGACTGGATGTTGCCGTCGAAGATGATGCCGACGACTTCGCCGGCTTTGTTGACGACGGGGCTGCCGGAGTTGCCGCCGATGATGTCAGCCGTGCTGACGAAATTGAACGGCGTGTCGGCTTTGATTTTGGCCTTGTTCTTGAGCCACGACTCAGGCAGCTCGAACGGCTCTTTGCTGCCATGCGCTTCAGCATGCTTAAACGTGCCGCCCATCGTGGTCCACGGTGGAACTTGCTTGCCTTCGTCCTCATAGCCCTTCACGGTGCCGAAAGCCAGACGCAGCGTAAAGGTCGCGTCGGGGTAGGTGGAGCTGCCGAGCGTGGCGAAGCGAGCCGCCGCGACTTTGGCGTAAGCCTGTCGCTGGGGTTCTTCGACTTGCTGCTCGAAAGTCTTTCGCAGCTCGCGGGCGCGAGGGTCGATCGATTTGGCGAGCTGGATCATCGGATCTTTCGAAGAGTCGATCCCGCTTTCGCCGGCCTTAGCTAGTTTCTTGCGGGCTTCAACATCGATCAGCGTGCAACCTTTGACCAGCTCGGCTGCTCGCTCTCGGGGCGATTTGCCGGCGAGGACCTTTTTCGTGATTTCGTGGTCAGCACCGAGCTGCTCCATGAGCATGCTGAGCGAATCGGCGAGCTTGGCGGTTTCGAGGTCTTTATAGATCGGGGCATCGGAGTAGAGGTGCAGCTCCAGCGACGCGCGGCCTGCTTCGCCAAATTCGCGGAGGCGGTCGGCATTGGGCTTTTTGTCTTCGGCCGCCATGCGGACAAGCGTGCGAGCGATGCCGAACAATTCGGAATTGAAGCCGAGCCCGGGTTCGAGCAGGTTGTATTCAGTGCGGATGCTCTTGGCAGTCTGGATCGTTTTGGCAATGTCGTCCCAGGCTGTGCCGTATTTTTCCTTGAGCGAGTTGTCGCCTTCGACTTTCGAACGCAAAACGGCTTCTTCGCCACGCTTCTTGTCCATCACGGCCGGATCTTGCAGGCCGGCGAGGCCCCCCAGGCGGGCCTTACGGCTGTTCTGGATGCTGAACAGGTCGTCCGTCGCGCGGCGGGCGTTTTCCAGGCTGCGATCAGCGAATGTTTTGAGCAGCACTTCGCGGCGGCGCAACAGATCGAGCGTTTGCGGCATCTGCACGTCGCGGATGTATTCGAGGTGCGCGACGGTATTGAGGCGATTCGTGCGGCCGGGATGACCGGAGACGAAAATGAGCTCATTATCAGCCGCGCCGTTCTCACTCCATTTCAAAAAGTGTTCCAGCTTGACCGGCTTGTCGTTTTCATAGACTCGGAAGAAGCAGATATCGAGATCGTAGCGCGGGTATTCGAAATTATCCGGGTCGCCGCCGAAGAAGGCGATGTCTTTTTCCGGCGCGAAGACGAGGCGAACGTCGGTGTACTTTTTGTATTGATATAAATGATATTGGCCGCCTTGGAAGAGCGTCACGACGTCGCTGCGGAGCTTGGTTTTTTCGACTTGCTCCTTTTCGATGTTGTTGATCACGGCGCGGCGAGCGAGTTGCGCGTCGGCGGGCGATTGGCCGGGCTTCACGGCGTCGTTGACTTTGCTGGTGACGTCTTCGATGTTCATCAAGACGTTCAGTTCGAGGTCAACGCACTTCAGCTCGTCAGCCGCCGTCTTCGCGAAATAGCCAGTTTTGACGAGGTCGCGCGATTCGGTGCTCATTTTGGCGAGCGCATCGGCGCCGACGTGATGGTTGGTCATCACCAGGCCATTCGACGAAACAAACGAGCCGGAGCCGCCGCTATTGAAACGGACGCTGGAGAGGCGGACGTGCTTGAGCCAATCGTCGCTAGGCTCGAAGCCGTATTTTTTCTTCAGTTGCTCTTTGGGGAATTGGTTGTAGAGCCACATGCCTTCGTCGGCCGACATGGGAACACCAAAAGTGGCGAGAGCGAGGAGAACTAACAACGATCGGGATAGAGTAGTCATGTTTGACTCCATTCGGGGAATCAGAGCTGCGCTATTATGTAATAGCGTATTTGACCCCGCTGGTCATTGGGGGCGCTGCGACCGCTGCGCCGGTTTACTTTTTCACGGCCGGCGCTACCACGGCAGGTTTTGCCTTGCGTTTGAAGCGGCTGGCGGAGCCGACGGCGAGGAGGAGGATGACCATGATGGCGAAGGCGGTCATCGTTACCGAGGTGTCGATGAAGTGCATGCGGTGTTGGACGGCGGCGAGCTGCTCGGGGACGGCCGCGGCGGGGTTTTTGAGGATTTCGAGCTGCTCGGGACTCATGACGAGTCGCTGGAAGGTCTCGCGAAGGTTGAGCGTTTGGAGCCAGTCTTCCTTGAAGTTCAAAAAGGCGGCGAGGACGCCGATGAGCGAGCCACCGGCGATGTAGCCGGAGGAGAGGAGGACGCCGGGGCTGGATTCGGATTCTTCGCTCCTTGAGGGATTGATCCAATCGACAATCCAGCGGATGACGCCGCCGCAGAAGATCGGAAATGAGGTTTGCAGCGGCAGGTAGATGCCGACGGCAAAGGGGAGCGAGGGGACCATGCACAGCTCGAGCGAGATCGCCAGAAGGGCACCGATCAAGACGAGCGACCAGGGGAGCTTTTGATTGAGAATGCCGTCGATAATGAGGGCCATGAGCTTGGTTTTGGGGGCGTCGTAGCGCTGGACGGGCACGGCTTGCTCGCCGCGGGAGCGTTTGGCCTCTTCGAGGTCGTTGTAGGCGAGCAAGCCGTTGATCGCTGGGTCTTCGCGGTAGCGGATGACTCCGTTGTCATCGGCGAGGTATTTACCTTGCTGAACGCCGGGGATTTCGCCCTCGGCCACATGCAGGATGTGGTATTCCGTCTTATCCTCACCGGCGTAGGGGCGACCGACCGTTTGCTTCGCCGTGAGCTTTGGCACTTGCTCGGCCGGGACGACATACGTTGGCAGGTAAGCCGGGTTTTTGGTGTAGTGGGTGCCGGCGTCGTTGACGAGTTTTACTGTGGCACCGATGACGAGCGCGCTGGTGAGCGCGCCGATGAGGATGCCGATTTGCTGGGATTTGGGAGTCGCGCCGACGAGGAAGCCGGTTTTGAGGTCTTGGGCAGTCGTGCCGCCGTTGGAGGCGGCGATGCAGACGACGCCGGCGATGGTGAGGGCCGTCAGTGTGTCGGATTTCGAAACTTTGCCGAGCGCTAGGAAGATCAAGCACGTGAGCAAGAGCGTGGCGACCGTCATGCCGGAGATCGGATTCGATGACGAGCCGATTTCGCCAGTGAGGCGCGAGGAGACGGTAACGAACAGGAAGCCGAAGATGACCACCAGGAAAGCGCCGAGCAGGCCGTGCCAGGAGAGGCCGAGGCCGAGATTGGGCGAGAGGGCGAGCAGAAGAATGAGCACCAGACAGCCGATGAAGACGACGCCCATCGAAAGGTCGCGTTCGGTTCGCGGAACGGCCGTGGTGCTTTGCGCGGATTTGACACCGAACATGCCGGCCATGTCTTTTACGCCGGCGACCAGCGACGCGATGATGACGGGCATGGCTTTGGCCATGCTGATGATTCCGCCGGTGGCGACCGCGCCGGCACCGATGTAGAGGATATAGAAGTTACGGATGGCGCTGGGCGTCATGTCGTGGATCAGCGCGGTCGTGGACGGAAAGATCGGGACGGAGACGTATTCGCCGAACATGGCGATCGCGGGGAGCAGCACGAGATAGGCGACGATGCCGCCGGCGACGGTGATGCAGGCGATGCGCGGGCCGATGATGTAGCCCACGCCGATCAACTCGGGTGTGAATTCGCCGCCGAGGACGCCTTTGTGCAGGCCAACGGTTCTGTGACCAAGCAATTGTCCCGCTTCGTTATGGACCGGTATCCGTCGAAAGAGGTCCCAGTTGGCCACGTCGTGAATGATTTGCAGCGGCGACATCAAGAATTTTATCGTGGCCGCGACGAAGAAGCCGAGGAACACCATCACAGCCGAGGCACCGCCTTTTTCGCCGGCGGTGAGCACGTCGGCACAGGCGGTGCCTTCGGGATAGGCGAGAATACCATGCTGCTTGACGATGAAGGCGCGGCGGAGCGGGATCATCATCAGAATGCCGAGGAGGCCGCCGAGGACGGCGACGGTCATCGTGCGGTAGAGGTCCATCTCGAAGCCGAGGAGCATGAGGGCGGGCATCGTGACGCCGACGCCGAAGGCGATCGATTCGCCCGCGGAGCCGGTGGTTTGGACCATGTTGTTTTCGAGGATCGTCGCGCGGCGCATGCGGGTGATGGCCGAGAAGGCGCGGAAGAGTGAGATCGAGAGGACGGCGATGGGAATGGAGGCCGAGACGGTCATGCCGACCTTCAGCACGAGATACATCGACGAAGCGGAGAAGATGATGCCGAGGATCGTGCCGGTGAGGACGGCTGGCCAGGTGAACTCGGGCATGTTCGTCGTGGAGGGGGCGACGAAGGGCTCATGATGAACAACGGCGGATTTATCGGCTGGCAATGGTGTTTTGGCCATGCGGGCGATTTACTGGCTGGTGGCAGAAGTGTGGAGCTGGCCAGCTTTTTTACAGCTAAAGGGTATCGCGGGGCAATACAGTTATCGCTGCCTGTCGGTCGAAACAGATGCCAATTAGCGGGGCCACCTCAGCCTCTTTTAACGCAAAGGCGCAAAGGAGGACGCAAAGGGCGCGAAGAAAGGCATTTAGAACTTGCCCGATCCTTTGCGGCCTTTGCGTTTCTTTGCGCCTTTGCGTTGAAAAGAAAAGATGTTGACGCTGGCAATAGAGTTTTTTCGTAACGCTGTCCGACGAGGGCCTCGTCGGACTACTATCCCAGGCCAGGGACGTTCCAGCCGGAGCGGTAGGTGCGGCGGACGAGTTTGGTGGCGGCGGGACTGTTGGTGAATTCGAGCTTGGCAGCGTCCCATTCGAGCCATTGTTGGGCATGGCGATCGGCCATGGCACCGACGAGGACGGCTTCGGTCATGGGACCGCCATGCGAGAAATCGTCGCAGGCCGGGTGACCTTCGAGAATGGCATCGACCCAGTCGTGGTAGTGGTCTTGCGGCTTGAGCTGCGGATATTTTTCAGCCGCGAATTGTTCTTCCGGGAGAACGACCGGTTTGTTGTTGCCGTATTTTTTGAACATCGTGCCGGATTCGCCGATCCAGAAGGTGCCTTGAGATGGCAGCTCGTTGACGCCTTTGGGTAGCTTGATTTGGCTGGCGTCGGGGCGTTGTTCGCCGTCGTACCAGGTGAGCTTGATGGTTTTGTCGGCGGTGAGGCCGTTGCCGGGGAAGATGAGCTCGACGATGCGGCGGTCGCCCCAGAGTGGGCCGCTGGAACCGGGAGTGGTTTGGCGAACGCGGAGCGGGGCGGTGAGTTTCAACGCGTCGAACGTGGTGTCGAAATGGTGGCAGCCCATGTCGCCCATTTCGCCGACGCCGAAATCGAACCAAGCGCGCCACGTTTTGGGGTGATAAGTGTTTTCGAGATACGGCCGCGGCTCACGAACGCCGAGCCAGAGGTCCCAGTCGAAACCGGGGGGAATTGGGTCGGCTGTTGCACGCAGTTCGGTGTTTTTAGGCCACCAGGAGAGCGGCTTGTTTTCCCAGAGGATGACTTCCTTGACCATGCCGATCGCGCCGATCTTCAAGAGCTCGACGGCCATGCGGCTTTCGATGCTGGAGCGGCCTTGATTGCCGAGCTGCGTGATGACGCCGTTTTTCTTGGCTTCCTGCGTGATGACGCGGCATTCGCGCAGCGTGGTAGCCATCGGTTTTTGCAGATAGACGTGCTTTTTGGCGCGGATGGCGATCACCGCGGGGGCGGCGTGCATGTGGTCGGGCGTGCCGATCGTGACGGCGTCGAATTTGTCTGGGTTTGCAAGGAGCTCGCGCCAATCGCGATGCAGAGTGGCGTCTGGGTGGTCTTTGGTCGCGGCTTGCAGCGTGCGGTTATCAACATCGCACATGGCGACGATTTTTGCTTTCTTGTGGCTCGAGACTCCCTTCATCGTGCTGCCGCCCATGCCGCCGACGCCGATGGAGGCGACTTGGAGCTGGCTGTTGGGGGCGGCGCTTTTGAGGATGGCCGGGGCGGCGAAGAGGGTGCTGGCGGCGGCGGTTTGGGCGAGGAAATGGCGACGATGGAGGCGGTTTTGGTTTTTCATGGCACTAATTGAACGGGTGGATTGATTTATTTGGCATATTAATCCGAAGCGTAAGCGAGGGATTGCGATTATCCCTCGCTTACGCTTCGGGTTAGTTTGAATCAGCGTAGTTGCACTCAATTCTTGGGCTTCAGGTGTTTATCGAAGAATGCGAGGACGATGGGGCGGAGGTCCTTTTGCTTGGGCTGCAAGTGAAAGGTGTGGGGCGCGCCTTCGATGATTTCGAGTTGGTTTTCGACGCCCACTTTGGTTAATGCGGCGGCGAGCAGTTCGGATTGGCTGACGGGGACGGTGGTGTCGGCGGTGCCGTGCATGATCAGGAATGGCGGGTCATTTTTGTC
>DASXLL010000026.1:0-57144 GCA_036496265.1 Pirellulaceae bacterium | reverse complement strand
TTCTGCTCATGACCGTTTTCCGGCCGAATCTGGAAGACCGCATCGCCCTCTCGGTCCTCGGCGAAGGCTGGTTCACTCGCCGCCGGGCCCGGCAAGCCCAGCTTGGCCGGGCCGCTTAGCACAATCCGACGGTCTGGCGCGGTTTTCGCCCTTCGCTCGAGGCCGTTTCAGTCGCTGCGGCCCGTCCAATCGTCTGCCGCCCTCCGAATCAAGGCTTTAGCCGCCCAAGTTTGCTGGCGACTCGCCTTTCTGTAAGCTATAACCTCTCGACAGCACTTGTTTTACGTCGAAATCGCCTGCCGGTCGGAGGCTCGTCGCTTTGAACATCGTCTTCGCCACCAGCGAAGTAGCGCCGTTTGCGAAAACGGGCGGCCTGGCCGATGTGTGCGGCGCTTTGCCGGCGGAGCTGCAGCGCGCTGGCCACAACGTCGCCGTCATCATGCCGGCTTATCGGCAGGTGAAGGCGTGCGGCGAGCCGATTGAACCGCTCGGCGTGAAGTTCGATATTCCCATCGGCAATAAAATCGTTCGCGGCCGTTTGCTCCGCAGCGTGCTGCCGGGCACCGACGTCCCGATCTTCTTCGTCGAGCAAGACGACTACTTCGACCGCCCCGAGCTCTATCGGCAAAAGGGCGAAGACTACAAAGACAACTGCGAGCGATTCGCCTTCTTTTGTCGAGCCGCTCTGGAATCGATCCGCTTGCTGCACCTGCAGGTCGATGTGATCCACTGCCACGACTGGCAAACCGCGCTCATCCCCGCCTTCCTGCACATTGAATATGCCCACGCCCACGGCTATGAAGAAGTCGCCTCGCTACTGACGATCCACAACCTGGCGTATCAAGGCATTTTCTGGCACTGGGACATGCTGCTGACGGGTCTGGATTGGAAGTACTTCAACCTTCACCAGATGGAGTTTTACGGCAAACTCAATCTCCTGAAGACCGGCGTCGTTTTCGCCGACTGGCTCACCACTGTCAGCCCCACCTATGCCCGCGAAATTCAAACGGAAGAACTCGGCTGCGGCCTCGATGGCGTTCTCCGCGCCCGCCGCGAGCAACTTACCGGCATCGCCAACGGCGTCGATTACAACATTTGGAACCCAGCCACTGATCCGCATCTGCCGAACTGGCCGCATGCCGCGGAGCGAGCCAACTTTGACGTGACGAGTTTCGAAGCTGGCAAGGCTGCCTGCAAAGCCACACTGCAGCGGGAGCTCGGCTTACCCGAGACGCCGCGGACGCCGATTGTCGCTCAAATCGGCCGCCTGGCGGAACAAAAAGGCTGGGATCTCGTTCTCGATGTTATGCGTCGCTGGACGAACGAAATGGATGTCCAATGGGCGATTCTCGGCACTGGCGAGCAATACTACCACGAGGCCCTCAGTGCCCTTAGCCGCGAGTTCCCTAACCGCGTGGCCGTCCGCCTCGACTTCAGCGAAGAGCTAGCCCACCGCATCGAAGCCGGGGCCGATATCTTCCTAATGCCCAGCCGCTACGAGCCCTGCGGCTTAAATCAGCTCTATAGCCTGAAATATGGCACAATCCCGGTCGTTCGGGCCACGGGCGGCTTGCTCGACACAGTGACTGATACGACGCCCGAAACGCTCGCCCAAGGGCGGGCGACCGGCTTTTCCTTTGACGCCTGGAACGCCAGCGTACTCGAAGGCACTCTGCGGCGGGCGGTGGACACCTATTGGCAAAATCAGGACGCTTGGCGACAACTGATTAGGACGGGCATGCAGCAAGACTGGTCCTGGAAGGCCAGTGCCGCCCGTTATGTCGAAGTCTATGCCAATGCCTGCCGCCGGCGTCATGAAGAACGTCAGCGGTTGATGCAGCGGTAGAAGTTCAAAGAGCCAAGAACCAAAGAACCAAGAACCAAAAGGTTGTTGGAATCCATTTTGGTTCTTCGGTTCTTGGATCTTGGAATTTTGCCTCCGATGTCTGAATTTCGCCAAGATCCGATGTCGCGCCGGTGGGTAATCATCGGCGGCGAGCGCAATGGGCGGCCGAATGAATTCGTCGAGGCGGCGACTCGCGCGACGGGCATCTCCTGCCCCTTTTGCTCAGGCCACGAGTCGGAAACGCCGCCCGCCATCGCTTCTTATTCCTCCAACGGCAAAGGCCACTGGCTGGCCCGCGTTGTTCCCAATAAATATCCCGCACTTTCGGCTGCTGCGAATGGCAACGGCAAGGCAAGTCCATCGTCACTCCCCGGCTTCGGCTCTCACGAAGTCATCATCGAATCTCCCCGCCACGTCGCCAGCCTCAGCGAACTCACTGATCCCGAAGCCAAGGCCGTCTTCAACGCCTATCGCGACCGCCTGACTCAGCTCAAGTCGCAGCGCCTCTATCGTTACGTTCAAATCTTCAAAAACGTCGGTCCCGCGGCGGGCGCTTCGCTGGAACACGTTCACAGTCAGCTTCTCGCGCTCACCACCGTTCCCGAAGCCCTGCAGCAAGAGCTCGCCGCCAGCGGAGATTACTTTTCCGAGCACAAACGGTCACTGCTGCTCGACATGCTCGAGCGTGAAGTCGCCGCCGCCGATCGGATCGTCGTCGCGACTCAAAACTTCGTTGCCTTCTGTCCCTATGCCAGCCGCTTCGGCTACGAAGTCTGGATCGCCCCCCGCCGCCATCAATCGAGATATGAAGATGTGAAAGATAGCGAGCTTGGCGAACTTTCGCTGCTTGTGCGGGAGACTATCGGTCGTATCGAGCGTGCCGCCGGCCAAGTTGCATATAACTACTTCCTGCACACGCAGCCCTTTGACATGCCAGCATACGACCACTATCACTGGCATATCGAGATTATCCCGCGTCTCACCAAGGTCGCCGGCTTCGAGTGGAGCACCGGCTGCTTCATCAACCCCTACTCGCCGGAGTCAGCCGCCTCGCACCTGCGCTCGGTCGCTTAACGCATAGCCGCAGGCGTAGGCGTGCCGCGGAACACGGTCGCCTCCGGCTCTCCGTTAAACGAGGTTGGTAAACGATGTGGAAGCGGTACGGCTTATGCCGATAATTCCCGATATTTCGCCTCCATCCGCCGCTGCTAGCTTGCGACTATGAATCCGATTCGCCTTTGCCTTGTTCTGCACAATCATCAGCCGGTGGGCAATTTCGACGGCGTCTTCGAGCAGGCTTATCGCGATTCGTACGAGCTGTTCCTCGATGTCTTCGAGCAATACGATTTTCCGATCTCCCTGCACACCAGCGGCCCGCTCATGGAGTGGCTCGACGAGCGCCACCCCGAATATCTCGACCGCCTCACCCGCCTGGTCGCCAAAGGCCGCATCGAAATCATCGGCGGCCCGTTCTACGAGCCGATCCTGACGATGATCCCGCCCCGCGACCGCGTCGGGCAAATCACCAGCTACACCAGTTGGCTTCAATCGCGCCTCGGCGCCACCGTCCAGGGCATGTGGATGCCCGAACGCGTCTGGGAGCAATCGCTCACGGCCGACCTTGTCCGCGCGGGAATGAAATACACCGTCCTCGACGACTTCCATTTCAAAAACGCCGGCCTCACCGACGATCAGCTCCACGGCTACTACCTCACCGAAGACGACGGCCGCGTCCTCTCGATCTTTCCCGGCAGCGAACCGCTCCGCTACACGATCCCCTTCCAAGAGCCGCACGCGACGATCGACTATCTGCGCAGCGTTGCCGACAGTCAAGCCAATGCTCTCGTCGTCTTCGGCGACGACGGCGAAAAATTCGGCGTCTGGCCGGAAACCAAGCAACACGTCTACGATCACGGCTGGCTCCGCCGCTTCTTCGACGCCATCGCCCACAACCGCGACTGGATTCACGTCACCACGCTCGCCGAAGCGATCGAAAATGTGCCGCCCGCCGGCAAAATCTATCTGCCCGACGCGTCCTATCGCGAAATGACCGAGTGGGCTCTGCCCGTCAATCAACAAATTGAATACGACCACGTCGTTCACGATTTCGAAAAGGACGACCGCTGGCCCCGCATCAAACGCTTCGTCCAAGGCGGCTTCTGGCGGAATTTCAAAGTCAAATATCCCGAGGCGAACGAAATGTACGCCCGGATGATGATGGCCAGCCGGCGGTTAGCTGAGGTCGAATCCGACTCTACTGTAGGGAACGCCCTCCGTGGCGTTCCGGGCCCCGGCGAGCAAACTCGGAACGGCGCAGAGGCCGTTCCCTACATGGACGTACCCGGTGCCACTGCTGGCTTGCCCAGCAGTGCCCTGGATACGCTCCATTACGCCCGCCAATCGCTCTACCGCGGCCAGTGCAACTGCCCTTACTGGCACGGCGCGTTCGGCGGCATTTATCTCCCGCACCTCCGCAACGCGATCTACAACCAGCTCATCGCCTGCGACAACCTCGTCGATCAGGCCACCGGCAAGAGCGGCGGCTTCGTCGAAGCCACCGTCGATGACTACAACTTCGACGCCCGCCAGGAAATCCGCCTCGCCAACGACAGGCTCATCGCCCTCATCGCCCCCGCCGCGGGCGGCATGCTGTACGAGCTCGATGTCCGCTCGATCTGTCACAACCTGCTGGCCACGCTCGCCCGCCGCCCCGAATCCTATCACCGCAAAATTCTCGCCGGCGCGAACAACTGCAACGGCCAGGTCGCCAGCATCCACGACCGCGTCATCTTCAAGCAAGCCGGTCTCGACCAACGCCTGCAATACGACAACGCCCCGCGCAAGAGCCTGCTCGACCATTTCTACGACTCTGGAGCTACCCGCGAATCCATCGCTCGCGGCGAAGCCCACGAGCACGGCGACTTTGTCCAAGGCGTTTATGAATCCAAAATTCGCCGCGCCGCCGACCGCATTCAGGTTCAGTTGACCCGTCTCGGTCACGTCGCCGGCCGCGACGTCCGCGTCACCAAAGGCATCACCGCCGCCGCCGGCAGCCCCACGCTGGAGATCGCGTATCTGCTCGAAAACCTGCCCGGCGATCTCGCGATTCACTTTGCCATCGAGCTCAACTTTTCCGGTCTGCCGTCCGGTGCAGATGATCGCTATTTCCACGATGGCTCCGGCAACCGCCTCGGCCAACTCGGCCATTCACTCGACCTCCACGACACGCAGGCTATCAACCTGACCGACGAATGGCTCGGTATCGACGTCGGCCTCTCCTTCAACCGCCCCTCCGGCATCTGGACCTTCCCCGTCGAAACCGTCAGCCAATCCGAAGGCGGCTTCGAGCTCGTCCACCAATCCGTCGTCGTCCAACCCCACTGGCTCGTAAAACCCGACTCCTCCGGCCGCTGGTCTGTCACCATCCAACTCACCCCCAGCACCGCCCTCGCCGAAGACCGCGCCCAAAAATCCCGAGAGCTGGTAACCGCGTAGGGTGGGCTGTGCCCACCATCTTCACTCTCACGGATGCCTGGCGCGTTTTCCTGACTGCCGGAATTCGTGTCGATCGAACTGCCACGTCTTTCGATTTTAACGCAAAGACCGCAAAGATTCGCAAAGAGCGCAAAGGACTTTGCAACAGCAGTCATTCTCTTTGCGGTCTTTGCGCACTCTTTGCGCCTTTGCGTTAAATGCGAGAGAGTTTGAAGTACCAATCCCGCCCGCGATTTGCCGCTCGCCCTCCCGCGCCGCTACGATAACGGTCGGCCCCCACATCGCGAGACCCCGCCATGCGACATCTCTTATTTTTCTGTCTATTAATTTTTCTGTCTGCCTCTCCCCAGTTCTCACCAGCTCAAGAATCAAAAACCAAAAAGCCCGACGGCAACCGCCTCGCCTATCTCGACGGCCCGCTCGATCCGTACTATCCGCATCGCGATTTCCCCAAGCTCATCACGCCGCAGTGGGTCGGCGAAGAGGGCGTCGATTGCATCGTCACGCTCGCGATCGACGACATGCGCGATTCGGCCAAATACGAAGCTTACTTGCGGCCGATTCTCGACCGCCTGAAACAAATCGACGGTCGCGCACCCGTCTCTATCATGTCCTGCCGCGTTGACCCGGCAGATCCGCAGTTGCAATCGTGGCTAAAGGAAGGCCTCTCCATCGAATGCCACACCTACGACCACCCCTGCCCGCTGCTGCAAGATGGCGGCCTCGTCAAAGCGAAAGAAACCTACGACAAGTGCGTCGATCTGATGAGCCAGATTCCCAATAGCAAGCCCGTCGCCTTCCGCGTCCCCTGCTGCGACAGCAAAAACACTCCCAGCCCCCGCTTCTGGGCCGAGATTTTTAATAAGACCACCGAGAAAGGCAACTTCCTGCAGATCGACAGCTCG
Organism: Pirellulaceae bacterium; assembly: GCA_036496265.1. Lineage (GTDB taxonomy): Bacteria > Planctomycetota > Planctomycetia > Pirellulales > Pirellulaceae > CAYLLN01. Next base: position 50,898 of record DASXLL010000026.1, on the reverse strand, counting down.
GTCTTCAACATCATCACCAATAAAGACCAAGAGCTACCGAAAGAAATCACCGAACTGCCCGACGGCACCGAGCGCTTCCGCCGCTACGTCCCATTTGAAAACTTCGTCAACACGATCGAGGATTATCCCTATCCCTACATCGTCGGCGGCATGTGCTGGGAATTTCCCTGCGTCACGCCCAGCGATTGGTCGGCCCAATTCGTCCAAAAACCCAACAACCCCGACACCCTCCGCGACTGGAAGCTCGCCCTCGACGCCTGCGTCCTCAAGCAAGGCACCTTCAACCTCGTCTTCCATCCCCACGGCTGGATCCAACCCGAGCAAATCGTCGAACTCATCAACCACGCCGTCACCAAGCACGGCAAGAAGGTGAAGTTTTTGACGTTCCGTGAGTGTGCGGAAAGACTCAATAAGAACCTGTTGCTTTCAATCCCACTACGCAAAGAAGACGGCTCGCTGCAGGGAACGATTCTCATCGATAACGGACATCGCGAAGGAGTTGATTCCGACGGCTTTTTCGACGTTGAGTTTGGACTACGTTGCGCAGTGTCGTGGCGAGATTGGGATCCAGAACGGCGAGAGTGGATCACAATGGCCAGGAGTCCCCTACAAGACTTCGAGGACGCGGTTGAAACTCCCGGCCTAAAGTACCGAAGTCACGACTTGAATGGAGACGGACGCATCGATGAGATTGGAACCTATTCGTCGCCAGCGGATATCCTGATCCGAAATGCGGAAGGCGGACTAGAACCCGCCGTGTTCGGCCTGCCGGAAGGAATTACTGTTGGCCCAACAGCGCCGGTCGACGCTCTGCGACTCGTTGATGTGAATGGTGACGGTAAGGCCGACTGCCTCTTCTCCAACCATGATCGCTACTGCCTCTACCTCTTCAAAGACATGCAAGCAGGCTGGGCCACCAAAGTCTTCGACGTAATTCGCGGCCAGGAAGATGCCGCAGCCAAAGAAACCAAAACCCCCGTCATCCCACCCTTCGTCCGCGCCGACGGCACCAACAACGGCGCCTTCTTCCACTCCAACTGCCTCTGGCTCCAAAACGAAGACACGCGGCGACTTCCTGACTGGGTCTTCAAGCTTCCCTTCGCCGACATGCTCGCCCCCCTCCAACCCTAAGCGCGACGCGTCAGCGAGGTACAATTCGTTGTTGAAGTCCCAGCGTCCTGCGCGCTAAAGTTTGAAGTTTTTTCATTACGGAGGGCTTTAGCACGGGTTGCAAATTGTTGAGGGCAATTGAGTTATGAACTTGGGTGGAAATGCCAGTGCGCTCAACTTTAGCGCGACTTGTGTGTCGTAACCCCAAGAGCTTCGTACCGCAGTGAAGTGAGCGGCTGGATAGGCAGCCGCGGCTGTCTGGAGAGCAACCGAATTAGGAAAGAGCGAGTGCGCCTGAATGGCAGGTGCGTTTGAAACATTTGTACATGTGCAAATGACAGGCCAACTGGCCGACTAATTCCCAGCCTGGAACTTTGAACCCTGAATTCTCGGTCAGGAGTGCCCCGCTGGCACTTCTTCGTGGCGGGTGACGGTGAAGCCCATTTCTTCGATCATCCTGTAGTCGGCCTCGGCGGGTTGACCTTTTGTCGTCAGATAGTCGCCGACAAAAATTGAATTCGCGGCGTATAGACCAAGCGCCTGCAAGCTACCCAGATGCAACTCCCGCCCACCCGCGATCCTCAACTCGCTCCGCGGATTCACAAACCGAAACATCGCCAGCGCCTTCAGACAATATCGCGGCGTCAGCCGCTGCGAATGAGCCAGCGGCGTCCCCTCAATATCGATCAAGAAATTCAGCGGAATCGACTCCACGTTCAGTTCCCGCAGCGACATCGCCATTTGCACGACATCTTCATCCCGCTCACCCATCCCAATGATCCCGCCACTGCAAAGTTGCAACCCTGCCGCCCGTACCGCTGACAAGGTATCGACCCGGTCCTGATACGTGTGCGTCGTGCAAATCTGCTCGTAGAACTCGCGACTGGTATTGAGATTATGGTTCACCTTATCCACGCCGCACGCCGCCAATCGCTGCGCCTGATCGGCCGTCAGCAAACCCAAGCACGCACACACTTCCAAATCGTGCCGCGCCTTAATCTCCGGCACGATCTTCTCCACCGCCTGAATCTCCCGCTCGCTCGGTCCCCGCGCCGAAATCACGATGCAATACGTCTTGCTCCCCCGCTCCGCCGCGAGGCGAGCCCCATCGAGAAGCTTCTCTCGACTCAAGATGTTGTATTTCGAAATCTCCGCCGTCGAATCTTTCGACTGCGAGCAATAGTGACAATCTTCCGGACACAGCCCGCTCTTGGCGTTCATCAAGAAGTAAAGCTGCACCGTCTTCCCAAACCATCGCCGCCGAATCTTGAACGCCGCCGCCAGGAGGTCGAGCAACTCATTGTCATCTGCCCGCAAGATCGACAAGGCTTCGTCAGCCGTTAGCGAATAGCCATTCAGCACCTGCTCGGCCAATGCAGACCAATCGGCAGGTGTGATTTCGCTAACCGATTCTTCCATCACTGCAGGCATTCGTTATTACCTCACGTCCTACCAGGTAGTCGTTTAACGGGGAGCCATAGGCGACCGCCACGGATCGCCGGGCACCTACGCCTTCGGCTAAGCGTTAAACGAGGTCGTTCGATTGTAGCACCGAGCTACTACTTTGCCTTCGCCGTCAACTTGCCCGTCACCGGCATATCCAGGTGGAATTTCAAATACTCATCGAGCGTCCCCGCGATCGCATCGGCAAATTTCTTCCGCGACTCGGGCGTATCGCGAACGCCTTTTGAGTGCGACTCAATCTGCAAACCGGCCAGCGGCGCCGCATCGCGGCCGTGCCGACTCGTGTTATATCCACCGCGAAAATATGGGGCCTTCGGATGCGGATTGCTCGGACTCGGCGAAGACGGAAAGCCACGGGCCTCCATCAACGCCCCAAAACTATGCTGCCCGCGCAGCAAATCGGCATACGGCGTCGTCTCTCGCGCCGCAATCGCCTTGAGGCTGCTCTCCACCGGATACGGTGCCTTGCTGATGTCCGTATCCGATAGCTCAAGCTGGTCCGCGCTATGCAAATATCCCAGTTCCAGCCGCTGGTTCTCGTGGCCATGTCCGTGCAGATCGATATAAAACCCGCGGCCATGCTTCTTAACGACCGCCTCCTGAGCCGCATCGAGATAGGCCTGAAACTCCTTCCAAGTCTGTTCCGTCAGTGGATTTCCCGCCGCCCCTTCTTTAATCTCGCGGTTGCAGTCGATTTTTTTTCGCGTCACGCGGCAAATAATCAAATGCGGCCAATGCCCCGTGCGCCGATGCAATTCGTCCGCCACCGCCCGCGCCAGTTCCTGCGTGTTGGTATCGAACGCAAACGTGCCCATCTCGCGATCCGGAAGTTCATCGGGTTTTTCTCGCCCGCCGTGCGGCGCGGAAAAAATCAGCGGCAAATCGCCCGCCAGATACTCGATGTACTTGTTCCGACCGAAATACGTCTGTCCCGGCTGATACTCCTCAGCGGCGGCGACCGAAACGAAAAGCAAAAGCGCCGGCAACAATGCCAGACGATGTAAAGAAGTGCTCATCGCCTGATATTAATGTCACAGCGACGAAACTGCCACTTGGGCGGCAAAAGATGAATGCTGAATTATGAATGATGTAATGAGTTGTGCGTGCCGCGCGCCGTCCATCATTCATCATTCATACTTCATACTTCAGAATTCATCATTTTGTTTACTTCCACGGCCACGTCGGCCACCAGCGATTCCGCTCGGTCGTTCGTTCCGCCGACTGCGCCGGCCGCTCTTTTTCAGGAATCAAATTCGGCAGACCAATTCCCCGCGGCTTGCGCGAGTTTTTCGCCCCCGCCGAGCTTGGCAGCGCTTCCTTACCTTCCGGCAATTGCACATTCCGCCGCAAAAAGCTCGGCCAATAATCTTCCACAAACATCCGCGCTTCATTCAGCCGCCCCGCTTGCGCCTGCAACTCCGCCGTCGTCGCGCTTTTGATCAGCTCCTTGTATTCCGTTGCGTCGTCGAGCCACAAATCCTGCACCTGCACGTCATCGATCCAGACTTTGCCGTCGCTCATCAAATCGAATCCAACGCATAAGTCCGTCAGTCCCGCCGTCGGTAGATCAGTCAGCGTTATCGATTGCGTGCTCCACTGGCCCGCAACCAGCGGAGTCGCAGCCGGCCCGCCCGCGTCGGCAAGGCCGACATTCGCCCGTCGGTAATAAACCTGCCCATCCAGCTTCCCTTCGACCGCCAGCCGAAGTTGCGGCTGCGGCGCTCCCTCCGGAAGGCGAATCCGCGCCGTCATCTGAATTCGGCCGGTCGTGGGCACGTGAATCGGACTGCTGCGAACCCACAGCGGGACATTCGCGGCGCGTTTTTCCAGATGGAGCGAATCGGCTGCGCCACTTGCCGTCCGCGTCTCGACCTTGACATCGATTCCCTGAGCCCGGGCATATTGCCAGCCCGCGGGCGAACCATCGGCCGCCTTAATCTCAAACGACGGGTTGAATAGCGTCACCAGGCGCGGATTCTGCCGCAGAAAATTCGCGCGGCGCGAAATCTCGCGACTTTGGTCGCCGATCGTCGTTGCTGCTTCCGGCGGCCGAGTCACATTCCATTTGGTCACTTTGGCCTGGCCGCTCGCCAATTCACCGCCGATCAGGTCAAACGGCTCCAGGCTCACGGTCCACTCCAACTCGCTGCCACTGGGCTTCGTTTTCGACTGACGGTCCTCGCAATACGGCATGATTCGCAGCGGCCCTGGTGCTGAAAATTGAATCGAAGCCGTCACCGGCCACGGCGTCGGATTCACCACATAGAAATACGTCTTCTCTTGTTTGTTCAGCGTCCGCACGACCAGGTCTTGTGGCGCGACCGAACGCTCCAGCGGCTGGCCACTCGCCGAAATTCCCTCGAACGGCTCGGCCGGCAACCGGCGATAGGTTTTGACGAACGGCGCCAGCGCCGCTTGCTGCCCGATCGGCATCATCCAGCTGCCGTCGATCATCGTTGCCGTATCCAGGCGGGCAATACTTTCCACAAAGCGCTCGCGATAGGCCGCATCAGCCGGCAGCACGTGCGAGATCAATAGCGTTCTAGTTTTGTCCGGTCCGAAGGGGCTGGCGGCGTCAAAATCGGCGAGCGCCAGCGGGGCAGGGACGAGATAATCCAGGCTGGTGCGATGAGCGGCCGGCAAGAACAATCGGTCCAGCGCGGAAGTCCGATTCCAGTGCCGGTCCTGATCGTGATCGGTGGGCGAGATCATGGTTGTAATTCGCTGCGGCCGGGGCACGACAATATCAGCGTCCGTCAGCCGATTCAAATACAACCCCAAGAGCGGCAACAGCTCAACCGCGCTGTCGCGCGTCGGCAATTCGGGCTTCAGCACCGATTGAAGCTGCTTCGTCCCGAGCAAATTGGCTGTCGTTAAATACAGCTTCGCGCCCTCCCGCTTGTGAACGATCGCGTTGCGCATCTGCCGATACAGCGTCGTCATTTTCTCCGCCCGCCAATCGAGCCATGGTTGGGCGGCCTCGCGGCGAACGAAATCCCAGCGAGCGGCGATCGCATTCGGGCCCGGTGGCGGAAGGTGTTTGTTCGTTTCAGCCAAAAACCGCGTAAACGTCACTTCATCCAAGCTGCACGTTTCATCGGGCAGCAGGGCATAGGTTTCGGCGTTCAAATGCACCGCCACGCCGCCAAAGCTGGCATGATGGCCATACCGCTCGGCCAGCTCGCCAACCACCGCAACCATCGCCCGCTGCACGCGCTCATCGAGCGGGTTGTAATAGACACCCGCTCCGCCGCGGCCACCGCCGCGGCCAATCCAACTGCGTCCGTCCGGTCCAATGGGCTCCAAACCCGTCACTTCCGACGCGGCGGCCGTTTGACGCACCGTTTCCAACTCCGGCAGCGGCCCAGCGAATTGCACGCCGGGAATCAGCACGATCCCGTTGCGATCGCACAATCGAAACAACAGCTCCAGCACATCCTTTCGCACTGCATCTTGCCCGCTCTCAAAGAAAATTCCCGAATCATATTTGGGAGACGGCTGCAGCAATTCGCTGGGATAAATGGCGCTGCCGTCGCACGCCGCCGTCAACATTACCGCGTTGTAGCCGCCATGCTGCAGCGTTTCGAGCAGACGCTCCGAGGCTGCGCCAAACGTCACCCAATCGTCGAAGCTGCGATGCGTCGTGGGATCGAGGGCCTCTGGCGCAGAAAAATTTTCCGCGATCAGCGGCTTATCGTAATACGCCGCCAGTTGCCGTGTCGCGAAAGGCATCGACGGAATTAGCAGCGGCGGCAAACTATTCGGTCCAGTCTTGATCGTGATTTTTCCTAGCACGGCTGTCGCATCGTCGCGACGATTGACCAAAAGCAAATAGGGTGTCTTCGTCTGCGGATAGACGATCAATTCATGGCGTCGCACGCCGGGCTGATGCCCCGCGGCCGGGGGCGAAACGTCGATACCCGAATCAAGCCCGATCGGACCGACGCGCCCTTCGGCATTCGGCTCGACGATGCTGATCGCCAGCGTCTGCTCCAGGTCGCTCGGATATTCGATTTCAATCATGTGCGGCCCGGCGATCCCGGGCGTCGAAAGCGGATAGGCCTGCCAGGCTCGCGGCGCGAGCTCGACCCAATTGCGGCCTTGATGGGCGCGAATTCCGGCGGGCCGATTTTCAATCGGCCGCGGCGTCATCGGCAGCCGCGTCCAGGCCGGCAACCGTGCGACTTGTTCCCACCACTTCGGACTCGCCGGGTCGAACTCCAGCACGTTTTGCCAGGCGGCCGGCGGCGGCTGCGCGGTCTTTACCGGTGCCGTGACAACCAGTTGAATCTTTCGCGAGGCGATCGGCTTGCCACGCAAAAGATTTGGCGTCAAGCGCTTGGCATGCAGCGCCAGCCGCAGGTCGTAAACACCCTCTTGCTCCGGCAGCGGAACAACCAAGGCGAGCGGCTTCGCAGCGCCATTCCCATCGGCCCGAAGTTCCTTTTCCTCCGACCATGTGTTTTCGTCCGTGCGAGCCGGACCGAGCGTCGCCGACACGACATACGTCGCATTCGCGGTCAGTTCCACTCGCTGCGGCTGAACGTCGAGCTCGAACTTTTCTCCCGTCGTGAAGATTAGCGTTGGTCGAGCAAACGAAACACGCAGGGCATCGCCGGGCGATCGCTGGGCCAACAGGCGGTTGTTGCGATCGTCGAGGTCATGCCGCGCCAGCTCTTTGATAACGCGAAGCAGCGGGAATTCGATCGGAGGCTGGCGAGCGGTGGCGTCCGCATCGAGCTGCAGGAGCAGCTTGGCTTCCTGCGGCGCTTGCACACGCAGATCGAGGCCGTCATAGCTCCGCGGTGTGCGTGGAAAAACATGCAGTGTTTTGTCATCGATCAGCAGCATCGAGCCCGGTTCGTCCACTTCCAGACCTAGCGGCTGAACTTCGGACAGTGTGCCTTCGCTGAGCTGAATCGTTCCCTGCCACGAGCGAGCTTCGCCACCGCCCCAGGCGATACGAATCCGGACATCGATCGGCTCGGCCGCGACGGCTGACTTATGTGAGATCGCCGTTGCCGCTAACGCAATGACGAACATCCATCGCGCGAGCGCTGTGGCAAGCGCGCGAAAAAGGCGATCGCGTGGACGTCCTTGTCCCGACATGCTGAACGACGATTCTGTTTCACGGCGCGGCGACTTCCTGTCGGCCGCAAGTCCATAACCGGGCGGGGATTATAGGTGTCTGCGTGGGGTGCGACCAGCGAGCTTTGCCGATGCCGGAGGACCAAATGGCGATCACCGCCAGGTGTCGTACAGAACTTCGGCAAGCGGCGGACTTTCGGGGGCTTTCCCCTCCTCAGCGGCAGCCGCAAACCGGTCCAGCTCGGCTGCTAGCAACTCGACGACATCACCACAGCGCGAAGAAATCTCGTTCGCCTCAAATCGGTCGTCAGGTTTGGCAAACAGCTCGTGTACCGGTTCTCCCTCGACTTGCTTCTCTCGCAGAAACCAGGCCGGCGTGCGGATGGCTCGCTGACGATCACCAACAGCGAACGCCGATTGCGGCTCTGGCCGCGGATTGACGATCTGCTCCATGAACTTCGCGTCGTCGTCGTGGCGGAGAATGTCCAAGGCTCGATGCGGCTGAACGATTTGCTGATTGCGCGTCATCCTGGATTGACCACCGGGAAATTGAATGAGAAGCGGCACGTGCAGCAGCTCGCCATAGAGAGCGTTGTCGCATGGCCCAACCCGCTGATGCTCGCCGAGCGGGTAACCTCGCGGCGAAGTGACGATGAACAAGGTTTCGTCGGCCAGAGAATGACTGTCGAGCGATTCCATCAACAGGCCGAGGCCGACGTCGGCCAGCGCGACTTGCCCGGCATAAGCTTGAGTGAAACCAAGCAGTTCGTCGGGATCAAAACCCGCCTCGAGCATTTTCTCAGGCGGCGCGACGAATGGCGGCGGCACGGGATCATCTTCGTCGGCAAATTGCTCGCGCAGCTCCAGCGGCGCATCCCACGGCCCCGACATACCTCGCGCATGTAGCCAAACCAGATTTGGCCGCTCCGACGCCGAAACGAGTTCGCAGGCGGCATCAAAAAAACCAAACAGGTCCGTTCGCTCGACCTGCGGCGCATTTATTTCAATTCGTCCCGGCCGCTGGAAGTGAATTTCCGCGAAATCATTCGCCAATTCGTGCTTCGCGACCGATTCATCGTCGGTCAGCAATATCGGCGACCCCTTTTTCGCTGCCATTGCGGGAACGCTTAGCGCATCAGCTGGCTTCGGCTCTAAAACATGCCGGCCCGTCCACAGTCCGCGATACACCTCGCTCAAATCGGCCGTCGAGGCAATCGCCGATTCGAAAAGAACCGACCGCGTCGCCAGCCGATTGAAATTCGGCGTGTCCAGCCACGAATTGCCATACGGCCCGACCCACGCGGCCCCGAGCCGATCGATGAGGAGGACGACGACAGACTTTGGCGGCATCACAGGAGGTCGCGCAGAAGAGTAAGAGGAAGATGAGGATTAAGATTAGGAACATGATTAAGAGCAGGAGCAAGAGTAGGATTAGGACCAGCCAGTCCTACTCTTAATCATGCTCTTACTCTTAATCCAATTCCTAATCTTACTCCTACTCCTAATCTTTCTCCTACGCTGCCGGCACGGCCTAAATCATATTGCGAACCACGCCCACGACGATTCCCAGGACGCTCGCTTCTTTCACATAAATGGGCGACATCGACGAATTCGCCGGCTGCAGGCGAATCCGATGAGCCTCTGGATGCCAGTATTTGAGGGTCGCTTCACCTTCTGGCGTTTGAGCCACAACCATATCGCCGGAGCGAGCCGTTCGCTGTTTTTTGATCACAACATAGTCGCCGTCGGCGATTTGAGCGTCGATCATCGAATCACCCTTCACCTTCAAGGCAAAGAGATTCTTTTTGACGAACATCGTGCCGAAATCAATGCGGTCGTTTTGCTCGAAGGCCAGATTCGTCAGCCCCGCGGCGACCGTTCCGGCCAGCGGCATGCCTTTATCCTCGGCCATGATTTCGGGGGCGACCTCAATGGCGCGGGCGATAGCACGACCATGCTTCGTCACCCGCTTTAAGAGCTGCTTCTTCTCCAGCGCCCGCAAATGGCACATGACGCCATTAGGAGAACTGATTTTGAAATGCTCCCCAATTTCCCGGACTGTTGGTCCATATCCCCGACTTTGCACCCGATCCTTAATGAACTCAAAGATTTTGGCTTGCCGGTCGGTTAGCGAATCTACAAGGGCAGACATGCGGAGGCTCCTGTGCATGCACGACGGTGAGGTGAACGGGTGACTAGTGAATTCTAATACACAAGTGAACAACTTATCAAGTGCCTTTCAGAATTCGGGTTGCCTTTTTTTGCCTTTTTGGGCTACTTTCCCGGTCAGGTCCTGTAGGTGCCGCCGGCCCGGCGGCATCCACCTTACCCGGGGCCAAGGTCCCGCCCGGCGGGCAGGACCTACTTGTCCCCGGTTTTCTCCTTCGGAAGCTATCATGTCTTTAGCCGCGTTTTTGCCCGCGCCTCCGGTCCTCAGCAGCTATTCCGCCACTCGCCGCCGCCCCCACTTCGCTATCCCCGTGACCGCCGCCACTAACAACAGCCCGGAAACCCACCGCCAGCAAGTCACAGCGGCTGCTCACACGGTCGTCGTGAAAGTCGGCACCCGCGTCCTGACGCAGGAAGACGGAACGCTCGATTACAAACGGATCGAGCAACTCGCCGAGGAAATCCACGCCATCAGCAGCGGTGGCCGCCGCGTGGTGCTGGTATCCAGCGGTGCGGTCGGCGCGGGCATCAGCCTCCTGGGCCTCAAAGCGCGGCCGACCGACCTGGCCAAGCTCCAAGCCGTCGCCGCCGTCGGCCAGACTCATCTGATTCAGACTTACGACAGCACGTTCGCCAAACACGGCCGCCGCGCCGCCCAGGTATTGCTGACCGTGGAAGACGTCGATGACCGCATTCGCTATCTCAACGTCCGCAACACGCTGCACTCGCTGCTCGACTTCGGCGCCGTGCCGATCATCAACGAAAACGACACCGTCAGCGTCGATGAGCTGAAAACTACGTTCGGCGACAACGACCGCCTCGCCGCGATGGTCACCAACCTGCTCCGCGCCCCGCTCCTCATCGTCCTCTCCGATATCGACGGCCTCTATGACGGCGATCCGGCACTCTCGCAATCCAAACTCGTCTCCACCGTCGAACAAATCGACGAGCACGTCCTCGCGTTCGTTCGCGACCGCAAAACGGGCCTCAGCAAAGGCGGCATGGCCAGCAAGCTCGAAGCCGCACGTATGGTCACCACCTCCGGCGAGAACATGATCATCGCCAGCGGCCGCAAAACCGATGTGCTCACGCGCATCATGGGCGGCGACGCGGTCGGCACACTGTTCCTCGGCCAAGGCAAAGGCATCAGCCCCTTCAAACGCTGGCTCGGCTTCTCGGCCCAGGTCAAAGGCCGCATCCAGCTCGACGACGGCGCCCGCCGGGCCATCCTCGAAAAAGGCAAAAGCCTCCTCGCCGCCGGCATCACCGGCACCCAAGGCGAATTCCAAAAAGGAGACGTCGTCGCCCTCTGCGACGCCGAAGGCCACGTCATCGCCCGCGGCCTAACCAACTACTCCTCCGCCGACCTCGAACGTATCAAAGGGATCAAGTCCGAAAAAATCTCGCAGGTCCTCGGGCGGAGGCCGTATGAAGAGGTCATTCACCGGGACAATTTGGCGATCGTGAAGAAGTAGCCACCGTAGCCATCACGCTCCGCGTGATGAGCCCGGGTCTGTAGGGTGGGACAAGCTCGCGTAGCGAGCGCCGGCCCACCGACGTCAGCCTCACTCCGCCAACAAATCCCCAATCAAATCTTCCAGCGATTTTCCGTCGCCGCCGATCGAATCGAACACCGCGTCGCTCATCGTCTTATGATCGTGGTCCGCCAGCTTGGCGAGAATCTTCTCAATGTCGCGATCGGAATAGCCCTTGTCCTTGAGCCATTGGCGGATTGAAGCGTTGGTATCGTTGTCAGCCATAAAAAATCCTTCGTTGGGTTTCGTCCACTTTAATCGCCGGCGGACAACTCGTCACGGTTGCAGCCGCCTTGATCGGCAAAATCGTCGCGGGCACCGCCCCATATCCGGGAATGACGAATCATGAGGCCCGCATGACCAATGACGAGTGACATCTGACAAATCCCAAAAGACAAGTGAATTAACGCCTCAATCGACTGTCAACTGACCACTGACCACTGACAAAATCCGCATAATCCTCCATCTCCGCGCGATTGAAACGACACGACTCACGCGTTCAATCTGCGCACATCATCGAGTCGGTGCCAAAATTCAGGTGCTATCACTCTCTGGTCGATGCTATCTCTCGTCCTACCCTCCTCCAGCCCCGCCAATCGCCCATGCCTGCTACCAAGCGGACCGCTCCCGAAGCCAAAAGCCGCATCTCTCGTAAAGGCGGCGCGCTGCAGACGCCGCTGGAAACCTACCTCCGCGAAATCAACGAGACGGCCCTCCTCACCGCCAAGGACGAACAAGAGCTGGCCCACCTGATCGCGCTGGGCGACGTCCGCGCCCGCGATCGCATGGTGCGGGCCAACCTCCGCCTCGTCGTCAACATCGCTCGCGGCTACACGGGCAAGGGCCTCGCGCTCCAAGACCTGATCGAAGAAGGCAACCTCGGCCTGCTCCGCGCCGTCGAAGGTTTTGACCCGGCTGTCGGCACCCGCTTCAGCACCTACGCCAGCTACTGGATCAAGCAATCGATCAAGCGGGCCCTCATCAACAGCGCCAAGACGATCCGCATCCCAGCTTACATGGTCGAACTGCTCAGCAAATGGCGGCGCGCCTCTGCCCGACTGACCGAAGAGCTCGGCCGAACGCCCACGCCCGAAGAAGTCGGCCGCGTTCTCGGCCTGCAAAAGAAGAAGCTGCCCATCATCAAGAAGGCCATCCGCATCTACAACAGCACGCCCCAAACCGACCAGTCCGAAACCGGCTGGTCGCTCGGCGAGATCGTGATGGACGAGCGGCTGAAGACACCCGAGGACGAGCTCGTCGAGCACGACGTCCTCAAGAGCGTCATGGAAATGCTGCACGTCATGGATGAGCGCGAAGCCATCGTCCTCCGCATGCGTTTCGGCCTCGACAACCACCAGCCCCACACGCTCAAAGAAATCGGCGAATCCCTCGGCCTCACCCGCGAACGCGTCCGCCAAATCGAAACCGAAGCCCTCGCCAAACTCGCCGACGGCCTCAAAGACCCCCGCGAACGCCTGATGGATCTGGAAGATTCGCTTGAGGTGTGATTTCGCGACCGCCGGCCCCGTGCCGGCGGAGCACTCACTGGCCAGCTACCACACCGGCCACCTCTTTTCTTTCTCTTCCCCAATCGCGACCGCCGGCCCTGTGCCGGCGGGGCACGCACTGGCTGGCTACAATGCCAGCAACCCCTTCGTTTCTTTCAGCCCCGCGCGACGCGGATGCTCGAGCCCCTCTACACCGCCGCCAATTGTCGCACCGCCTATCAGCTCCACTGGTCGCTGACGCTTTTTGCAGCGCAATCATGGCCGGAGCAAGACCTCTGGTGGCAGTCACTAGCCCGTACCGTCGAGCCGGACGGCATTCGCCTTCTCAAGTGCCAGCTGATGGGAGCTGCTACCGGGCAATTCTTCCTCAGCTCGAAGCCCGAAGTTTCGCCGGCAGACATTGTCCGTTCGGTCAAAGGTCGGCTGCAGCATTTGCTCAAGGTCGACATCCCACAACTCTGGCGACGACACTATTCGATTAGCAGTGTCGGCGACGCTAACAACGAAGTGCTGCAAAACTACGTCGGCCGCCAGGTAGAACATCATCGCATGGCCGATCCACGGGTAGTCGAGCGACTTAAGAAGTTTCTGTTCCACGATGCGAGCGTCGATCTGACAGCGCTTCGCGCTAGCGCCCATGGCAGATTCACCCATAGCCTTCATTTGGTGCTTGAAAACAAGGACCACCTATCCGACATGCGCGAGCAGTGGCTAGCGGCGACCCGCGCGATGCTACTCGCCACCTGCAGGAAGAAGGGTTGGTTGCTCTCGCGCCTGGGCTTGGTGAGCAATCATCTGCATGCGCTAATGGGCTGCGACGTTTCAGAGGCGCCGCGCGAGATAGCACTGAGTTTGATGAACAATCTCGCCTTCGCACACGAAATGAAGCCCGTCTTCGAATTCAGCTTTTACATCGGCACTTTTGGCCCTTACGACCATGGCGCGATCCGCCGCAAGCTGTAGCTGGCCAGTGAGTGCTCCACGGGGGCAAGCCCCGTGGCCGCAAAAACATCAGCCGCCTAATCCTTCCCGTGACCGCCGGCCTTTTTCCCGCGACCACCGGCCCCGTGCCGGCGGAGCGCTCACTGGTCAGCTACAGCCCGCATCCCTGAAATCTCGTTGGCAGCCAGCCTTCCGCTCACAACTCCACCGTCTCCCGATACTGCGGCACATGCGTCTCCATTCCCAGCGTCGCCTTAATCTCCGCCGCCAGCTTCAGCGCCACCGGCTCCTCCCCATGCGTCATGAAAACCCGCTTCGGCGGCTGCATACTCGAGCCTGACTTCCCGCCATCGCCATCCCGAAAATGCGTGATCCACCGCATCAGCCCGTCATGGTCCGCGTGCCCTGAAAATCCATAAATCTGCGATACCTTGGCTCGCACCTGATAATCCCGCCCGAATATCCGCACCCGCTTGGCGCCGTCGACGATCTGCCGGCCCAGCGTGCCTTCGCCTTGATGACCGACGAACAGGATCGTGGCCTCGGGCTTCTCGATGTTGTTCCGCAAATGGTGCTTGATCCGCCCGGCGCTGCACATCCCTGAGCTGGCCATGATCACATTCGGCGGCGGTGCGTGATTAATCTCCTTCGACTGATCCGCTGTCCGCACATATTTCAAGTTCGGATACACAAACGGCGCCTGCTGATCGCGCACCATCTTGAGCAGTGCCTCGTCGCACCAATCGTGAAACTTCAAATACACTTCGGTCACGTCAATCGCCATCGGACTATCCAGAAACACCGGTATCTGCGGAATGCGGTTGGCTCGCAGCAGCCGCCCGATGTGATAGACCAGCTCCTGCGCCCGTTCCACCGCGAACGTCGGGATGATCACATTGCCCTTTCGGCTCACCGCGTCATTGATTGCCTCGGCCAGTTGCGTCTCCGTGTCGCCCGGATGCGGATGGTTTCGATCACCATACGTCGATTCCATCACCACATAATCCGCGCAGCACAGCATGCTCGGATCATTCACGATCGGCTTGTTCTCCTGGCCGATGTCACCCGAAAAAACAATGCTCTTCGTGCTTCCATTCTCGGTCGCTTCGACGCGAATCATCGCCGAGCCCAGAATGTGCCCAGCATCAAAAAACCACGCCTTCACCTCCGGCAGAACCTGAATCGGCTGATCATACTTCACCGGCCGAAATAGCGGCTTGCACTGATCGACATCCGCCACCGTGAACAGCGGCTCATACGGAAACGGACTCTTCCGCCCCTCCCGCTGATGCCGCTTCAGCTTGTACCCGATGTCCTCTTCCTGAATCTCCGCCGCATCCCGCATCATGATATCCACCAGCCCCACCGACGGCTCCGTCGCATAGATCGGCGCGTTGAGGCCCAGCCGCACGAGTCGCGGAATCAGCCCGCAATGATCGATATGCACATGCGTCAGCAGCATTGCGGTGATGCTTTCCGGCGGCAAAGCTGGCGGATCCCAATTCCGCGGCTGAAAAGCACGCTCTTGAAACATGCCGCAGTCAATCATCACCCGCTTGCCAGCGACTTCGAGACAATAACGGCTGCCGGTGACTTGGCGATTCGCGCCGAGGAAGTGAAGGAGCATGGTGGTGGCGACGGTCAGAGAGTCGGGATGAAACAGGTCTGTCGCTATTTTGTACTCAGTACCGAGTACTCAGTACGAGTGGCTGCCCATGCTAGAATCGTGCCTGCGAGGGATAAATGACGATTTCCAAACCACTCCTGGCCGCAATTCTGGCCGCGCTCGTTGCCGCTAGCCTCCACGCAGCCGAGCCTGCCAAGCACACGAATCGTCTTGCGAAAGAAACCAGCCCGTATCTGCTCCAGCACGCCCACAACCCCGTCGATTGGTTCGCTTGGGGGCCGGAAGCGCTCGAAAAGGCCAAACGCGAAGGCAAGGTGATCTTCCTCTCGATTGGCTATTCCAGTTGCCACTGGTGCCACGTGATGGAGCGGGAGAGTTTTGAAGACGCCGAGATCGCCAAATATCTCAACGACCATTTCGTCTGCATCAAGGTCGATCGCGAAGAACGGCCCGACATCGACGCGATCTATATGGCGGCCCTGCAGGTTTATAACCAACTCGCCGGCACCGGCCGCGGCGGCGGCTGGCCGCTTTCCATGTTCCTCACGCCTGAAGCCGAGCCCTTCGTCGGCGGCACCTACTTTCCTGCCCGCGACGGCGACCGGGAAGGGGTCAGCGGGTTCTTTCAGCTCGCTCAGAAGGTCCAAGACTTCTGGTCGAAATCGCCCGATCGCATTCGCGGCGATGCGCAGGTCGTTGCCAAGCACACCAAGGACGAACTCGAAAAGCGCCGCTCTGCTATTACTGTCCCGCTCGACGATTCGCTGCCCGCCGCGACACTCGCCGCTCTCGCCGACGAGTTCGATCCCAAATACGCCGGCTTCGGCTACACGCCCGACGGCCGCCGACCGAAATTCCCCGAGCCGAGCAACCTGTTTTTCTTGCTGGATCGCTACAGCCGGAAGAGTGACAAGCAAGCGAACGACATGTTGGTGGCAACGCTCGAAAAGATGGCCCTCGGCGGCATTCGTGATCACTTGGGCGGCGGATTTCATCGCTACAGTGTCGATCGCTACTGGCGCATTCCGCATTTTGAAAAGATGCTTTATGACAACGCCCAACTAGCCAGCATTTACGCGCGCGCCTCCGACGTCGGATCGTGGCCCCCTGACTTGTATTACGGTCGTCTTCGTGAAGTTGCCACAGAGCTATGTGATTTCGTCCTTCGTGATCTCACCGACACCTCCGGTGGTTTCTACGCCGCACTGGACGCCGACTCTGAGGGTGAAGAAGGCAAGTACTATCGCTGGGACAAAGCGGAAGTCGAAAAAGTTCTTTCTGTCGCGGAATTTTCACTTTTCGCGCGCGTTTATGGCCTCGATCGCGCACCAAATTTTGAAGAAAACTACTACGTTTTGCAAGTTGGTAAGCCGTTGGCTGAAATAGCAGATGATTTAACGCTATGGGAGGACAAGCTTGTGGCCAAGCTTCCCCCACTTCGCCAAAAGCTGCTCGCTATCCGCAACAAACGTCCCCGTCCGCTCACCGACACCAAGATTCTCACTGCGGAAAACGGCCTGATGATTGGCGGCTTAGCCGACGTGGGCACAATTTGCCGCACACGTCGGTATATCGACGCCGCCGAAAAAGCCGCGGATTTTCTCCTCACAAAAATGCGCACACCCGACGGCCGTCTCTACCGCACCTACGCCTCCGGCGAACCACGCCTCAACGCCTACCTAAACGACTACGCTTTCCTCACCAGCGGGCTCATTCGCCTGTATGAAGCGAGTCACAACGAGCGCTGGTTGAACGAAGCCGCTGCCCTCACCGCCAAACAAATCGAACTCTTCCACGACACTTCGGGTGGCGGCTTCTTCTTCACCTCCAGCGATCACGAATCGCTCCTCGCCCGCGCCAAAGACCTCACCGACGGCGCTCTTCCCTCCGGCAACTCCGTCTCCGCCCACAATCTGCTCTACCTGGCAAAAGCAAAATTTAAGTTCGATTATCTACCTCTCGCCGAAAAGACGATTGCAGCCACCGTCCCCATTCTCCAAACCAATCCCACCGCCGCCCCGCTTCTCATTTCTGCTATCCCTGCTCTCGCCGACACCAAATCAAAACTCCAAGAACAAAAATAGCCACAAAAAACACGAAGAGGCACAAAAAGAGCAAATCGCAGTTTTCAGTTTCGTTTTTGTGTCTTTTCGTGTTTTTCGTGGCCATCATGTCATTACGTTCAGATTTGCTAGTCGCTGATCCGCGTCATCCGCGCAATCCGCGGTCACTGTCCTTAAATGTCTTCTCACCTGTTTCATCTCACCGCCGAGCACAACAGCCAGACGGTCGCCGCGGCGCTGAAGCGATTACTGTCGGGTCGTTCGTGGAGCCAGGTCCGCAAACTGATTGAAGCGCGCCGTATCCAAGTCAACGGAAACTTGTGCCGCGACGGCGAGCGGAAAGTGAAAGCTGGCGATGTCGTCAAGATTCTCGATCACTCCGCCTCACCCCCGGCAACCGCTGATGATGTGCGGCTCGTTTATGTTGACGAGCATTTGATCGTCATTCAAAAACCAGCCGGCGTCACCACACTTCGTCATCGCGAAGAAACCGACCTCCCCGTCCGCCGCAAGCAACTTCAGCAGACGTTGGACGAACTCGTTCAACAGCAACTCGCCGCGCATTTAGGAATCTCGATCGACGCCGACGACCGCAACACCAACCCGAAGCGTCAGCGAGGGACAAGCGCCTCGAATCGCCGCCAACGAAAGCCACCCCCAGACAAACGCCTTCGCCTCCGCCCCGTCCACCGCCTCGACCGCGACACCAGCGGACTCATGGTCTTCGCCCGCACGCCCGCGGCCGAACAACAGCTCATCCGCATGTTCGCCAAGCACGACGTTCAGCGAGCGTACCTCGCCGTCGTCTATGGCCAAGTCAATGAGCAGACGATCGATACTTTTCTCGTCCGCGATCGCGGCGACGGCCTCCGCGGATCAGTAGGTCCCGCGGGCCCCGCGGGACCTGAAGAGCCGAACGATGTTGAATTGATTAAGGCCACGCCCGGCGGTCGGGACCTACAACCCCGCCGCGCCATCACCCAAATCCGCCCCCTCGAACACCTCCGCGACTACACCATCCTCGAATGCCGCCTCGAAACCGGCCGCACCCACCAAATCCGCATCCACCTCTCCGAAATCGGCCACCGCCTCTGCGGCGAAAAAGTTTATACGCACAAAATCGGCCAACCGTCGCTGCCGGAAACGAGCGGCGCCCCCCGCCAAGCCCTCCACGCCGCCTCGCTGGCCTTCGTGCATCCCATCACTGGCCAACCTCTCCGCTTCCAAATGCCCCTGCCGCGCGACCTCAAAACCTGGCTCCTCAAATTGCCAAAACAAACCTCCCCCTGACCTAACTTCACATTTTTTGCACCGCCTATACGATAAACTCCCCTCTGGCCCCGACTCCCGTCTCCTGTCCCCTCGCTATCCCTATGGTCCAACAACTCGTCGCCGGCATCCACCGCTTCAAACGCGACGTCTTTAGGCCGCGAGCCCAGTTTTTCCAGGAGCTCGCCCAAGGCCAAGAGCCGCAAACGCTCTTCGTCACCTGCTCCGACTCCCGCATCGATCCCAACCTCATTACCCATACCAGCCCCGGCGATCTCTTTGTCCTAAGAAATGCCGGCAATCTCATCCCGGCTTACGGCGCCACCAGCGGCGGCGAGGTTGCCACGATCGAATTTGCCATCATGGCCCTGGAGGTTCGCGACATCGTCGTCTGCGGCCACTCCCACTGCGGTGCCATGAAAGGCGTGCTCAACCCGGCCTCCCTCGCCGAAATGCCAGCCGTCGCCGACTGGCTCAAAAACGCTGAAGCCACCCGCCGCATCATGAAGGCCAAATACAGCCAGCTCTCCGGCGAAGCCCTCCTCGCCGCCGCGATCGAAGAAAACGTCCTCATGCAGATTGAAAACCTGCAAACCCACCCCGCCGTCGCCGTTGCCCTCGCCGAAGGCAAGCTCAAGCTCCACGCCTGGGTCTATGAGATCGAAACCGGTGAAGTTTTTGCCTTCGAAGACGAAGCCGAGCAATTCCTCCCCCTTGGCGAGCTGCGCCCGCCCGCCGCGATCGCCCATACCAATCCCTCCGCGCATCTCACCAGCGCTCGTTCCGGCGATGCCCGCTTCGGGGCAAAGTCGGTCTCATAACGGCAGCCTCTCCACCTTGCTCCTGCCGCAAAAAGGGAAACACAACGGAGCGCAGATGCGTGGCCGTTGAAGCGCGCCGAATGCTGCCCCCCAGAGCCATCGCCGCCTGGCTATCTCCACTCGTAGTTCGCGCAACTTCTTACGTGGATGAGCTTTGTAGAAACAGCCAGCCATTTTTACCTAATCCACTAAAACTACCTATCTTCTGTAAATTAAAAATTTTTAAGGTTATGAAACCCCACTTCTGGGCCGCTGAGGCGGCTCTTTGGGCATTTGGGGGGCTTGCATCCTTCGCTCAATCGGCCATTCTGGCCCCGCAAACTCCGGCCAGCTTACCGGGGTTCGCTTCCGGTCCACCTCTCATTAGCGGCCGGAATTCATGTTTCCGTTTTACTCGTTTGCATGGAGGGATTGATGAAAGCTACCTACTGGATAGCGACGGTGCTGTGTGCATCCGTGGCCCTGGCCGACAACACCGCACCGACTGCGGCTTCGACCGGTGGCAGCACGCAGTCCGAAGCTTCCGCCGGTCGCCCGTTGCACCGGCACCCCACGTTGTTCGGCATGCTCACCCGCAACAACAACATCCGCCGCCGGAATGGTCTGCGGCCGCATCGGATGAACCCGGCCCTCGCGGCCGCCGCCCAAGACCACGCCAACTACATGGCCCGCACCGGCCAGTTCAGTCATTACACCAATGGCTCACCCCAAAGTCGGGCTAATAAGTACGGCTTTGGCGGGGGCGTGCTGGAGAACATCGCCACCGGAGGCGGTCCCGACACGGCTTTTTCCATGTGGCAAAACAGTGGTGCCCATTACGCCTCGATCGTGAGCAACACGGCCGACGCCGGCTTCGGCTACGCGGTGGGCCCCGGTGGCGCGACCTACTTCGTCGGCATCTATGGCACGGGCTCGCCCGGCGCCGGCGAGACGGAAGAGCAGATCGCCCAATACCTTGAGGAGGAAAAGGCCGCCGCCGCTGAAAAGCTGGCTGCTGAAAAGTTGGCCGCTGAAAACCTGGCCGCTAAAAACACTGCGGCGGAGAATGACCCCAATGTTAAGCCGGCTTCTGCCAATGTTGACGCACAGCAGAAACCAGCCAACGAGGTCAAACCCGCCGCAGCCACCGATTCCGTCAGCGGGAACTAGCGCTTCGCGCTACTCCCGGCAATTGTTAGACCTATTGCTAGCAAATCCAGGCCGCGGGACGAGGAATTAATCTTCCTCTTCCCCGCGGCCATTTTTGTTTCTTGACCATTTAGCCAAGCGAGATTCGCTGGCCCCCTAGGAGCCGTTCCAGCGACTCGCTTGTCTTCGCCCCACAGCCGAAAAATCAAAGGCGACCAATCTAATTGACCCGCTGGTAAAAAAGAAAGAGCAACTTGGAAAATCGTGTTGCCGCTCAATCGATTCGGTTATCTTCACGACTAAGTTGCCCGCTCTTACCGCACGGAACAGCTCATGCGAAACATCAATTTCAACGCATCGGTGCTGCTAATCGCAGTTGTATTGGCCGTTGCTCAAATGAGCATCGCCCAACCAGTGGCTTCTCCCGCGCCGGTGACCTTCACCACCCAGGAAGACCATCGCAACATGCTGGAGCAACTCGGCATCACGCGATTGCGGCCGGGGCCCAGCGGCAACGAATCAGCGGCCAACCATGCGAACTACGACGAGGCGCTGGCGAATCCGTATCCTCAGGTGCCCGATCCGTTGACGCTGAAAAACGGCGAGCGCGTCACGACACCCGAGATGTGGTGGAAACAGCGGCGGCCTGAAATCGTCGAGGATTTTGAGCGCGAAGTGGTTGGTCGGGTTCCGCCGAACGCGCCGAAGGTGACGTGGGTCGTCACGCAGACGCGGGAAACGACCATTGCCGGCAAACCGGTAATCGAAAAGCAGCTCGAAGGCCGCGTCGATAACTCAATTTGCCCGCCCATCGACGTCACCATCGCCATGACGGTCGGCACACCGAAGGACGCCCAAGGCAAAGTGCCCGTTCTCATGATGTTTGGCGGCTTTGGCTTCGGTCCCCGCGGCGCGGGCGGCAAAGCCCCGGCTGACGGCAAAGCGCCCAGCAACAACACTGCACCGAGCGCCAAAGCCCCCGCCACAGCCAAAGGCTTCGGTCCGCCCGGGCCATCGAAAAACGAAAAGCTCATCGAAGCCGGCTGGGGCTACGCCACGATTTCACCCGCCAGCATTCAAGCTGATAACGGAGCCGGCCTGACACGCGGAATCATCGGGCTGGTCAATCGCGGCCGGCCACGCAAGCCGGACGATTGGGGCTCGCTCCGCGCCTGGGCCTGGGGCGCGTCGCGGGGTCTCGACTATCTCGAAACCGACGCCGCCGTTGACGCCACCCGCGTTGGCATCGAAGGTGTTTCGCGGTATGGCAAAGCGGCCCTGGTAGCGATGGCCTTCGAGCCGCGGTTCGCGATGGTCCTCGTCGGCTCCTCCGGCGAAGGGGGGGCCAAACTGCACCGCCGCAATTTCGGCGAAGCGGTCGAGAATCTCACTGGCTCAGGCGAATATCACTGGATGGCCGGCAATTTCCTGAAATACGGTACCGAGGAATCCAAATTTGGCCGCCTCACCGTCGGCGATCTTCCCGTCGATGCTCACGAGCTCATCGCCCTGTGCGCCCCCCGGTTGACCTTCATCAGCTACGGCATCCCCGAGCGCGGCGACGCTCGCTGGCTCGACCAACAAGGCAGCTTCATGGCCACCGTCGCCGCCTGCCCCGTCTTCCGCCTCCTCGGCGCAAAGGATTTAGGAACCACCGACGACTACCAAACCGAGCGCATGCCCCCGGTAAATTCCGGCCTCCTCTCCGGCCATCTCGCCTGGCGTCAACACGACGGCGGCCACACTGACACACCTAACATCGAGCATTTCATCCACTGGGCGGAGAGGCATTGGGGGCCTTAGTCCGAACTGCGGCGAACGAATCAATCTTGTTGTTCCGACCAAGGCGTCGTCGGACTACCTTGCGCGAGCAAACTTACGGAAACCGGCTCTTTGCGCCCACAAACCCAGCCCGAACAACACCATCATTATCAATCAACGGCTGCGGATCAGCCACACGACCCAGCGGACGGCAGCCCGGGCCTATTCCGTTCAGTGCCAGGTCGCCCTTCGTAGCCTCAGCCATCGCTTGCAGCCGGGCGACGATGTCCTGATGTTCGGCGGCGACATTTTTGCTTTCGCCCAGATCGTCGATCATGTGAAACAGCTGCGGCTTTCCCGCACCACCTTTGTTTTTGCCAGCAGGACCATCGGCCAGTGATAGATGCAGCTTCCACGGCCCCGACCGCACCGCTTCGAGGGCCAAGCCGCGATAAAAATAGAACTCGTCGCGCGGGGGAATTGCGCCGCTCGTGCCGGCGAGTACCGGCCAAACATCGACGCCATCAATTTTGCGATCCGCGGGAATTTTTCCGCCGGCCAGATTCGCCAGCGTCGGCAGAATATCCATCATGCTCGTCATGGCATCGGTCGAAGTGCCAGCCGGAATTTTTCCCGGCCACCAGGCGATCGTGCAGACTCGCATGCCGCCTTCGAACGTTGTGCCTTTTCCGGCGCGGAGCGGTGTATTCTTCGCACCTTGCTGAATCGGCCCACCGTTGTCAGACGTAAAAATCACGAGTGTCCTTTCAGAAAGATTCAACTCACGAACCACATCCAAAACCTGCCCCACACCCCAATCGATCTCCTCAGCCCAATCGCCGACCAAGCCGTTCGGCGATTTTCCCACGTATTCCTGCGACGGGTAATGCGGAAAATGAACCGCCGAATGCGGTAGGTACAAGAAGAACGGCTGCTCGCGCTTGTCGCGAATGAACCGCACCGCCTTCTCCGTGTATCGTTTCACAATCGCCTGCTGCTCCGGCCCGCGCACACGATCGATGACCTTTTCGTTTTCGAACAGCGGCAGCGGCGGCTGCCCCGAACCGACAATTCCCGTTTCAGCCGACTCCTGCGGCTTGGCTTTCGCCGTTTTCGCCACAACCGCGTCCCGCGTCGGCAACGGCTGGCCGAGGCTGCTCTTCGATCCGTCGGCCGCCGGCCCCATGTCGTTTGAGTACGGAATGCCGTAGTAATAGTCAAAACCCTGCCGCGTCGGCAAAAACTCCGGCTGATCGCCCAAGTGCCACTTGCCGATGCATGCTGTGGCATAGTCGGCATCGCGCAAAATCTCCGCGATCGTTGTTTCATTCGGATTGAGCCCCACGGCACCCGCCGGAAACAACACGCCCGGGATCGGCAACACGCGTTTGGGATAGCAGCCCGTCATCAGCGCCGCGCGCGATGGCGAGCAGACCGGGGCCGCATAGTGGCAAGTGAGCTTGCGGCCTTCCTTTGCCATTCGATCGAGATTCGGCGTGCGGTTGTTCGACCCAAACGGGCCAATATCCGCATAACCCAAGTCATCGATGTTGATGACGATGAAATTCGGCTTCGTCGCCGCCTCGCTCGCAGCGGAAGCCAAGGCCACGATTGCCACAACGATAAATGCTCGAATTGCAGTCATAAACCATTCCTGCCAAAAGTGCGTTCTAAAACAAATCACGCGGCTCTTCGCCTGCCGGTAGCGCACCGGCCAATCCTTCCACCAAGCCGACAATATAACGTGATGACGCCAAAGTTCCCTCCGGTCCCCATTACTCCGCTGAAACCGGCTCTGCTTCAGCCCCAGAGCCTGGGCCATGCATACCATGGCCTGACAGCTTCTGCCTCCCCACCTCCCACGGAAAATTCTCGCGTCTTTTGTCCCAATAATTCGCGATTTTCGTGCATCTAAACATTTGTACCATTGCGCAAAGAGACATCCGGCAAAGCGGGACTCGCCTTTCCACTTTTTAGTCAGTCAACCATTAGCAAATAACCACATGAATCGACTGCAGATTCCAACCGGACATCCTTGCGGTAAAAAACAAGAAATCGCTCCCGCGCCGACTTTATGCATGCGACGCATAGCCATGCATGTACATATGTATCGTAACACGTTTCACTCCAACTACTTCCGAAATATGCATGCCGGCGCAAAAACGAAAACCCGTGCATATGCATGCCGAGAAACCCCACCCGAACGAACAGGAATGATTAATTCCGCTCCCACGCCGTGAGCCTCGCCTTGTCGCCGCGCGAACTCGTGTCCGGCGTTACTCGTAGGGCTCGTTTTCTCCCGCTATGATCACGCCAACAAGCCCTTCGGAGAAAAACCATGACTCGTTTTCGTTCCCTCTTCGTCACCGCAATCCTCGCCGCCAGTCTGGCCATCGGCTGGCGGCACGTCCGCAGCCAATCCACACTGCCGCAGGTGAAATTGCCTGGTGCGCGAGCCGCAATCGACGCGATCAATTATCCGAGCCTGCAAGCCGCTATCGACGCGCTGCCGCCGACCGGCGGGGTTGTCCATTTGCCGCCTGGCACGTTTGAAATCACCGCCCCGCTACGAGTCGTTCAAGAAGACGTGCTCCTCCAAGGCTCCGGAACCGCTACGCACATCAAAAACGTCAACGAAACCGGCGAGCCGGCGATTGTCATCGAGCAGCCGAAACGAAAAACCGACCCCAAGGCGACGCTGTGGCGCGTCGAGCTGCAAAACATGCGCGTCACCGGCAATCCGAAGAGTGGCCATGGCATTGTGGCCCGGCATGTCGATGAAATCTTCCTGCACGGCATCACCGTCAGTTACCATGGCGGCGACGGCATTTTTCTCGATCACTGTTATGAAGACCCACGGATTTGCGACTGCCTGATGACATACAACAAGGCCTCCGGCTTACATTTGGATCTCTGCCACGACATCGTCGTCGTCGGCAATCACTTCGAGGAAAACCTCGACGCCGTTTATTGCCACGACGGCTTCAATCTCTGCATGACTGGCAACAATCTCGACGATCATCTGCGGCATGGAGTGGTGATCGAAAACACGTATGGCTGCGTAGTCAGCGGAAACATGATCGAAGAGTGCAACGGCACGGCGATCATTCTCGACCGCGATTGCTATGGCATCACGCTCTCGTCCAACGTCATCGCCCACGAAGTCGAGGGCGGCATCGACCTCCGCGACGCTCACGGCTGCACCGTCAGCGCCAACACCTTCACCATCGTCAAGAAAGATGCTCTCCGCATCGGCCCCGAAAGTAGCCGCATCACCGTCACCGGCAACAATTTCTCGAACAGCTTTATCGGCAACGGCGAGAAGCGGCAGAAGGTAGATAGCGCCGCCGCCGGCATCGTGCTGGAATCAACCGCCGAGATCGCCATCACCAGCAACGTGTTTGCCGGTTTGACCACGAAAGCCTTGACGCTGGAAGGGAAGGCATCAACGGAGATTCTGTTCAAGGACAATGTTTTGGCGGGCGTTAGCTCGGATATGCCCAACTAACCGTGGTTCGTATCGTAGTGACCATTCTGAATATCCCCTATCGGCATCGTCTGTGGAAACGCAGGCGAGCGCATTTTCCGGTCGTTGCGGGTCGAGATTTGACAGCGATTCGCAAGAATGCGAACATACAACGCAGGTAATGCCCAAGACAAATATTGTTCTGTACCGGGAAACTGACGGATCGGTGCCACTGCTCGAATGGCTTGATGGGCTCGGCCGCAAAGCTAGGGCCAAGTGCATCGCCCGACTGCAGCGGCTTGCGGAGTTGGGCCATGAGCTACGACGGCCGGATGCTGATCTGTTGCGGGACGGCATTTACGAGCTTCGCGTAACACTGAGGAGGCAAAACTATCGAATGCTATATTTCTTTCATGGGCAAGTCGCGGCTGTTTTGTCACACGGATTGCTGAAAGAAAGAATCGTCCCCTCGAAGGAAATTGAGTTGGCGATTAAGAGAAAGCGAGAATTTGAGGCGGATCCCGAGGCGCACACGTCTAGTGCGGAGGAAAGCGATGGCTAACGTTAACAAGTCCAAGAAACCAGGAAAATCCAAGACGGCAAATGGAATCGAAATCATTAGGGATCGCTATCTAACACGCGATTCCGACATGGCTCGTCTCGTGGCAAAGCAAAGAGCCAACATGCAGGTCGCACAAACCATCTACGATCTGCGAACCAAGGTTGGAATATCCCAACGACAATTGGCACGGCTCGTTGGTACAACCGCCTCGGTCATTTGCCGACTAGAGGATGCCGATTATGAAGGCCACTCCCTTTCGATGCTTTGCCGCATTGCAGCCGCACTCGACTCGCGAGTCGAAATTCGCTTTCTGCCCGCGCGGGAACAAAAGCGGTCCGCGTAAGAACCAGGGACGTTGGGCACGTCAACAAGAGAATCGGGCATATTGGCGACAATAGAATTACGCCGCCTTCTCGGAGAGGGCGGTTTGGTTGAGCTTGTTGTAAAGCGTCTTGAGACTGATGCCGAGCTCTTCGGCGGCTTCGGGCTTGCTGCCGCCGTGGCGATCGAGGGCGTCGTAGATGGCTTGCATCTCGAGGTCGCGAAGCGTGATCGGGCCGGTGATCCGCACCTTGGGTAGCGGGCCGCGACGACTGGCGAAACGCTGCGGGAGATGGTCGGGCGTGATCGGCGGCTGATCACAGAGGATCGTGGCGTGCTCGATCACGTTAGCCAGCTCGCGCACATTGCCGGGCCAGGTGTGTTTTTCGAGGACCTCGATTGCTTCGGGCGTGAAGAGCTGCTCGTTGGCTCTCAGGCTCGGACGGAAGCGGCGGAAGAGGTGGTCGGCCAGCGACTGAATGTCGCCGGTGCGCTCGCGAAGGCTGGGCAAGCGGATTTCGAATGTGTTGATGCGATACATGAGGTCTTCACGAAAATCACCGGCTTCGACCATTTCGGGCAGATTGCGATGCGTGGCACAGACGACGCGAACATCGACCTCGAAGGCGTTGTTATCGCCAACGCGGCGAATCTCACCGCTTTCGAGCACCCGCAGCAGCTTGGCTTGCATCGATTTGGGCAATTCACCAATTTCGTCAAGAAAAATCGTGCCGCCATGCGCGACTTCGAACAGGCCGACGCGGTGATCGTCGGCGCCGGTGAAGGCGCCTTTACGATGGCCAAAGAGCTCGCTTTCGATGAGCGTCTCGGGCAGCGCGCCGCAGTTGACGGCAACGAACGGCTTCGCAGCACGGTGGCTTTGCTGATGAACGGCGCGGGCAACGAGCTCCTTGCCGGTGCCTGTTTCGCCCAGGATGAGCACAGTCGAATTCGTCGGGGCGACTTTTTCGATCAGCCGTTTGACTTGATCCATCCCGCGACTGCTGCCGATGAGCTCGGTTTTGCCTTCGACGCGCTGGAGCTGGTGCGTGAGCGCCCGGACTTTGTTGAGCCATTCGCGCTGCTTGGCAACGCGAGCGAGCAAGGCCTTGAGATCGACGAGCTTGCAGGGCTTGGTCAGATAATCGACTGCGCCGAAGCGGAGGGCTTGCACGGCCGAATCGAATGTGGATTTGCCGGTGAGGACGACGGCGTCGGTGTCGGGCGACAGCTCTTTGCACTTGCCGATGACCTGAATGCCGCTCATGCCGGGCATGTCGAGATCGACGATGATGCAGTCATAGGTGTTCTTTTCAAGCGCGGCGACAGCCGTGTTGCCGTCGGGGCAGACGGTGACCTCATGGCCCATCCGCGGCAGTTCGAGGTGCATCAGCTCCTGAAGCGCCGGCTCGTCGTCGGCGAACAGGACCTTGAGCTTGGCGGGTCGCTCGAATTTGATGATGTCTTTCATGGGACACAGTTGTTGGTTGTCAGTGGTCAGTTGTTAGTTGTCAGTGGTCAGTTGTCAGTTGATTAGAACAACCATTACGCGGCTCGCAGGACAGGCAGGGCGTCGGAACTTTGAACCTTGAACTTGGAACTTTTAACTTGCAGCGGCTGCAGCGGTAGCCGGACGCGCATCGTAGCGCCGCGGCCGCGGCCGGCGCTTTGGGGTTCAATCGCGCCCCCATGATCGGTGACGATGCGATAGGTGATCGAGAGGCCGAGGCCGGTGCCGGAGCCGTCGCGGCGGCGGGTGAAAAAAGGCTCGAACAGATGCTTGAGTACCTCGTCGGTCATGCCGCAGCCGTTGTCGCGAACGACCAACTCGGCCCACGGACCGCTTTTCACGAGCGAAATCCAGACCGTGCCATTGGCATCGAGACTGTCGAGAGCGTTCGTGATCAAGTTGAGCACGACTTGCTTGATTTCCTGAGCATTGACCGGCACCGTGACATATTCGCGGCAGTCGAACTCAATTTTCTTCTGTTTGTATTTGCCGAGATGGCGGACCATTTCAATCACACCCGTTACCAACTCACCGAGGTCCGTGTCGTGTTTTTCCATGTCACCGAGGCGGGAGAAATCGAGCAGTTTTTCGGTAATTCCCTTGCAGCGAAACGCCTCGTCTTGGATGCGGCGGAGGTATTTCTGCAGGATTTCGAGGTCGCCAGCCGCAAGCTGTGGCGACTGGGCATTTTCCTGCAGCGCCTCGCTGAGGCGCGAATCGAGCGATTCTGCACACCAGGCGATCGACGCCAGTGGGTTATTGATCTCATGCGCCACGCCCGCGGCCAAAAAGCCGACGCTCGCCATTTGTTCGCCGCGAACGACTTCCTTCGTGCGCTGTTTGACTTGTGCGTCGAGATCGCTGCGGATTTCCTGGAAGCGGGCCGTCATGTCGTTCAAGGCCGCGCCGAGCTCCGCCATCTCATCGTGGTTCTTCAAATGAATGCGATGATCGAAGTCGTCTTGCCGGGCGATCCGCCGCGAGCCGGCGAGCAAAATTCCCAGCGGCTGAAACAACCAGTCGTAAAACAGGAAGATCGCAACCGGCAGAAAGATCGCGGCGACGATCGTGGCAGTCCATTCGGTGATGATCCAGGTGCGATACTCGCTGCGGGCCTCGCTGACAAAGTTGCGCATCCGGTCGTGCATCTTGTTCTGCAGGCCGCTGGCTTTGGCATACATTTCTTCGACGGCGTGGGCCGCCATCGCGATTTGAGCCGAAGCAAAAACCCAGGCCTGGTCGGTTTTCGACTTTCGCAGCCGAACGACTTCCGCTTCCAGTTCGTCGATGGTCCGCCGCTCCTCCGTGCGGTCGCCGAAGCGGGCGTCGGAGAGTGCGTTCTGCTCCAAGTTGCGGCGGCAAGCTTCGAGGTCTTGCTCGACGCGGAGCAGCTTGTCGTAAAAGAAGCGGTCGCGGATGGCCAACTGATCCATGGCCGACGTCTCAAAAAGCTCCAGCTCCCTGGTTTGACTGAGGCTCACGCGGAGGTCGCTGAGATCCTCGGTCAGCTCGCCGGCCAGCTTCAGGTCCATCGCGCGAACGCGAATCGTCCAAGCGAGCTCGCGATAGGAATAGCCGCCAGAGAAGCCGCTGTACGCAAGGGCCCCCACGATTGCCAGCACGATGGCCAGGCAAACGAGGAGCTTGCGGCGGATACTCCAGCGGGAAACGAACACGGCAGCACTCTCTGGGCGAGAGGGGAAATTTTCGCGCGGCGGAGTTTAGTCGCCGGCCGCTGGGAGCCATAGAGCGAAGTCGCGTCCCGTGCTAGCAGATTGTGCCGAATTAACGGTTAACCGAAGTGTTTGAATGCGGTTTGAATTGGCAGGGCGCTACAAACTTAGCCAGAAGGCGACCATGCAAATGCATGAAAATCCTTACGAGTCACCCCCTATGATTCGCGACATCGTTAAACCGAACGATTTAACAGCCGATCCCTATTTGGCGAGCATCGCGAGCCCGAGCCTCATCTGCCTCGCGACTTCACTGCCCATAATGCTCCTGGGGTTCTTCTTGTTTGGTGAAGTCGAGCTTGCGCCATTCGGAGTGTTCATGAACTTGGGCGTGGACTGCTTACTAGCTTTTTTTGCAGTCTGGTTCGCCCACTTATTTGCCATCATCGCATTGGCGAGATATTCGACTCGTGAAGTCGTCGTCATTACATCAGGTGTGTTTGCCGTAGCGACTTTTGTCATCGTCTATTTCGCAACACTTATTGTTTGGTTTCTATTTCCGGTCTTTGCTTGGCTGCTCGGTGGAAGTTAAAGTCGAGTTTCAATCCAATCCAGGATCCGCCAGTCGAGCCAGCGGAGGTCGGGATCGTGGTTCTTGGCGGCGATAAAGCCGAGATGGCCGCCGCAGGGAGCGATGAGGAGCAGTGTCGTCGGGGAGTAGGTGGTTTGCTCGAAGCAAGCGACGGGAACGATGGGGTCGCTGGCGGCGGCGATGATGAGAGTGGGAATGGAGATGTTGCGGAGCAGCGGGCCGCTGGAGGCGCGGGCGTAGTAGTCGTGCACGTCGGCAAAGCCGCTGAGCGGTGCGGTGAAAAGGCTGTCGAAGTCCATCAGACGACGCGGGCGGGGCAGCAGCGGACGCGAATGGGCATTGGGGACGAGCGTATTTCGCGCGGCGATGTGCTTGATCAGAGCCGTGACGAATGTGCGGTCATAGATTTGGTTCAGGCCGCGTTGGATTTCGCGGGTACATTGGGCCAGATCGATCGGCGGTGAAGCGGCGACGACGCTGGCCAGATAGGGCGGCGTGTTTTGGCCAAACTCGCCAGCCAGCTTCAGCACGATGTTGCCGCCCATCGAAAAGCCGACGAGATGGACGGGCGAATCGAGGCAGCGGCGATGGACGAAATCGAGCGCCGCGGCGGCGTCTTCGCTGCGGCCGGCGTGCAGCGGATGGCGGGCGAGGCCAATGCCGGCGCCGCAGCCGCGTAGATCGAGACGGAAGACGCGGATGCCCTTGGCCCGCAGCTTGGCCGAAACGCGGAGCATGTAGCCGGATTGGTGGGAGCCAGCGAGGCCATGGAGGAGGAGGGCGGCGGGGCTCGGGGTGCGGGGCTCGGGGCTGAGGGAACCGCCGACATCATCTTCGTGTAGCGCAAGGCCGTCACCGTCGGGAAGAGGGACGTGATGGATTTTCGCGTCGAATTGCAGGCGATGAGGCAGATAAGCCCCGGCGATGGTTTGCAGATGGCCGCCGCGAATCATCGCGTGAGGACGGAAAAGTGGGAAGTCAACCGGCATCGGCATCGGCAAAGTCAATTCGTATTGTTCGGCAAGCTGTTTCGGATGATTTGGTTGTATTGCTCAGGCGTGTCGATGTCGGCAAATGGCGATTCATCCGCCGCTGCTAAGTCATCGCAAGCAATCAACTCAACCAGCTCCCGCTCGACAATCGCGTTCAAGCCCTCATGTTCGCCTAACTGGAACACTTGCGCGGCGAAGCGCCACGGAAACAGAACCGGATGGCCGCGCTGTTGCGAAATTGTCGGCGCGAGGATCTCGTATTTGCTACCCCGGTGATGCTGTTCGATGAGCCGGTTGATGATCGTGGATGACAAGCCGGGCATGTCGGCTGGCGCCACCAAAAACGCGTCGGCGAGGGTCGGTTGAACATGTTGTTGCAGATGCGCGAGTGCCGCTTGGAGCGACGCCTTCATATCGGGCGGCGGAGCATTTGGAACAACAAGTTCAACTCGATTTTTGGATCTCGAAACCTGTGACCCGGCCGCCTCTCGCACGGCAGCCCCCAAATCGTCGTCTCCCGGTCGGATGACGACTAAGACTCGATCGACGTTGCTGCTGAGCCAGGCGTCGATCGTGTGGGTAATCAGCGGCTTCCCTGCTAGAGGCAGCAGCAGTTTCGGCTGGCCCATGCGGGTGCTG
This sequence comes from Pirellulaceae bacterium, assembly GCA_036496265.1. GTDB lineage: Bacteria > Planctomycetota > Planctomycetia > Pirellulales > Pirellulaceae > CAYLLN01. Next base: position 18,658 of record DASXLL010000026.1, on the reverse strand, counting down.
TAACCCGCTGCGGGAATCAGGGCGAAAGAGCGGCTTGGCGAGGTCATTGGCCCGTTCCGTCCACGAGCACGATCTCGCCCACGCCAGCTTTGGCAAGAATTTTGTATCTGATGCGGGCGGATTTGTGGGCCTCTAGAAAGTTGCGAATTTCGGGCACGGCGGCGAGCCGGACTTGAGACTCACCCAGCTTTTCGTTGGCGTTGGCGATGACGCCAGAAAGATGATTGACGGCGGTCATCGCCGCGGAGACTCGTGAATTCCACAAGGCCTGGCCCTGCACATCGGTGGGCCGATTGTTGTTCAGATTCTGCAGCGTGCTTTGCGAGGTGGCGAGATTGGCTTGCGCCTTGACGAGCGTGTCGTGAGCTTCCGCCCGGATTCGCTCCTGGGCCCGCGTGATTTTTTCGAGGCTCGGCACCGTCAAATCGAACTTGCGATTAGCCGCTTCAACAAATTGTGGCTTAACTTGAATGATGAGCTTGTTCGGCTGCCGCACGAATCGAAATTCGATCTCCGGACCTTTGAACTCTGAAAACTGAATTTCGATGGGCCGCGTGAAGGGAATGGTGTCGTTGTCGCCGCGGATTTTCGGACCCCGCGTGAAGCCGTCGAGCTGCTGAAACCTGGCAAGCAGCTTCCCGGAGGACGGAGTGTCGCTGATGTTGAGTTCGACGGTTTGTTTTTCGTGATCAAAATCGATCGCCAGCGCGGGCATGATCAGCGGCTCGCGCAGTTGCAGATTGCGAAATTCATCGCCGCAAGTGATTTCGAGCAGACAATTCGCGAGCTGGCGGCGGATTTCAGCCTCAGTGGACAGAGCGGACCAGGCGAACGTCAATTCGCGGCCAGTCAGGCGTATTTGTCCGATGGCGGTGTTTTGATTGCTGGCCGATAAATCACCTAGCTGCTCAATCGTCCAACTGCGGCCGCCCGAATTCTCACGGATTCTCAAATTGACTCCCGCCGGAAGCGTCGCGGCGTCGGCGTGCAGTATCAATGTCAGCGGCTCCTCCGGGTCGCGCGACAAGCTAAACCAAGGAAATGGTGCGCTTGACGCCAAGGGCGGCAGCTTCAAAAAGCGCGGCGCTTCGGAGAAAAGTTCGAGGGACGGCGGCGGAGTTGTGACGGGCGGCTTTGGCTCCTCGACGACTTGAACCGGTTCTGCGGGCTGAGGCGTCGGCGATTTTACGATCGTTTTTGTCTTGGCCCTCTCAAGCGGTCTCTCCGGCGGTTTGACGAGCGGCGACTCAGTCGCAGGAGATGTAGCCGGGCTAACTGGCGACTCCTCAACGGTCTTTTTCGGCCGCACGAGCATTGGAACCGGCGTGGCGTCAGCACGCGGCGGCGGTTGTTGCTTCAGCTTGCCGCTGAGACCCAAAAAATCCTGGCCCGTCAAATAGAAAATGATCAAACCGCCCATTACCAGGCCGGCGCAGCCGCCAAAGACGATCAAAATGGTGGATAGCGGTGAGGCGGAATTGGTCCGTCGCGGGAGGCGGTGGCCGCTGCGATTGACGACTGGCGGAGGGCCGGCCGAGTCGGCCAACGCAGTAAACGGTGTGCCCGCTTCGGGCAACTGCGGAAGTTGAGGCAGGGCAGGCACGGGGGCGGTTCGGCTGCGCAGACCGGCGTCGTAAATCGCCTTGCGGGCCGGATCGAGCAACTGCACGCGCGCGGCGGAGACTTCCGTCAGCAGCCGCTGCGAGAGTGCGGCCTTCGCGCCGATTTTGAACGACTGCAGATGCTTCATCTGCCGGTCGGCGGCGTTTTCAATAACGTTGACATTTGACTCAAACAGCTGGATGCCCAGCAGGCGATAGTGATTGGCTGGCTGCTCGCTCGGCGGAATGCCGAGCCAGGTGTAATACGGATCGAAGTGCTCACCACTTCCGCCGCCCGCGACGAATTGGCCGCCGCACCGCGGACAGGCAACGGCTTGCCCGGCCGTTTGCGGCGTGTCCTGCATCGTCAGTTGGCAAAGTGGGCACTGCATCGAATGCGCGGCATCTCCGCCTCATCTCATACCATCAGGCAACAACCCTCGCTCCGGTCGCGTTCTACTACCAGTGGGGTGAGACTGTCAAGTTTACCGCGAGGCGACGCCGGCTCGGAGGTCCCGACTAGCTGTCTATCGCAGCGGACAAAGGAAGGGGTCGGGAGTCGATTGCGGTCACTGTGGCCCAAATGGAGAATCATTGCCGCAATCGACTCCCGACCCCCTCGCGCCTCGCGCCGCCTGTCCCTTGAGCGAAGCGATTCTGGCGCTATCGCAGCGATTCGAGCAATTTGGCTTTCGCCGCTTCGAGTGGGAACGCATCGTAGGTGGAAAGGGCAGTGGCTTGGGCCGAAAGCGAGCGGGCTTTACCCGTGCTGACGGCGATCGGCCGGCTGGCTTTCTTTTCCAGGCCTTCGTTGCGCCGCTCGCGCTTGTTCAAGTCGGCCAGCTCGCGGTCGAGGCCGTTGACTTGGGCAGCGGTGGCCGATTGAGCCTGCGAGCGGCGCGATTGCAGCCCTGACCGTTGGGCCTGCACGTTGCGCAGCAGCCGATTGATGCCTAGCAAGTCGGCGTCGATGCGTCCGACCAGCAGCGAGAGCGAATTGATCTCCGCGAAATACTGCTGCTGCCGGGATTGGTTCTGCTCTTTCGCCGCCAGCTGCTGCAGCGTCGTGATCTGCGAGGAGTAGGCCAGCAAATCCACATTCAGCAAATTAGCGCGACTCGCGAGCTGCGTTTGCTGCAGAGCCAGCGGCTGATCCTGACGGTTGATCTCGTCCACTTCGGCCTTGAAGTCGCTATTGAGCTTGTCGCGTTTTTCTTCCAGCACTTTGACCTGCGCTTCGAGCCTCTCGCCTTCGGCTTGCAACTCGACGCGGGACTTTTCCTTGTCGGCCTTGGCAGTGGCGACTGCTTTTTCCTTGGAGCTGGCCGATTCGTCGAGCATGTCGATATATTTGGCGAGCACGCCGTTTCGCGCGTCCTCAAAAATGCTCTTCGTCGAATCATCCAGCCGCTGCAGCCATTTCTTTTCGAGAGCCTTCCGCTGTTCTTGATTGAGCTGATCCGCGACGGGGCCTCCGAAGAAACCGATGAGCCGGCCGAGGAACGCGACAAGCTCATTGTGCTCCTCGGCTCCTTCGTCTGTCGTAGGCCGGTGTTTGGAGAGTAGCACGGAGAGGCGGTCGGCCGTCACAAACGCAACGGAGTAGTTTTTCAGCACCGTCTGAACCCAGGCTTTAGCCCGCAGGGCAGAAAAATCGTCGGGCGATTTGGCGAGATACTCGTCGATTCGCCTCAGGGCCTCGTCGAACCGCCGCTGCTGCATCAGAACCAGCCACGACGCTTTGATCGCTCGCAAATCGCTGCCGGCCAGCCGCCGCACTTCGGGCCATTGCTCATCAGCGGCTGCCCTTGATTGCGGAGTGATCGACCAGCCAACGTCGAGCAGCTTGGCGATGCTCGCTTCTCGTTCAGTGGCTCTTGCAGTGGCTACGACGATCAAAAAGCAGTAGCCGGCGGCATGCAGCCAGTTCATCCGGCAGATCATCAAAAAACACCCCCGCCGCAACTCGCCCCGCAGTTTGCTCCGTGACTTGAATCCTAGTGCTTCCGAGGCGCGCCAGCAAGTTTTCAGTATTCGGTCAGTCGGCTGAGGTTGGTTAGCTGGGTTGTCGCCGTCCGAGGTTGGGCCGATACTTGGTCGTTCGGTTGCCTGCCAATTGCGTGTTTCCTGACTCCTGCACCTATCTCCTGACCATCGGTCGCCAATGTCCGCTGTTCGTCGTTACGTCAATCAGCTCGGCGAGCGCGAGAACATCGATCAGGTGTTCCTCGTCGCCGACAAACAGCTCCGCGCCAATCGCAACGGAAATCTGTATTTGCAGCTCCGGCTGATGGACAAAACAGGCTCGCTGACGGGGATGCTGTGGAACGCCAACGACAGCGTGTTTAACTCCGTCGAAACGGGCAATTATCTGCGGGTAGCCGGCACGACGCAGGTCTATAACGGTCAGTTACAGATGATCGTGACGCGGATCGAGCCAACGGACCCGCGGCAAATCGACGATCAGGATTTCGTGACCGTTAGCAGCGAGGAAATCGACCGGCTCGCCAAGCGACTAAGCGAGCTCTTGCGGGGCATGGCGAACGTGCACCTGCGGAACCTGGCCGAGTGCTTTCTCGCCGACGATGAGTTCATGGGCAAATTCACGGCGGCCCCGGCTGGAATTAAGAATCATCACGCCTACCGCGGGGGTTTGTTGGCCCATGTCATCAGCTTGATGGAGGCCTGCCGCGTCGTCGCGCCGCTGTATCCGGAGTTGGATGCCGACATACTGCTCATGGGCGCGTTTTTGCACGACGCCGGCAAGATCGACGAGCTCGTCTATGAACGCGAGTTCGGCTATAGCGACGCCGGGCAGCTCATCGGGCATGTCGTGATGATTCTAAGCACAATCGAAGACAAAGTCGCCGAATCAGAGCGGCTGGCTGGGGATAAGTTTCCCGATGAGTTGCTGTTGCGGCTGAAGCACATGGTCGTCAGCCATCATGGCGAATACGCATACGGCAGCCCGAAACTGCCGATGACGCTCGAAGCCATCGCGCTGCACTTGCTCGATAATCTCGATGCCAAGCTCTATAGCGTCGCCCAGATTATGAAAGAAGACGCCGGCGGCGACAGCGCCTGGACCAGCTATAACCAGGCACTCGGACGAAAGTTCTTCAAGGGTGGGGGAGGGGTGAGTGCGGAGCGCGGGATGCGGAACGGGGAGTGAGAAAACGGCTGGACATGGTCCGCTACTCGGGCCATTTCGAATCGACGATTGGCCGCGGCACGAGCTTCATTGGATCAATCGTTACGTGTTTCACACGTTGCCGTTTCCAGGTGTACGTGATGTGGACGCGGCCATCGGCCGTTTGAATGACAGCGGGATAGGAGAATTCGCCGGGCGTGTCTTCGAGGACCAACGCGGCATCCCATTTTTGGCCGTCCTTTGAAACGGCAACGTTGAGCGGTGAGCGGCCGCGAGTGGTGTGATTGTAAACGAGGAGTTGACGGCCATCCGAAAGCGTAACGCCATCAATGCCGGAGCCCGGATGCGGCAGATCGATCAGGTCGAACTTGGTCCATGTGCGGCCACTGTCGTCCGACCAGCTTTGCCATAGCGGGCCGGAGATGCGATTGCGACAGAGAATTTGCAGCTTGTCGCCATGCTTCAAGATCGTCGGTTGAATGGCGCCTTGCGAAACACCGTCGCAGAGCACAGCGGTGCGGTCCCAGGTTTTGCCGGCGTCCTTCGTCCACTCCATATGCACACGCCAGCCGTGATCTTCGGTCGAGCTGCCGCACAATAGCCGGCCATCGGAAAGCAAAACCGGCTTGTTCTTGATTGGACCGGCGATATCGTCGGGCAGCTTTTCTGGCGATGACCAAGTCTTGCCGCCGTCGGTCGAGCGAATAAGCATGCCCCACCATGTGCTGGGACTGGGGCCGACCTTATAGAACAACAGCAGCGGTCCGCCGGGCATCTGAAACAGCACTGGGTTCCAGCACGGATGCCGGGTCGTCGCATCCTGAACGCCATTGGCTAGTTCCACCGGCTGCGACCACGTCTTGCCCTCGTGGCGCGAGAACCAAATCCCGACGTCCGGATGCTTTTCTCGCGTGCCGCCAAACCAGGCGGCGGCCAGGCCGCTGGGCGTCTCAGCGATCGTCGAAGCATGGCACTGGGGAAACGGGGCGGCTTCGTAAATGAATTCGCTGGCCACAATCCCCGGCTGTGGCTTTACTTCCGCGTCGGCAATCGTTTTCGGCTCATCAACCGCCGCTACCGCTCGTTTTGCGGCCGGTTCGTCCGCAATAGATGCGGATGCAAACATGGCAGCGAACAACAGGGACGCTATGCAGTGCAAGTGGTGGGCACAGCCCACCCTACGGAGCGCCCGCAGAATCTGCCAGTTTCGCTGCATATTTCGTTCGTTTCTTGCCAAATGTCGCGTCGGCAGCCGTTGTGAGCACTGCCCTCGACAACATATAATTGCCGGTTCAACCGGCGGGGCCGCCGGCACGCAGTTTCGCGATTTTTCGGGTCAGTAGCAACAGCCAGGAGTGAACAGTGACAAGCGGCAAGTTTCTCTTTACTAGCGAATCTGTCAGCATGGGCCACCCCGATAAGCTGGCCGACCAGATTTCGGACGGCATTTTGGACGCTCTGTTGGCTCAGGACCCCAAGAGCCGCGTCGCCTGCGAGACGCTCGTCACGACCGACTATTGCATCCTGGCTGGCGAGATCACGACCACCGCCAAGGTCGATTTCGAGAAGGTGGCTCGCGATGTGATCGCCGCCGTCGGCTACACGCACGACGATATCGGTTTCAACGCCAAGACGTGCAAAGTCGACGTGAAGCTGCACAGCCAAAGCCCGGACATCGCGATGGGCGTCGATCGCGACGGCGCGGGCGATCAGGGACTGATGTTCGGCTATGCCTGCGATGAAACGCCGGAGCTGATGCCGCTCCCGATCGCTCTGTCGCATCGCATTCTCAATCGGCTGACCCGCGCCCGCCAGCAGGGCGATGTCGATTGGCTGCGGCCCGATAGCAAGAGCCAGGTCACGGTCGAATATGACGGCGATCGGGCCATGCGGATCGACACGGTCGTCGTCAGCACGCAGCACTCGCCGAAGGTAACGCAGGAGCAGATTCGCGACTACGTCATCAACAAAGTCGTCATTCCCGAACTGCCGAAGGACCTGGTAAGCGGCGATATCAAATACTTTATCAATCCGACCGGCAATTTCGTTGTCGGTGGTCCGCACGGCGATTGCGGCCTGACCGGACGTAAGATCATTGTCGATTCCTATGGCGGCTGGGGTCGCCACGGCGGCGGCGCGTTTAGCGGCAAAGACCCGACGAAGGTCGATCGCAGCGCGGCTTATATGGCCCGTCACGTCGCGAAGAACATCGTGGCCGCCGGCCTGGCCGAACGCTGCGAAGTGCAACTGGCTTACGCCATCGGCGTTGCCGAACCGGTCAGCGTTCACGTCGATACGCAAGGCACTGGTCGCGTCGAAGATTCCCGCCTTTGCGAAGTGGTCCGCGAGTTCTTCCCGTTGACGCCCCGCGGCATCATCCAATATCTCGACCTGCGGCGGCCCATTTACCGCAAGACGGCAGCCGGCGGCCACTTTGGCCGGAACGAGCCGGAATTCCGCTGGGAAAACACGGACAAAGCGCCTGCCTTGGCGGAAGCGGCAGGGCTTGAGCCGGCGCTGGCCCGTTAAGTGAAGGATAGGCATCCGGCCTGTCTGAAAAACCATGAGCTCCATGACAGGAGCACTCGATCAACGACTCGGTGCTGGCGATGATTCGACCTGGCATCGGCTCGTTGCCGCGATCGCTCACACAGCGCTGGCGATCCTGCTCGCGCTCGCCGCTGTCTTCTTGCTTCGTCGCCTCAGTGGCCGTTTCCATCAAGCGCTCAGCGCGGCCGCAATCGTGTTGGCCGCCGCATTGCTCGAACTCGCGACCTTCGGCATTCGGCAGCTATTCCGAAATCCGGATTGGCGCGATTCGCTGCTCAGTACTGAGTACTTAGTACTGAGTACTCAGTACTTCGCACGTGTCGTAAATTTTGGTAAATCATTTCCTTCGATGCCGACCCGGTTTCGCCTCTCGCCGCTTGATTTTCTAACCACTGCGGCCCCTCTCTTGATCCTTGCCGCCCTCTCCTTGCCCGGGACATCGCCGCTCGGCTTGGTCATCGCTTGGCTCATCATCCTCGGCGGCGAAGTCAGCCAACGATTGCCACTGTTCCGCTCGCGATTGACCAACCTTTCCGCGCAACATCCGTCGCCGGATCAATTGCCGGTTGGCTGCGTGCCCGCCGATGAGATTACCGAGCCGGAAATCCCGCCGGGACTCATTCAGCAGGTGACTCGCGTGGTTGAAGACGGCCGCGAATCGATCCACGGCCTCGTGAAGGTCGATGTGGAGGCGAACGACCGCCTGGCCATCGTTCACATTGCCTTTTGCCCACCTCTATGCGACCGGCCGGAGCTTTCGGCTCACGCACTGGATTGCGACGACGCCGAAATTCGCATCACGCAAGCCGAGTCATTTGGCGCACGCGTGGAGGCGCGCCTCCCGGCGACATTGGATACGCCGCGCAGCTTCATCATCGAGCTTTTGGGTTCGGCTAAGGCGAGCCCGTGCTCTTGAGCGCGACTTCGGCTAGTTGGCGGACCTCAGAGTCGGCGTCTTGCTTGCATTTCGTGATTCGAGGAGCGGCGGACTTCGCTGCCGGCCCAAGTTTTGCCAGACAAGCGAGAGCCAGCTTGCGAGCCGTCAGGCTACTACTGGAGAGCTGCTCAGCCAGCGGTTCAACTGCCGGCGATCCCATGCGAATCAGCGCCTCCGCCGCGGCTTCCGCCACATCTTTGTCCGAATCGGCCAGCGCCGCGGAGAGCTCTTTCGCCGCCGAGGCGGCGTCGCGCCCGAGTTGCCGCAACCGCGCGGCCGCGACCAGGCGAACCGAGGGATCCTTATCTGTCAGCACGTTTTTCAGTACTCCAACCACGTCTTGCGGCTCGGCAATTTGAGCGGCCGCCGTTGCGGCTGCCGCGCGGACCTTGGCGTCTGGGTCGGCAATTGCCGCCTTCTCGATCGTCGGCAGCACTTCGCGCGCGTCTTTTTTCATCGCGCCGCACATTCGCACTGCCGCTGCGCGGTTCTCGGGGCGCTCTTCGTGCGCTGCATCTAAGAGAGCCACGACTTTCGGCAAGGCCAAGATTTTGTCCGTTGCCACAAATTGCCGGGCCGCATCTAGTCCGCGGGCCCGAACGAACGCATCCGCATCGCTCAGGAGTGCCGTGAAAGCTTCGACCTGTTGGCTGTTGGCCTCGTCGAACTGAGCGAGCAAGAACACGGCCGCCCCGCAGCGGACATTGGGCAGCGGGTCGTTCATAAGCGGCCAGAGCTGCGCCGTTTCGTCCGCAGGGAGTTTTTCCAACTCCGTCGCCGCTTTTTCGTTCTTGCGCCAGCCGCCGCGGCCGTCGCTTACTAGATAGCCGCTGACTAGATCGCGCAGCCGAGACGATATCGCTGTGGCCGGACTCGGCGTCGTCGCCGCGCTCGCAGTCGGCGCAGCTGGCGCCGCCGCAGGAGCAGTCGGCTGAGTATTTATTATTTCCTCTTTCGGCTCCGGTGCTGCCTCGTGGTGACTGCACGCCGCGAAAGCCAGGCCTGCCGTACTGGCAAATAATAGAAACATTCGCGCCATCTTTGCATCCCTGCATGTGTTATATCACGTCAGCAAATCAATCGCCCCGACGATCAATAGTCCAATGCTAATCACCGCGTTGACATTAAAAAACGCCAAATTCACTCGGCTCAGATCGTCTGGTCGCACAACAAAGTGTTCATACGTGAGCAGCGCAGCGACAATCGCCACGCCGCCGCCGTAAAACCAACCCAGCGGCACTTGCGGGCAGACGATCGGCAGCGTCGCGAGCAAAATCAGTGTGCCGACATGGCACACCGCTGCGAGCCGCAATGCCGCCGGTACCCCAATCGCGGCCGGAATGCTCCTGAGCTTCGCCGTCCGATCAAACTCGGCATCCTGACAAGCGTAAATCGTGTCAAACCCCGCCACCCACGTCAGCACCGCGCCGCCGAGCCAAACCGCCGGCAACATGTCCGCCGGATGCGATAGCAGCAACTCGCCGCGAATGGCGATCCAGACGCAAATTGGCGCGAGCATCAGCGCTGCTCCCAGCCAGAAATGCGCCAGCGCTGTGAACCGCTTCGTATAGCTATATGCCAACAAAAACAGTAGCACGGGCACGCATAAAACAATCGGCAGACGATTTGGCAGAAATAGCAGCGTCCCCGCGACAAACAGCAGCGACGACGCGAGCGTGAAAATGACGACGCTGCCCAGGGAGAGAATTTTGGCCGGTAAATGGCGTATTTTTGTGCGCGGATTCTCGGCATCAATTCGCCGATCCGCCAACCGATTGAACGCCATCGCCGCGCTCCGCGCCCCAACCATGCAAACGAGAATGCCGGCCAGCGCCGACCAGCGAAATTGCGGCGCCGGCTGATCGTCGGCAATCGGCGTCGTCCACGCCATGATTGCCGCCAACAGCGCAAACGGGAGCGCGAACAGCGTGTGGCTGAACCGAATCATTTCCAGCAAATGGCGAATCGTGCGGAACATGCGAACGGTTGACCTTGTCAGCTCATCGGCAGATCGTCTGGCGGCTGAACATTCGACAGCGGCTGACCCGATTTGCCATAAAACTTCGTGATATCAATGCCACCGCGGGCTTCTTCTTCCAGCAGCTTGATGCGGGCTTCGAGTCGCTGCACTTGCATATTCAAGAGCGGCACCAAATTGATCGATTCGTCGGGCCGCTTGGGCCGCGGCACGGCGGGATAGCCCAGATGCCGCTGCAAGGCGGCGAACAGATAGAGCGGGTCCTTGCGGCGATTGGCCCAGGCAATTTTGCCTTCCTTCTCGCTGAACAGAATCGGCTTTTCTGGCTCAGGCGGCGGCTCGCCGGGGCGAGTGAGATGGATGATGTTGAATTGGCTGCGGACATAGATCATGTCGGCAAAATCGACCATGCCGATCCGCAGCCGCAGCTCGTTGATCCACGTCCGCCAGTTTTCGTCGTAAATCGGATCAGCCGCGACAGCGCCCAGGCCCGGATCGTACTTCAGGCGATTGCGGCAGAGGCATTCGAAGTGATACATGAACATCGCCTGCGGGATGGGCGATTTGGCGCGATAATCGGCCTCGTGGCGGAGAATCTCGACGGCAATTCGCAGGTCGAACCGGCCCCGTTCGGCCTCCGCTTCTTTCATTACATACGTCTGAAACGGCGTGAAATAGTGCGGCAGCCGCTCCATCGCCGTGCTCATCATGCCGATGTGCCGCAGTTCCGTGAGCAGGAAGTCGATCGCCAGAGGCAGGCGGGTCGTAGAGAGAATCTCCTGCTTGACCTGGGCCAGCAGTTCCTGCATGGGCACATTTTCCGCGAGTCGCTCGCTGAGCGTGCGGAATAAATGGGTTTGCTCGATGTATTCTTCGGGAGGCAACATATTAACGTAGCACTACTTGGCCAAACTCGCGCACACGATTTCTTTGTCGTTGCGTACGAACACGCACTTGCTGGCATAAGCCGGATGATTCCACACCACGGGGCGGCCAAAGGCTTCGTTCGTTGGGTCCAGCAAATGCGCCCGGCTGGTCTCTTCGTATTCTTTGGGCGTAAGTCGGGCAATAACAAGATCGCCCGTTTCGCTGAACAGGAAATATCGGTCGCCATTCTTGGTGATGAACGCGGTGCCGTGCGACTCGCGCCGGTCGCCGCCGGTCGTCGGCTTGAATGTGTCCCACAGGCGTTTGCCCGTTAGCAAGCTGACCGCGCGGAGGTCGCCAACTTCGCAGTCGTTTCCGTAGATCGTGTCGCCGTCGATGGCCGGCGTGCTGTTGGAGCAGAAGACGCCGAGCGTCGGGCTGCCGGTCCAGACGATTTCGGCGGCCGGCTTTTTGCGATCTAGCTTCAGCACGGCCGCGCACTTGCCGATGGCGCTAACATATAAATAGTCGCCCGACTGCTGGGGCGTGGAGCAGGCCATACCGTATTGCGGGTCGAGCTTCTCGCTCCAATAAACTTCACCCGTTTCCGGATTGAGCGAATTGAGCGACTGCGGATGCCAAATGAGCAATTGCTTTTTACCGCCGGCGTCGATGATTTTCGGCGGGCAGTAGCCGGAATCGGGCGTACTGGAAAGAGCATGCCACAGTTCGCGGCCGGTGTTGCGATAAAAGCAAACGGCCACTGAATCTTTGCCACCGACCAGGCAATATAATTTGTCGCCATCGACGAGGGGGTGCCCGCAGAAGCCCCAGTGTGGCGATTCGGTCTTGTATTCTTTTTTGAGGTTCTTGGTCCATAGCGGCTTACCGGTTTCGGCGTCGAGGCACAGCAAATCCCCCTCGGCGCCGAGCGTATAGACTTTGCCTCCGGCAATTGCAGGCGTCGTACGCGGGCCGGACGGATACGAAATCTTGTAAGGACAATCGTATTCGTGCTTCCAGAGTTGTTTTCCATCGCTGGCTCGCAGGCACAGCACGCGCTCGCGGCCGCTGATGTCGGCGCGCGAGGCCGGGTCGTTTTTTCCGTCGCCGCTAGTCCGCACGAAATCCGTCACATAGACCTTGCCGCCGGCGACGGCCGGCCCGCTATAGCCGCCGGCGAGCGGGATGCGCCAGAGAATTTTCGGGCCGCCTTCGGGAAATCTCTCGACGATCCCCGTTTCTTTCCAGACGTCGTCGCGAGTGGGACCAAGCCATTGCGGCCAATCATCGGCGACCGCTGCGGCGGCCAGCAGGTTGCAAATCAGCAAGGTTCTCATCGTCGCGAGCATCTCGTTCTCCTACTGGGGTACCGCGGACTGACGCTTCAGCATAACTTTTCGCCGGTCTTTTGAGGCGGCTATTTCTGCGGCGGTAAGCCGAATGTGCGTTGCCCGCGGCAGAAATCCCCAGTATCTTCCAGGCATCTCTAGCTCTGGGCAGGTTTCAATTATGGTGGCGACAACGACTTCTGACGCGCGCTCGTGGACGGCGGCAACCGTGGACCGAACTGAGCGATGGCATTATCCGCTGCCGCCGAGCTTGCTGGCGGATTTACGGGCGGTCGTGGCTGCCGCTCCGGCGGAACGGCCGATTACGGACATCCGCTTATCCGACAAACAGCTTGGTCAGTGGTCGGAAGCCGCGGAATCGGCGCTCCGGGATTTGGAAGAAGGCCGCGGCTTTGTCATTATCGATCGGCTGCCCCTTAAGGACCTATCGCAGCGAGAGGCGGTGGCGTTGTACTGGCTGTATGGCCAATTGCTCGGCGAGCCATTCGCTCAGAACGTGCAAGGAACGCTGCTGTATGACGTCCGCGATACGGGGCAAGACGTGGCCAGCGGCGCGCGGTTCTCAGTAACGAGCTACGAGAGCAGTTTTCACACGGACAATTCGTTCGGTGATTCGATTCTCGATTACGTCGGCCTGTTGTGCTTGAAGACAGCCAGGTCGGGCGGCGTTAGCCAGAACGTTAGCGGTTTGGCCGCGGTGAACTTGCTGCGGCGCGAGCATCCGGATGTTTTGGAGACGCTGTCACAGCCGTTGCATGTCGATCGGCGCGGCGGATTCCAGGAAGGTGAGTCGCCAACGGTGTTGCGGCCAATCGTCGCTTGGGACGGCAATGAACTGATTTTGCGTTATCTGCGGTACTGGATTGAAGCGGGTCACGAAAAGATCGGGCAGCCGCTAACGGCTGCGCAGCGGCGGGCGTTGGATACGCTCGACGAAGTGCTTAAGCGGCCGGAGCTGCAGGTGAATTTCTCGCTCGAGCCGGGGCAGATGTATTTCATCAACAACCGCTGGATTTTGCACAATCGGACGGCGTTCGAGGACTATTCGGACCTGGAGCAGCGGCGGCATCTGGTCAGGTTGTGGCTGCAGCAGCGGTAGGCCCGTTTAGATGCGAATGTAAATCTTTTGGCGGTACAGCCAGTAAAGAATGAGCCATTCAATCATCAGAATGGCGGCGCCGAGCACGAACGGAGCGTAAGCGGGTCCGAAGCCGTCGGTCCACTCCGTGCCGAGATGGATCTTTAATGAGTCGCTGATGAATTTGTGCGGGCCGTGGGCGATCAGGTAAGCGGCGATGGAATTGGCACCGATGACGCGAAGTGGAAAGCTCCAGGCGGAGATTTGGGCGACGTCGATAATGGCGTAGAAGCCGGCGAGCAGCAGGAAGCACCAGCCGCCGGAAAAGAGAGTCCAAGCGGGAGTCCAGATCCGTTTGACGGATGGGCAGAGGCCGGAATAGTGAGCGATTAGTCCGAGGAGAATCAGCACGATGCCGCTTGTTGCGAACTGAGCGAGGCTGTGGCGAGGACAGGGCGCGGATTCAGAGGCAACTACCGGCAAGATGACCGTGGCACCAGAAATATCCCTCGCTTGCGCTTCGGGTTGGTAGGGCCGGCTGGAAGCCTGCCCCACGCGGAGCCATCCGCCGGCGATAAGGCCGAGGATCATCGTGCCGAGAGTGGGAATGAAGCTGAGCGTGGCGTAGCCGCCGGCATTACAGGTGAAGGGCTTGGCGCGGGGGAAAAGATTGAGGAACCAGGTGTCGAAGGCCCACGCGGGGTTGCTGTTTTTATTCCAGTGGGCCATGAAGCCGGTGTAATGGGGGAAATCGGACGGCACGTTAACGGCTTGATAATCGAAATCGCTCGACGGCAGCGGATACAGTGCGAACGCAGCCCAATAGCCGACGAGAATGGCGACGAGCGCGGCCCATTGCCAGCGCTGGCGCGTGAAGCCGAGCAAAAACAGCGGCACGTAGCCGAAACCGATCTGCGACAGCGTGTCTTCGAACGTCCAGTTGGTTTGCTTCGCGCTCATCGAGCGCAGAAAGACGCCGAGCCAAACGAGCAGCGCTGCCCGAAAGACGGCGTGAGCGACCATTCGGCCGAACGACTGGCCTTTGGCCACACGGCTGGCAATCGAAAACGGCAGTGCGACGCCGACCAGGAATGAAAACGACGGCTGAATCAGATCGTGCAGCGAGCAGCCGGCCCAAGTGACGTGGGTTTGGTGATAGGCGAGGAAATTCCAGAAGAAGCTGTCTGGAACTTTGGCGGCGACGGCAGCTAGACGGAGAATCTCGGCCATCATGAGGAACATGACGAAGCCGCGGTAAGCGTCGATGGAGCCGAGGCGCGGAGGGGCGGCGAGAGGGGAGCGTGGGGGAGAGGGAGCAGACGTCATAAGGGAACGGCCGGCCGGAGGCCCGCCCCACGGGTCAAAGGTCGGCGAAGGTTTTGGTGAGGTCGAGCTTGTCGTCGAATTGGCGCTGGAGAGTAAGGAGGCGAGCGAAGAGGTCTTTTTTGCGGGCGGATTGGGTTGCGTCGCTGGCGACGTCTTTCATTTCCAAGGGGTCGGCAGCGACGTGAAAGAGGCGGACCACTTTGGCTTTGGGATAGAGAATGAGCTTCCAGCCGTCGTAGGTCACCGCGCGCTGCAACTCCAGGTAGCCGCCGTAAACGGCCGGATAGTTGGTTGCCGTTTGCTCGCCGCGGAGCAGCGGCAGCAGGCTGTGAAACTCGACTTGGGTCGGCTTGGCGACGCCCGCCAACTCGAGCGTAGTCGCCATCACATCCTGTAAATAGATCGAAGCATCAATGCGTTCGCCGCGCTTGACACCGGGGCCGGCGACGATGAAGGGCACGCGGACGCTGCAATCATAAAGATTTTGCTTGCCGAACAAGCCATGATGGCCCAGGGAAAGTCCGTGATCGGCGGAAAAGAAAATCCAGGTGTTATCGGCCTGGCCGTTATTGTCGAGCTGATCAAGAATGCGGCCGATTTGCGTGTCGAGGTGGCTGATGATGGCATAGTATTCGCGGCGATGGACCTTCACCGCTTGCTCGGTGCGGGGGAAAGGGCCGAGCTTTTCGTCGCGCTGCGTGGGGCCGCAGCCGATATCGTCTTTGTAGGGATATTCGGGGCGGTAGTCGGCCGGGACTTGGATGCGAGAGAGGGGATATTTGTCGAGATATTCCTGCGGCGATTGGCGCGGGTCGTGCGGAGCGTTGAACGCGATGTAGCAAAAGAACGGATTGCTGCGAGCCTTCGCCTGATCCAGATAGTCGATTGCATCGTCCGCGCCGACCTCGCTCCAATGTTTACCGCCTTCCCAGAAGCCGCCAATCGATTTGTCAGTCGGCGACCAGGGATCGGGCTTGCCGGGCAGCGGGCGGTTGTAGGAGGCATCGACTGTGTCCGGCATGCCGCCGCGGACATGACGAACTTGATCGAAGGCGAGTTCGGCCTTCGCTTGAATATGCCATTTGCCGGTCATGTACGTGTCGTAGCCGGCAGTCTTCAGGAGTTGCGGCCAGAGGCGACCGGCTTCGCGTTCCTTATCCATCGTCTTAAAGATGGCATTGGTCCGCCAAACGCTGCGGCCAGAAATGAGCTGCCCGCGGCTGGCGACGCAAACCGCCCCGCTGAACGAGCCCATGTTGTAAGCATGCGTGAAGGTCGTGCCCCGCTTGGCCAGACGATCAAGATTGGGCGTCTCGATGTCGTGGCCCAGATAGCCGAGTGCCTCGTAGCAAAAATCGTCGGCAAAGAGGAAGAGGATGTTGGGCTTGGGCTTTTGTTGGGCCGATGCGGGAACAGAGAGCAATGCCAGGAGCAGTAAGAGTAAGCGTTTCATATCGGGGCTCGAAGGGGTTGGAGTGCGCGTCTTCGGCTGCGGCCTAAACGATGACTAAAAGTCGCCGATGGTGAGACCGTCGTTGCGGGCGCAGAGTCGTTGGAACGTTCCCGCGTTGGGCGGAAGGATTTGTCCGTTATACACCGATTCGGTGTGGTCGATTGTCGTGCTGATAAAACGCGTCGAGCCATCGGCAAAGACGAAGTTCGCGCCGTTGGGATGCCGGCTGCTGAATGTATTGCGCTGAACGAGGGCGGCGGCGACCTTGGGGGGATTCATGCGGTACTGGCCGGTGCGCATGAGGCTTTCTGGTGAATCAGCCCGGCCGTTGGTGTCTTTCTTGAAGTGGCCATACCAAGTGGCGTCCCAATAGAAGTTGTTGACCGTGTTGGGATCGTCGGTGCCGACGCCAAAGTAAACTGTTTCGCCGGCGAGAAACGTGTTGGACGAGCCGTCTTCAATGTTCGAGAAGCGGAGGTTGCTGTCTTCGATGACGATGCCGTTCCGTTGCGGCTCAGGTGAGTCGTAGTACTGGCTCTGCGTGAACGCGCCGCCGCAGCCGACGTAATTCGTGACGGCCAGCCCTGGATCGACGTCCGAATTGGCCTCACTGCCGCTGCCGACGCGGAAAACCTTGACTGGATTGCTGGCAGACGGACAAACAGCGACCTTCAATGGCGTGCCGATGATCTGCCGATTGGGCTGCTGCCACATGCCGAGCTGGAAATTGAGCTGGTTGTAGAGGTTGGCTTGTTCGATCTGCGGCAGAATGAACGAGTGCCACGAAAAACCGGGCGCGCGGTTCACGCGGTCGGCGCGGTTGGCCATGCCGGGGGCCTGGAAGATGAACCCGGAGGGAAACCGCGTCTGGACGTCGTGGTAATTGTGGAAGGCAAGGCCGATTTGCTTGAGGTTGTTGATGCACTGCATGCGGCGGGCGGCTTCGCGCGCCGTTTGCACGGCTGGTAGTAGCAAAGCGACCAACACGCCGATGATGGCGATGACGACGAGCAGCTCGACGAGCGTGAAACCATGTAGGGGTCGGCGGCGAGTGTTATGCTGCCGCCGAGTTGGGTGCTGATGCCAATCCCCTACATGGAGTTTACGATGATGGTCGCTCAAAACGTTAGTTTGCCGGCTGGTTTCCACGCTTGCGTGGGCATTGATTTGCATAAGGACACCATGACGGTTTGCACCTTGATTCGCGGCAGTGGCGAAATCTCCTGGCGGAAAATTCCCTGCAAGAACCGGGAGCAGATCGTCGAGTTTTTTCAAGCACTGCCCCGCCCGCACACCGTGGCCATCGAGTCGGTGGGTTTCTATCGCTGGTTGTGGGAGCTGCTGGAACCGGTGGTCGAGAAACTCGTCCTGGCTGATTCCACTCAGGCCCGCGCGCTGGCTGGCCGCCGCCTCAAGACCGACCGGGAAGACGCCGCCAACGTCGCCGAACTGCTCGCGGTGGAACGTCTGCCGCGCGCCTTTGCCCCGCCCTTGGAGGTGCAGATTCTCCGCGACTGGACCCGCCAGCGCAACCGCCTCTCCCGCGCTCACGCCCGCGCCCTGCACGGCGTCAAAAGCATCATGAACAGCAACAACAGGCCCGGACCGGCGCGGCTCAGCGCGGCCCGCCTCAACGGTTATCTGACCGCTTACCAAAAACTGCTCCCCGAGCGGCACGTCCGCATGCTCTGGCAACATCAGCGGCAGCTCAGTCTTCTCGAAGAAGAGATCGGCCTTTGTGAACGCCAGATCATCACGCACCTGCAGGCCTCGCAACTGGCGCCCTTGGCTGAGTTGCTGCAAACGGCGCCCGGCGTCGGTCCCGTCGTCGCCGCCACCGTGATCGCCGAGATCGGCAACTTCACGCGCTTTCCCGACTCCCGCGCGATCGGCCGCTATTCCGGCCTGGCTCCGCGGCTGTTTGCTTCCGGCGGCAAGGAACGACATGGAGCGATCAGCAAGACGGGACCCAGCGATCTGCGGTGGGTCTTGCAGCAAGCGGCCTGGACCGCCATTCGCTGCGACGAACGAATCAAAGCCCAGTGGCTCAAGATCAGTCGCACTGCGGGCAGAAAAGCAGCCGCCGTGGCTATTGCACGCAAGCTGCTGGTCAGCTTGTGGCACATGGCCTGTAAAAATCAACCCTATCAGTCGCCCCCGGCACGCAGCCGCCAGGCGGCCTGACTTGAATCCACCCAATCCAGACCAAGAGGAGTGAGTGTTTGCGGGACCTCGAAGCGAGAAACGGGGCGCGACAGCCCGAACGGTTTTATGAGCCACGGCCTCAACGGTCAGAGCTCGTGAGTGTGAATGGGCGTCGCTCCTCCCGTACTTGATCTCATGAGACGGAAGCTTGTCTTCCAGA
>DASXLL010000025.1:0-3085 GCA_036496265.1 Pirellulaceae bacterium | reverse complement strand
CTGGGGCCGACTCAACGTCGTGACCCCGTTTCATCATCTATCGGGGGACAGCCACCTTCAGCCCTCGGGGTGAGGGATGGGGGCTGGGCCAAACAAGGCAGAGGGGGCACACACCCATAATCAGGCGCTAGCGCCTTAAGGTTGCCTCCTTACCAAGCGATTTGGCCATTCAGCAGGGCTGCCCGAAGGCCATGGCGGCCGGCCAGGACAATGTGGCGCTCTCGGATGTTCCGTTTCGCAGCACTGGGACAAGAACTCGGGGGCGTCGCAGGTCCGACGACCGTGACGTTGAAGCGGGCTGGGATGCGGGAGATTCCCTATCGCGCCGACGTCGACGGTCTCCGCGCCATTGCAGTCCTGGCCGTCATCGGATTTCACGCCAACCCGTCGTTCATCCCCGGCGGGTTTGTCGGCGTCGACATTTTCTTCGTCATCTCCGGATTCCTGATCGCAAGCTTGATCCTCGCCGGCGTGAAAGACGGCTCTTTCAGCTTCCTCGAATTTTACGCAAGACGCATCCGCAGACTCTTTCCCGCATTGATCGTCGTCCTGTTGGCGACATGGGGACTCGGTTGGTTCATTTTGCCGCCGACCGAATACGCCGAGCTCGGGAGGCACACCCTGGCCGGTGCTGGTTTCGCGGCAAATATCCTCAACTATGCCGAAGTCGGCTATTTCGACCTGCCCGCCGCTGCCAAACCGTTATTGCACTTGTGGTCGTTGGGCGTCGAGGAACAGTTCTACATCGTCTTTCCCGCGCTTCTCCTTTTGCTCTGGCGCTACAAAGCGATAAGTTCTTCCTTGGCGCTGATCGGGCTCGCTTCATTTGCATTGAACATCGCCCTGGTTCGCAGCCACCCCTCGTTTACCTTCTATCTTCCCTTGACGAGGTTCTGGGAATTCATCGCCGGCGCCCTGTTGGCGTGCCCCCATTTGCATGGCCGCTCGTTCGCTTTGCCGATGCCTTCCGCGTTCTCGGCACTCCCGTCGCGCGATGTCTCTGCGGCAATCGGCATGCTGCTCATCCTCGCCGGCATCAGTTTTGCCCGCGAGGATGCCTTCCCTGGCTGGTGGGCCTTGCTGCCCGTCTTGGGGACCTTCTTCATCATCGGGGCGGGCTCGCAGGCATGGCTGAATCGCGCCCTACTCGCACATCCCAAATTGGTGTTCGTCGGTCTGATCAGCTATCCGCTCTATTTGTGGCATTGGCCGCTTCTGGTTCTCGTCCGCACGGCGATACGCAACGAGAATGGCAATGAGTACCTGCGCACGACGGCGATCATCGCCGTTGGGCTGACGTTCCTATTATCATGGCTGACGTATCGCTTCATCGAGCGGCCCATTCGCGCACGCCGCTCCGGATATACCGCGTGGCGGACGACCGCAGCTTTGACCGCCTCGCTGGCCGTGATCGCGGTCGTCGGGTTTGCAATTGCGCAAATTGGAGGGCTGACCATCCGCTATCCCAAGGAAGTTCAAGCTCTCCTTACGCCGCTCGCCGCGGGAGCGGATGATCCGCCTGCCGATGAATCCAAAAACTCCGCGGGCCCAGCGCTGCTCGTTTACGGCGATTCGCATGCTCACCACCTGCTCGCCGGGCTGCGGCTGCTTCAGAACGAGCGAAGTTTCCGGCTGTCGCTGGCGGGTTGGGGCTGGGGTTGCGCGCCGCTGGAAGACATAAAGCCAAGCGACGAAGAAAAATGTCGCAAGCTGGCAGCCGGCAACGAGGCGTTATTTGCAGAGCTCAAACCGGACATCGTCGTGATTGGCGCGGCCTGGCCGCAATATAAGCATCTGGAACGAATCAGCGAGACTGTGCGTGGTTTTCAGCGGATCGGCGTATCGCGGATTGTCGTCATCGGCTCGGTTCCGGCTTGGCCGCAACCGCCGCAAATGATGCTGTACAAAGCCTACCGGGCTGATCCGCGGCGTGGGGTACCGGACCGCCTGTTCGGTTTCGACACCAGGACCCTCGCGGCCGATCGGCGGCTTCGCGACATCACATCCAGCCTCGGCGTTGCTTACATCTCCGCCTACGACGCGCTCTGCAATGAGAACGGGTGCCTCGTCCGCTTGGGAGATACGGCGAGAGATATAGTGCAAGTCGACCTCACGCACTTCAGCGCGGCCGGCTCATCCTTTTTTGTCAGCCAGATCGCGCCGCGGATTTTCGAGTGACGCGAAGCAATCGCATCCCGCTGACCTCGCTGGTCGTCTCGTTGCGTGGCCGCCGTCAAGGGCGGACGATCAGAACGAATGCCGCCAACGCAATCCCCGCGACAATGGCCCCGGTCGTGAGCCCCTCACCTAACCAGAGCCATCCCTCGCCCAGGCCGAAATTGCCGGCCAGAGCCGCCTCACGCGGCCCGCTCGGGGCGTAGCGGTCGAGGTAAAGAACCTTTCCGACCGCGTATAGCAAGTAGATGGCGCCGATGACCGCGACCAGCGACACCAGAAACGCGGCGAAACTCGCGGCTAAGCCGCCGTATCCGGCGAGGAGCGCAAGCACCATTAGCGCAAGGCAAACCCAGCCGGCGGCACGCACCGCCCAGTCTTGACGCCAAATCCAAACGCGTTGACCGCCGGCCGAGGGGCGGGTCAATAGCAAGGCGTGCAGTACAATGGCAGCGACGACAATGACGAATAGCATGTTTATTGCGGTCGACAGCGCCGACGGCGCAGCAACGGCGCGACAGATGCCGAGCAGGATATAGAGCCAACCCAGTGAGATGGCGGCAGCGCTGAGATCGAGCGCAAGCCCGCGCGCCGTTCGGTCGTCAGCGCCGATCAGCCGCCGCCACCGCGCCGCCGGCGCGAGAACTGCAAAGGCGACGGCCTGTCCGAACGCCGCAACGACAGTCCCGATGTACACGCTGCGGGAAATCTCGAACATGTGAACTTCGAGCGCCTCGCCGACGCTGATGACCACAATCGGCAGCGTCAGGGCGATACGCAGGAAGCCGCGCAGCGAAGACAGGATTTTGGCGAAATACGCGTCGCCCTCCCCGGCCGCGATGATGCGCTGCCGCCACCAGAGCCACACGATTCCCATCACGATGTAGAGCACGGTGAGGACGAGCAGCAC
>DASXLL010000024.1:0-1744 GCA_036496265.1 Pirellulaceae bacterium | reverse complement strand
AACGCGCCGGCGCCAAATCGATCCATGTCATACCGGCTCGCCCCAGCCGCCATCATCTCGATCGCACAGCAAGCCAACCCAAACGTCAGCGGCCAAACGCTCGACTGCCGCGCCCAGTTGATCGCCTGCTCAACCGTCGTCGTGATGACGTTCTCTTCGAACCGTCCTTCAATCCAAGGCTGGAAATTATCGTCGCTCACAATTCCTCCATCCGTCGGGGCTCTGCCCGCCAATCTGCCTTGATCCATTTCGCCCGCAACCGCGGGCAACGTCGAATCCACGATTTTCCACTACGACACACTCGGTGTGAAGGTGCAATATGTCCCGCCGTCCAACCGGCATTCCGAAAGCCGCACATTCTCACCCAGGATTTCCGACAACATCATCTTTTCCATCGTGCACACACTGCGGTCACGCATGGCCAATTCTGGATAGGGACAGGCCAACGCCGATAACACGGGCAGCGATCCCGTTTGGTCAACCACAAACGGAATCTCGCGCTCGCCCATCACACCAGCCAGAGCCGTCATCCGATCCCCCAACGTCTCGCCACCCACTTCATTCCGATACCGCGCCGCCAGTCGCCCGGCGATGCGCTTCAACAATCCGCGATGAATCTCTGGATCCGCCACCGACTTGATCTCATCCCACAATACGTCCGCCATATCGGCAAAATTCGTACGCGCCGACCGCTCGCCTTTTTCAGTAAGCGAATACCGGTGATTGGGCCGACCGCGACCTTTGTTTTCTGCTTGCCGCTCGATCAATCCCTCCGCCATTAGCCGTTGCAGCCGCTGACGAACGGCAGTCGCCGTCACTCCCATTTCGGAGACAAGCACGGAAATAGTAACTGCGCCATTCCGTCGCAGGACATCGATCATTGCCTTGTCTGAGCTTTCAGATAGCATCGCTAGTCGCCCGAAAACTTGCCTTTGCCTCTCACCACAATCCTACGGGTTTTCTGATTTTTGACAACCCGCTATTTGAAAATTAGTTACGCATACAAACTATTATATATCAATTACTTACGTCTATTGATAGCATGTCACAACAGGCCGCGTGGCGCATTTGTAGCGACTGCGAGTTCAAGTCGCAAAAGACCGCCCGGGTTGCTTCATATCAACCTGCCACCAACGCCGATTCAGCAGCAGCCGAGGTTCCCCCGTCCTTAGGAAACCAGCCGTCTACAGCCGCTCGGAACTCACTCGGCACTGAAACCTTCACCACTCGACTACGAAACTCTCTCGCCCCAGGTCGTCCCTGGGCATAGCAGCACGCGAACTTTCGCATTAGCAGCGTGCCCTTCGCGTCGCCAAACCGCTGGCAAATCAAATCGAAGTGATGCATAAGAAGCCGGCGCTCTTCCGCGAGCGTCGGCTCGGCCGGCACCCGTTCGCCACGCAGGGCGGCCGCTGCCTGCCGGAACAACCACGGCTTGGCCAGCGAAGCCCGCGCGATCATCACGCCATCGACGTCATACCGGCGGAACGCGTCAACGACCTTCGGCGCCGAGTTGAGATCGCCGTTCCCGATGAGCGGAATCCGTTTTAAGTGTGGCTTGATCTCCGCAATGCGATCCCAATCAGCCGATCCGCGAAACATATCCGCCGCTGTACGCCCATGAACCGTGAGCGCCGCCGCGCCCGCCCCTTCGACAACCTGGGCAATCTCAATCGCGTTAATGTTGTTCCGCGAACAGCCTAGCCGAATCTTTGCTGTCACCGGCGTTGGGGCGCATGCCTTC
>DASXLL010000023.1:0-8802 GCA_036496265.1 Pirellulaceae bacterium | reverse complement strand
ACAGATACCAACACCACAAAGAACTACAACATCAAGCACACTAAAAACAAACACAACGCAAATACCAACTAGTTGCCCCGCGAGCTGACGCCGAAGACGAGATAGCCGAAGATCAGCAAGATGAGGATGTCGGTGAGCGTGAAGAATAGCCTGCTGCACATCACGGCGAGCAGGAAATCGCTCTTGCGCATCGGCGTGGCGAGGAAACGTTTCAGCAGCTTCCGGACGCGCATATCGACAATGACGAAACCAACGCCCCACATGCCGCCCCCCATGAGATTGAGTCCGATGAGGCCGGGGAGCAGGAAGTCGATGTAGCGAGAACCGGCCTGCTCAAGGTGCTTGACGGTGGGTTCGGGAGATTTGGCTTGTTCGCGCAAGAGGGCCGATTCGACGGCGTGCCGCGCCAAGCGACTCTCCGGACGATGCGGTTCGTCCCAGAATTGCACGGAGCCGTCGGCAGCGACCTCGATCACGAAATCGGTTTTGCCGGCTTGGAGGCGTTTGCGCCAATCTTCTTTTGGCGACTTGAAGATTTTGAAGTGGGAAGTGGCGGTGAGTGATTTCTCGATCGTTGCCAAGGAAGGCTCGGCGGGAGCATTGTCCTCCCGAGTAGAACCGACAAGATCGACTCGAATCTCCTCTTTCGGGTTTTCCCTAAACGCCGTGCCGAGCGACAAAGCCATGACAAGCGGAAAGCCATAGACCCAAAACACGGCGGCCGGCTCGCGGTAGAAAACCCGCATCCGCGAGATCGTGAGTTGCCACAGCGGCCAATAGCTACTTGCTGCCATTGTTGTCCTCGCGCAAGTGGCGGCCGGTGAGCGAGACGAAGACGTCCTCCAGCGTTGCGTGACGTGTCGTCAGGTTGGCCATGGTCAGGCCGCGCGATTGCAAGTGGGCCAGCAGCGCGGGCAGAGCCAAATGCGGCTGATCGACCGCCAGGCTATAGGCTTCGCCATCGCGACGAGCCGAACGCACCGACGCCAGTCGCGACAATTCTTCTTCCGCGGCGGCAGTCATCCCTTCGACGAGGTGGAAATCGATGATGTTTTCGCCGCCAAGCTGGTGGATTAGCTCGGCCGGCGTTCCCAATGCAATGACTTTGCCGTGATCGACGATGGCCACGCGATCGCAAAGCCGCTGGGCCTCATCCATGTAGTGCGTCGTGAGCATCACGGTCCGTCCGGTCGCCTTATACGCCCCGATCACCTCCCACAGTTGCCGCCGCGATTGCGGATCGAGGCCCGTCGTCGGCTCGTCGAGAAACAGCAGCCGCGGATCGCCGACGAGAGCACAGGCCACCGCCAGCCGCTGTTTTTGGCCGCCGGAGAGCTTGACGATCCACGAATCGGCTTTTTCTTCCAGCGACACACGGCGAATCGCCTCATCGGGCTCGATTCCCGTGCGATAAAAGCTGCGGAACATCGTGACCGTCTCGCGAACGGTGAGCTTGTCGGCCAGACGCGTTTCTTGCAGCGAAATGCCGATCTTTTCCTGAATCGCCCGCGTGTGCGTCCGCCATTTCAGCCCCAGCACCTCGACCTCGCCGCTGGTCGGATCGAGCAGCCCCTCCATGATCTCCAGCGTTGTCGTCTTTCCCGCACCGTTCGGGCCCAAAAGTCCAAAGCATTCGCCTACGTTGACGGTCAGGTCGAGTCCGCGCACGGCTTCCACCGGCGGCTTGCCGTCGTAGCGCTTCACAAGCTGCCGGCATTCGATGGCGTGGGGCATCTTACAAACTACGCTGCTGCTCGTTCCAGAAGTCACGAAAATCGATCAATCGCGGCAGAGATTCCAAGTCTTTCTCGCGCCCTGCTGCTTTTTTGCTGGCGATGATGTCGTCAAGATGGCAAACGGGCAGCCCGTGTGCCTCGACGTGGCGACTCCAGGCTTCCTCGAACGTTTCAATTCCGTCCGGCGCGAAGATCAGGTCCAAATCAAAAGGCCCATTTTTCAGTTGAATGAAATCTTTGCCGCGTAAGATGGCCGCAGATTCTGAATCGGTCAGGTCAAACTTCAATTCCCGAAGCGCCGCCACTAATGCCTCGCCATTGGCTTCCGATTTTTGAGGAAACAGATCGGCGTCCTGCGTTGTGTCAGGAAAGCCCAACAGAATGGCACCGGACTTCCCAATGAATAGATAGCGGACGCCGTGACGGGCAAAGACTTCATGAACTTCGCGCGCTAGCCGATATTCAAACACGGTGATAGCCTAGCCAGCGGGGAAGGTTTTTTTCGCACCACTCGCGATATTCCTCCATCGTATCGAACGCGCGAAATTTGGCATCATCCATGACCGGCTTGTAGGTCTTGATGAACGCGTACTTCATTCTCTGCTCAAGAGTGCGACGTGCGGCCGCCTCGAAATCCCGTCGCCAATCCTTGCGCTCGGCTTCTGTCGGCTGGCGAATATTCACAAAATCCCCACAGACATTGGGCCAGTTGCCACAACACTGAATTCTATTCTACACCCCCACGGCCTGCGCATTTCGCTCGCGGTTGCCTGACTTTGGAAAGCGATCCTGCAATGCTTCGACGGTCATGCCTTCTTCGCGGAGGGCTTCCATAGCTTTGACGGCGGCTTCCGCCGCTTGCAGCGTAGTAATGCACGGAACGCCAAGCTGAACGGCGGCGGCCCGGATGCGGCCTTCGTCGGTGCGGGCACCTTTTCCGCTGGGAGTGTTGACGACGAGGCGAATTTGGCCGTCGTTGAGAAAATCGAGCAGGTTCGGACGGCCTTCGGAAAGTTTGCGAACCCGAATGACGTTGATGCCGGCATCTTCCAGCCGTTGGCCGGTGCCTTCGGTGGCGACGATCTCATGGCCGAGGGCAACGAGGCGCCGGGCAATATCCACAGCCGCGTCTTTGTCGCGACGGCTGACGCTGAGAAAAATCTTCCCCTCCGTCGGCAGGACGGTGCCGGCGGCAAGCTGCCCTTTGGCGAACGCGATGCTGAACCGCTCGCTGACACCCATCACCTCGCCCGTGCTCCGCATCTCCGGGCCGAGGACGATATCGACGCCGGCGAATTTGCGGAACGGGAAGACGCTTTCCTTGATGCTCACGTGAGCCGGGATCGGCTCGCGTGTCAGTCCGAGGTCAGCCAGCTTCATGCCGGTCATCACCTTCGCCGCAATTTTGGCCAGCGGCACACCGGTCGCCTTGGCGACGAACGGCACGGTGCGGCTGGCGCGGGGATTGACTTCGAGAACATAAACGACCGGCTTGCCATCCTCGCGCTTGATCGCGAATTGCACGTTCATGAGTCCAACGACGCGCAGATGCCGCGCCATCGCGATCGTGGCTTCGCGGATTTCCTGGATGACGGGCCCCGGCAAACTATACGGCGGAATCGCACAGCACGAATCGCCCGAATGAACACCGGCTTCTTCAATGTGCTCCATGATGCCGGCGACGACCACAGTTTCTCCGTCACTGATGCAATCGACATCGCATTCCGTGGCGTCCTCGAGGAAGCGGTCGATGAGAACGGGTTGCCCCTGAGCGACAACGAACGCTGCCGCGACGTAACGCTCGAACTGAGCCATGTCGTAACAGATTTCCATCGCCCGGCCACCGAGAACGAAGCTCGGCCGCACCAGCGCGGGAAAGCCAACTTTGGCCACTTCCGCCCGTGCCTGGTTCATCGTGCGGGCGATCGCGTTTTCCGGCTGCTTGAGGCCGAGGCGCGAAAGAATATTGGCGAACTTCTCGCGGTCTTCGGCCGCCTCGATCGTATCGACGCTGGTGCCAATGATCGGCACACCGGCGTTCGATAGCGCGCGGGCCAGATTCAGCGGTGTCTGGCCGCCGAATTGGGCAATTACGCCGTCCGGCTGAATGCGATCGAAGATATTGAGTACGTCTTCAGTCGTGAGCGGCTCGAAAAACAGCAAATCGGAAGTGTCGTAGTCGGTGCTGACCGTCTCCGGGTTGCTGTTGACCATTACGGATTCGATGCCCAGCTCGCGGAGGGCAAAACTCGCGTGGCAGCAGCAATAGTCGAACTCGATCCCCTGGCCGATGCGGTTCGGCCCACCGCCAAGGATCATGATCCGCTTTTTCCCCGGCTGCTTCGGCGGCGTCTCGTCCTCATCTTCATAGGTGCTGTAGTAATACGGCGTATAGGCCTCGAACTCGGCCGCACACGTATCGACTGACTTATAGGTCGGCACAATGCCCCGGCGTTTGCGCTCCTCACGAACGTTCATCTCGCTCGTCTGCCAGAGCGTCGCCAGCTGCCGGTCGGAGAAGCCAAACTGCTTAGCCTTGCGGAGTGTCGGCGAATCGACCTGGTGCAGATCGCCGACTGACTGTAGCTCGTCTTCCATGCGCACGATGCCAAACAGTTGATCGACAAACCACGGATCGATGTGCGTAATGTCGTGGATTTGCTCTTCGCTAAAACCAGCCTTGATCGCGTAGCGCAGGTATTGCACGCGATCGGCATTGGGCACGGCCAGCTTGGCCCGAATTTCGTCTTCGCCCGGCTGTTCGTCCGTGCCCCATTTGTCCTTGCCGTCGCAGCCGAAGCCGAACGAGCCGACTTCCAAGCCCCGCAGAGCCTTTTGAAACGACTCCTTGAACGTCCGACCGATAGCCATCGTCTCGCCGACGCTTTTCATCTGCGTTGTCAGCGTCGCGTCGGCTTCGGGGAATTTCTCGAAGGCGAACCGCGGAATTTTAGTGACGACATAGTCGATGGTCGGCTCGAAACAGGCTGTCGTTTTCCGCGTGATGTCGTTGGCCAGCTCGTGCAGCCGATAGCCGACGGCCAGCTTGGCCGCGATCTTCGCGATCGGAAAACCGGTCGCCTTGCTGGCCAGCGCCGAGCTCCGACTGACGCGCGGATTCATCTCAATCACAATCATCCGCCCCGTATGCGGATGAATGGCGAATTGAATGTTGCTGCCGCCCGTTTCAACCCCGATTTCGCGAATGACGGCCAGGCTGGCATCACGCATCCGCTGATATTCTTTGTCCGTCAGCGTCTGGGCCGGCGCCACAGTGATCGAATCACCCGTATGCACGCCCATTGGGTCGAAATTCTCGATCGAGCAGATGATCACGACATTGTCGTCCATGTCGCGCATCACCTCCATCTCGTACTCTTTCCAGCCGATGATGCTCTCCTCGATCAACACCTCGCGGACCGGCGATTGATCGAGTCCCCGGCGGACGAGTGTCTCAAATTCATCTCGGTTGTAGGCAATCGCAGAGCCGCTCCCGCCCATCGTAAAACTCGGCCGCACAACCGCCGGCAGGCCAACGAGATCCAATACTCGGCGAGCGTCTTCGACATTCGTAATCGTCTCGCCGCGGCAGCACTCCAGGCCGATCTTCTCCATCGCGGCCTTGAACTGCTCGCGCTCCTCCGCCTTCGCAATCACCGCCGCGTTCGCGCCAATCATTTCCACGTTGTATTTGGCCAGCACGCCATGCTTGGCCAAATCCATTGCCAGGTTCAAACCGGTTTGCCCGCCGAGCGTCGGCAGCAGCGCATCGGGCCGCTCCTTCTCGATCACCTTCTCGACAATCTCCCACGTCAGTGGCTCGATGTACGTCCGATCGGCCATTTCCGGATCGGTCATGATCGTGGCCGGGTTGCTGTTGATCAGCACAACCTCGTAGCCTTCCTCGCGGAGGGCCTTGCAAGCTTGCGTGCCCGAATAATCGAACTCGCAGGCCTGGCCAATGATGATCGGCCCGGAGCCAATGAGGAGAATCTTCTTGATATCAGTGCGTTTCGGCACGGCGCGTAGTATCCTGCTGGCGAGTCAAATGCGGTGTGCAAAAATGCAAGACGCGTCCATCGCCGCTGCCTGCCGCAGCCGCGAGACGTGTAAAACCCTTCGACGTTAACATGCGATTTGCAGGTGGGCAAGGGGCTGGAGTGCTCATCGCCTTTCTCATCTTCGTTCCTCGGTATTTCCCACCCTGATTCCGAACTTTTTGTCCTTAACGCGAAGACAGATCGAACGCAAAAGCCTTCCAGAAAAATCAGCTGACCGCCTAATTCTTTGCGGTCTTTGCTACCCTTTGCGGACTTTGCGTTTGAACTCAGTAACCTTCAGCGCACTAGCAATGCCTGCTGTTCACCGATTAAAGTCGCCCCTATCGGAGTCTTGCCGTGGGATGGTTCGATTTTCTCTTTCGCCCGCCGTCGCGCGATCAATTCGCCAAGCTCGTGATGGGTGAGTTGCGCAAGTCGGGAAGCGAGACGAAATTTCGCTACGATCCCGAGCAGTTTTTGATCGACCGCGGCGGTGAAGGCTTCATCAACCTGGCCAATCTGTATCAGGAATACTCCCAGGCCCCCCGCAACCAGCGGCAGCAAGTCCTCGACCGGTTCATTCGCGGCTGCTTGCGCACGACCGGCTTCGAGCTGCCGGAGGATTTTGCCGACATACATCCCGACCTGCTGCCGGTCGTGCGGTCGCGATTTTATTTGGAATCGGTCATGCTGCAGTCGCGGGCTCGCGGCGGCGAGGGGATCGCCGTGCCGCAGCAGTTCATCGGCGACCACCTCTCGCTCTCGCTCGTCTATGACCTGCCGCAGGCGATGCGGAGCATCATCCAAGACGACTTGGACAAGTGGGGCGTTTCGTTCTACGAAGCTGTCGAAGCCTCGCAGCAAAACCTGGAGCAAATGGGCAACGTCAGCTTCGCCAGCCTGCAAAACGAAGGGGGCGAAGGGGTCTATATCTCGGCGACCGGCGACAATTACGACGCCTCGCGCCTCGTGATGCTCGATCTCGTCCGCAAAATGCCCGTCCGTGGCGACTACATCGCCATGGTGCCCAACCGCGACACGCTCGTCATCACCGGCTCGAATGATGCCGCTGGTCTGGAGATCATGTGCAAAATCGCGGAAGACTCCTTCCAAAAGCCCCGGCCCATTTCAACCGTCGCCCTCAAGCTCGTCGGCGACGAATGGGAATCGTGGTTGCCGGAAACCGAGTCGCCCGCCCACACAAAACTTCGCGAGCTTCGCCTGCGAACGCTCGGCATGGAATACAACGACCAAAAGGAACTGCTCGACCAGATCAACGCCCAAACCGGCGAAAACGTCTTCGTCGCCAGTTTCAGCGCCGTCAAGCACAAAGACAACGGCCGCATTTCAAGCTACAGCGTCTGGTCCGAAGGCGTCGAAACGCTGCTGCCCGAAACCGACGACATTCTCCTCCTCCGCCCCGACGGCTCCTCGCAAGAAGTCCAAGTCCTCGCCGCCAACCACTTCGACCGCGTCCGCCAAATCGCCGGCGACCTCATGCAACCCCTCGGCACCTACCCCGAGCGCTACCGCGTCCTCGAATTCCCCTCCGACGACCAACTAAAACAAATCGGCAAACGCGACTGGCCGGTCTGACCGGCCCATAGAGTGCGGTCTGCGCTCTGCCAAGCGACCGTCCCCTCTCCCACTGGGAGAGGGTTAGGGTGAGGGTCTTAAATCGCAACGAGCATCTTTCCATCTCGCCGACCTCGTGCCACCCTGCCAAGGCTTCGCTATAGCCCCGCAAACTGCCCCGCGAATAGAATTACGACATGCGACACCGCCTGCGTACGCTGCTGATCGTCTTGGCGATTGCCGTGCCGATGGTGGCAGTCATTGCCTGGGCGGTCACATTTGCTGTTTCCGGTCGTCGGATAGCCGACGAAAGCATCCGACTGGAAAACGCGAGATTTTTGAGAGAGAAGTTCGGCCCCGACATTCCGGCACAGCCAGTCAATCCAGCTATCCCTTATGAAAGCTGATGGCCCATGTTCCGTTTCACAATCCGAGACTTGCTGTGGCTGACGGTGGTGGTGGGGGTATTCACGTCGATGTGGCTCGATCGTCGGCGAATAAATTCCGAGAATGCAATATCCCAGTCGCTCGCGGCTGAAAAGACGGCCAAGTTGCAAAAAGAAGTCGCGCTGCTCAACCAATTAACAAAAGGGCTAAGCTCAGGCCTAAAGAAGCGTGAAGCCGAACTCGAAGAGTCGCTGAAGAGGCGGGAAGAAGTAGCAAACGCCTTGCGGATTATCCGCGAAAACCAACTGCCAAATACCGCTTCCCCGCAGCCATCGCCGCCCTGACATTGGCCGCTCGACTGCCAACACATAACCGAACATGACCAGGGGCAAGCGAAATCCACGTCGCGGTGGCATTCGCCGCGCGCAGTTACAATGCCCCCATGCGTTACCGCCTCCGCACGCTGCTGATCGTCTTGGCCTACGCCTACTTCGTGGCAATCGTATTTTTGGTCGCTCATTTCTGACCCTGGATGCGGTTTAATTTCTTCTAGCGAGCCACCCCATGCGCTTCACGATCCGAGACTTGCTGTGGCTGATGGTGGTGGTGGGGTTGGCGTTTGGTTGGTGGATAAGCCTCACTAAATCACGGGCGGAATGGCACAGCGAACGTGAACAAATCCTTGTCGCGTGGCGAAAGGACAATACTAGAGCGTTGGACTTACACTACCGTATCAATACAGCGTTGTCCAAACTTCCAGCAGCCGAACGGCAGGAACTAGCGCACACTATCTTCGGCTGGAATAACAAACCGACAACGCCTTCTGGCCCATAACTTGCCGCGCGACTGCCAACACTTACTTTAGCACTACCCGGCTTCCTATAATGGACGCTTGTTCAATACGTCCGAAACTTGACCGGTCCGTGAGGTGGACCCCAAAAATTGGGCGCTAGCTTAAGGTGTAAAACCTTGGGCTGGAGGAACCATTTTAGGAGTTCAGGAGCATGAGCAAGAAGCGGATGCGGAAGCGGTATGAAGCATCGTTCAAGGCTCGGGTGGCGTTG
>DASXLL010000022.1:0-14350 GCA_036496265.1 Pirellulaceae bacterium | reverse complement strand
CGGGGGACTCACGTCCCCCGCTCGCCTCGCCGAATAGCACAACCGCCGGCGCCCAGGCGAGTGTTTCGACATTGTTGACGAGCGTGGGCATGTCCCACAGGCCGTTGGTCTGCAGTTCCGGCGGACGATTGCGTGGTTCGGCCCGCTTGTCTTCGATTGCGCCGATCAAAGCCGTTTGTTCGCCGCAGATATAGCCGCCGGGGCTGGCGAAAACTTCGGCACGCATGTCGATGCCGCTGCCGAGGATGTTTTCGCCCGATATGCCTTGCTGCTCACACCAGGCAATTTCCTCGCGGACGGAGGCGATGCATTCTTCGTACTCGTGGCGGATGTAGATATAGCCCTGAGTCGCCCCGAGTACGATTCCCGCCAGCAACACGCCCTCAACGACCAGATAGGGCGTCCGCAGCAGAAGCTCGCGGTCTTTGAATGTGCCGGGCTCGCTTTCGTCGGCGTTGCAGACGACGTATTTGCGTTCGCCGACGGCCTCGCGAACTTCGCACCATTTTTTGAAGGCCTGCCCCCCTGCCCCGCCCATGCCGAGCAGCACAGCGTTTTTCAATGCCGATTGGATAATACGGTCGCGCTCGGTGCCGCCGGCGGCTGCGCCGCTTTTGATGGCGGCGATTGTTTGCTTGAGCGCTTGATACCGCTCTTCACGCGACTTGTTGGCATAGACGTTGATCTTCCACGAAGCGGAAGCATCGGCCAGATTGGCGTCGTGATCGGGCGGCGGAACTGGATTGCCGCCCGCCGCAATACTCCGTGCCGCCGCGATGACGTCGCCAGCCGGGCGGCCAAAATAACACAGCGGCTGATGGTCGCCGTTATGTCCGTGCATGTGATGATCAATGCGGATGGCCGGTGCCCGATCGCAGCGGCCGAGACACGAAACACCACACACTGAGGCTCGGCCCGCAGTAATTTCAGCTGACAGTTTTTGCTTCAGGTCATCGATGAGATGGGACGAGCCGCGGAGGTGGCAGCTCATGTCGCGACAGACATGGATTTCCAGCTCTGGGGGAGGTGTCTTGCGATAGTGCGGAAAGAAACTGACTACCTCTTCGATCCGATACAGCGGGACCGCCAGTCGCTCGCCCAGCGCGACGAGCGACTCGCGCGGCAGATAGCCGAAGCGGGATTGGATTTGGTTGAGTTGGTGGACGATCATGGCGAAATGTCAGTTGTCAGTTGTCAGTTGTTGGTGGATTCGAGGCGATGCAGAGTCTCGATGAAGGTCTCAATTTGTCGCTTCCAGGTTGCTGGGTCAAAGTCACTGGGCGAATCATAGGGCGATGGGTTTCGCTGGCGGCGGATGTCGGCGGGAAAAGAATCGCGGGCGAGGTAGTCGCTTAAGCTGCCGAGAAGCTTAGGCCAATCGGCCATTTTCCTAATTGGCTGATCGGCAGTAATGGCCCCGGTGGCGAGATAGCCATTGAGAGCGTCGTCCCAGGAGTTATTACTCGCGCCCCCGATCAATAACTGTTGCGCGAGGGCGAGCCGCTCGTTAACCGACATTGATTTGTCGCTCGAAGGAATCGCAATCGGAGTTTTCGCCGGGGGCAATGACCGCAGCCGCTGGCTTGCATTTCGTGCGTTAGGGGCCAGCGTGTGATGGCAGACGGAGCATTCGAGCTGCGCGAAGTCCGCGGAAGGATCGATAGCGTGCTCTGTGCGCCATGTCGAAAGCTCGTTCTGACCGGTCAGCCAAGATTGAAGATAAAAGCTATCAGGGAATCGTGATTGATCCTTTGGTCGATCCCAATGGGCCGGCAGGCTTTCGAAATACGTGCGGAACTCGAATGACAATTTCGGATGACCGGCGGCGATCAGGTCGTGATCGACGGCTTGTGGTGAGCCGGTTGCATCGCTGGGGCCAGCGTGGCATTTCAGGCACGTTTCCGCCCGCTGATTCAGGTCTTTGGTGTCGATAAATCCTGATGTGTGGCGGCGATAGCCACCTTGGTAATGGGCGTGCAGCCACTGGCCAGCTGGGCCGTGGCAGGATTCGCATTGGACGCCGAGGGCGAGATGGGCAGCGTCGGCGGGTGCTTCAGGTGCCGGAGTGGCATGGCAGCCAATACAGCGTTGTTCAAGGGCCAGCAAATGTTGGTGATCGGTGAGCGGTTCGAGGAGTTGGCTTAGCTGCCGCGTCATTTCGCGGCCGCGGAAGGTCCAGAGGACGTTGAATGCTTCGGCGTGCGGGTCGCGGCTGGCCCAGACGTCAAATGCTGATTGCCAGGCGGGTGAGTTTGCGTTGGCGTTACCATGGCAGCCGGTGGAGGTGCAGGTCGATGCGCCGGCAAATGCTTGGGCATTCAGAGACGCGGCACTGAAAGACGCGAGGCGGATGGTGGAAATGCTTGGCGGCGCTGACGAGGCGGGAGCCTCGGGGTGGTGCGTTCCCAGGGGGGACCCTGGGAACGAGGATACGTGTGTATCGCCGCCGTGGTATTTGTGGCATTCGGCGCAATCGAAGCGAGCGCCGCCGGATTTACCGCCGGCGGGTGCGTGGCAGTTCGCGCAGCTTTCGAGGCCGGCGATCATGACTTGTTCGTGGTCGCGGGCAGCTGAAGCGCCGTTGGCTACGGCAACAAACTGCGGCTTGTCGTGCTGTTCATAGGCGAATGAAGCGGCGTGACAGGTGCGGCATTCGACATGGCGATGGGAGCTATGATCGAATTTGGCGTGACTTAGCCAGATTGTAGGAATATTCGCAGGCCGAAAGCTTGGCAAATCGCTGGCGACGTCGTTTTTCGATTCATCGACGATATGGCATTCCTGGCATTTGGTCGCGATCGCCCGGGCGGCGGCATTGCGGCGACCGAGGACGTCCTGACTAATTTTCTCGGCGAGATTTTTGCCAAGCGTTTTGCCGGGTATGAGGGGCAGGTTTCCTGTTTCGTCGGCAATCGCATCGCGGGAACCCGAACGCTTAGCTTCCGCCGCGAAAACCAGCCCATCTAACACTGCGGCCAGGCGCTCGTTTGTTAAGCCATGCGGCACTTCTGAGGCCGGCTGATCATCGGCGAACTTCCAGTCGAGGGAATGACAGGCCTGGCAGTGCTGCTCGAAGGCGATCGGCCGCATGTAAGCGCTGTCTCGATCCGGCTCGTGGCAGGCCGCGCAATCGAGCTGCACCAAGCCGTCCGGCTTCGCATAAGGGGCGTATTGTTTTTGAAAGGTTGCCGGTAAGTCACTCGCCTTTAGCTTCTTCTTGGACTCAGCCGGCGAGATTCCCGGCTGCAGGTGTAGCCAATGATTGAATTTGATGTTGCCGGGATCGGATTCAAGAGAACGGAAGTCGGGATGGGGCAAATTCCTGGTTTCGCCATCCGAATTACCCTCGCTCGCGCGCCGGGCTGGTGTGAGGGCGAAACTCCTAATATTGGCAAACGGTGGTTTCAAACCGCTTTGCCCGTTGCGATGCGACTCCAGATCTCGATGGCAACCAAGGCAAGCCGTGTCGCTCGCGCGAACGATATCGGCCGTAGGGCCACGATGGTCGCGGTGGCAGGTTGCACAACTGGGCACGTCGCCCGGCTTGGCCGAAGCATGATGAATGGGCGTGTTGTGGCACTTGATGCAGGCCTGATCGAGCGACTCGCGATGGTAGGCGTCGGAGCGAAACAGGCCGATGACGCTTACCGCGTCCGAACGCAGCGGCTGAAAATATTGATGGCAGGCTGCACAGTCGTTGTTCCAACTGGCATGAGCGGCAGCGAGCGGCCCGGGTGAAACGTGCTGCTGCGACGCGGCCGTCGGAAGCATCAGCCAAACCACATAGGCCACCGCGACTACGGCGAAGATCGCACTCAGCCAATACTTGCCGCGCACCAACGGGTTCGGACGCCGATAGTGGTCGAGCGGCACGCGCAGCGACCGCTGCTTTCCCGTTTCGACGATGGATTCTTCGCGCGGCATGATGGATTATCCAAAACGGATCGCGAAGAGGACGTGCGCCGCCAGCAAGACAAGGAGCACGATCGACAGCGGCAAATGGAGCCAGAGCCAGTTGTGAAGCCAGAAGTGCAGCAACTTTTGGACATTGAGCTGACGCCGCCGCTCGCACAACTCTTCGAGTTGGCCTACCAGCATTCGCAGCTCCGGTGCGACCCGCTGCCGCAGATCGTCGAAATACCAGGTGTTTCTTTGCCGCGAGCCTAACAGACCGCCACTGCTTTCGCCATTCATCAAAAACGGACGAATGTCGGCAGCGAGCGCCTTTTGGATAGCTGGTGAAGGCGTTGCCCGCGGCAAATCGGCACCCGGATGCGGCGAGCGCTGCACTTGCAGGCCCACATGCCGCGCCGCGCCGCTGATGTGCTCCCTGGCGGCTGCCGCAATAACCGGCTCGGCCACTGACGACTCATAATCATCGCCGCAAGCGAGCAGGACGAGCCGCCGCGCTTCCGCCGCGTATTGCTGGCCGACCTGATCAATCTGGGAATAGACCGTTTCGGCCGGCGCGGCTTCCAGCAACATCCGCGGCAAGATGTTTTGTACGAACAGGCCCCAAACTCCGCTAATGATGACCACTGCGAACACTACGACGAAAACCGTCGTCAACGTGCCGCCGATTCTGCCCCCGCTATGCAGCACAACCAGCGGCACCGTGAGCAGTCCGAGCCAAATGTGGGCCTTCATCCAAGTTTGAGCTGAGCCGAGCCAGCGGACCGTGCGAAAGCGGCTCGTTTTTTTTACAACGAGAGCGACTTCAAACAGAAAAATGGCCGCCGCGAGGACACCCACGACAAGACCCGTCGCGCTCCCGCCGCCCGGCCAGCGGCCCGTTCGTAGTCCGGCGGCAATGGTCATCGCAATAGCGATCAGCGTAGCAATACAGACCGCAACCAGCCAACGGCTGTGGAGCTTCCAGAAATTCCGTCCGTCAATCAGCACGCTCTGCCCTTTTAGGGCCTGAATTTATAGCATTGGCTGCAGAATGCCAAATGCAAACAGGAGATACTGACAGGGACCGAATTAGAAGCGGCGGTTAAACTGCACCTGCAATTCGGAGTCGAACAGCCGGCGATCGTCATTGCCCATCGGGAAAACTCCGGCCACTCGAAGACTCGAGGCATCGAACAATAGAGCTTGCACGCCGATTGTGCCGTTCAAAATGTCAAACCGGTTTCCGGTGCTATTAATGGCAATCGTGTTGCCAGCCACCGTGCCGTTGATCCGATCGACGTCTTGCAGCGTTGTCGTATAGTGCAGCTCGGTGATGGCGGCCAAGCCGGTCAATCGCGGCGCATTAGGATCGCGATACAACCAATAGCCGGCTGCCAGATCCAAAAAGCCCAAATTCTGATCGGTCAAAGTTCCCAGCGTCCCGCGGGGCATGTTGTTTTGGTCGACGACGTCGATGCGGTTGCCGTTGGTGTTGATATCAATCTGTGCGAAGCCGCTGAGAAAGAGGCCGCTGCCCCAACCCCAGCGCGGATCGCCCGGCGACCAGACGAAACCAATGTAGGGCAGCAGGTGCGTCGCGTCGTTGCGGAACTGCAGCCGCGTACCGTCAATACGCGTGAACGTATCGGTGCCTGTCGGCGTTTCAATCGCAACACCGGCGCCTACCGCCGTCGAGGAATCCATATAAACCAGGCTTTTGAGCACGACGGTCAAGTTTCCAACGTTGCCCGTGCTGGTGTAACCAAAGGTCTGGAGCTGCGCATCAATGCTGCCGGTAAACGGCATGCGAACTTCGACGCTTGTCCAACCGTCGAAAAATGTCTTTTCGAAACCCAGCGTATAGCGGTCGATCGGCTCCTGGCGAATCTGGGTTGGTCCAGGGGGGGCCAGCGGCGTTTCGCTGATCTGAAACACGTTTTGGAAATGGTTGTAACTGAAGAAAATGCGATCGCGCGGAATCGGCGAATCGTTCTCGGAAATCTTACCGACGCGGCTGCCACCGCCGGCGATCGGCAAGCTGAACGTGCCGAGCGAACGGGACAAGCCGCCAACCGGACTGGGTCCCTTCTGGAGGACGAATGTGGAAGTCGCGCCGCCCAGATCGCCGAACATGTTGGGGACGCTCGCAAGGCCGACATTCGCTTGCCGCGACCCGCTCGTGCTGCGACGCGGCGGCTGCGCCGGCGAGCCTGGAGCACTTAGTGCGGGCTGCTGCTGCAACCACGCGGCTTGCTCCACGTCGTTGTTTACGAACTCGTCGCTATCGGCGTCGATTGGATTTTCGGATGCGGGAATCTGATCGCTGATGGCGGCGGACGTCGTGGCCGGGGTGTATCTTGCTTCCTGAGCAAAACCTTGATTCTGGCTGAGGAGCCAGATCGCAAGCCCCACGGTTATCTTTCCGCTGATACGTGTCATGATTCGCCCGCTCTCCTGTGGCGCATAGCTCGATACGATGCGCCGTATCAGTCCTATCGGTTTTGCGGGGTTTGGCGATTCAGCCGTTTTTGGGCTTCATGGGCCACCGCAACGAGCGTGCTAGCTATCCCGCTGTGCCCCTTTCGGAAACGACCGAATCCTCTATACTGCAAGGCTTTCCGAACCAGAAACCGCCGCCGGACGGGCAGCGACAAAGCGAATAATTGCCAATAAGCGGGCCACCTCCATGCCAAAGCAAAAGACACATAAGGGAACGAAGAAGCGGTTTCGGCTGACCGCCAAAGGCAAGGCGAAACATCGGCAAGCGGGAACCAGCCACTTGGCATCGCGGAAAACGAAGAAGACGCGCCGCAACTTGCGCGGTACGAAGGTCTTAAGCGAAACGGTGCTGCACCAAATCACGATGGCCCTGGCGGGCCATAGTAGTTAGTTCTGTGAGGCCAGCCTGCC
Source organism: Pirellulaceae bacterium (assembly GCA_036496265.1). GTDB lineage: Bacteria > Planctomycetota > Planctomycetia > Pirellulales > Pirellulaceae > CAYLLN01. The sequence continues at coordinate 7,546 of DASXLL010000022.1, read as the reverse complement.
ATAGATGTTTTTGTTTTCACGGCAGGCTAGAAGCCTGCCCCACGTTCCAGCCCGCGGGCAGTTCAACGCTTGAGCCGTCGCTCAGGGGCCTTGTCCGGCTGATGAAGAGAAAGTTTTAATCTCATGCGTGCTCGTAAAGGGGCCGCCCGCACCCAAGCCAACAAACGGCTGTTTGAGCGGGCCAAAGGATTCGTTGGCGGACGCCGCAAGCTCCTCCGCACGGTCAAAGAAACATTAGAACGCGCCGGCGCATTTGCCTTTCGCGATCGCCGCGCCCGGAAACGCGATTTCCGGCGTCTGTGGATCACGCGCCTTAGCGCCGCTTGTCGCGAGCGCGACTTGCGCTACAGTCAGCTCATCGCCGGGCTTAAGCTCGCGAACATTGAGCTCGATCGCAAGAGCCTTTCGGAGATCGCCATCGCCGACCCCGCTGCATTTGACGCGGTGATGGGCGAGGTGAAGGCGGCGCTGAAGCTATAAGGCTCGTGCTCCAATCTATTAGCCGGGAGCAAACTTGCTCCCGGTAATTGGCCTGAATATCCGTTGAACTTGACCATCATGCGACCGCGAACGGATACTTGGTAATAGAGGCTTTTATGTACCAAGCATTCGAAGCAACCATTGATGCCACCGGCAAGGTACATCTAAGCGAGTCGATTCAATTGCCTGGAGAGCGACGTGCGCTTGTGATCGTTCTTGACGATCCACCTATCGAAAACGAAGCCTACTTGCTAAGTGAAGTTTCCCTCGCGGCCGATTGGAACCGCCCAGAAGAGGATGCAGCATGGGCGCACCTGCAATCCGAGAAGTAGTTCTCGTGCCATTTCCCTACTCCAATCATTCGCAAACGAAGGTTCGTCCGGCGCTCTGTTTGGCGAATGGTGACCGCGGCGATTCGACCTATTGCCAGATAACAAGCAGCCCGTATGGCGACCCGGCTGCAATCTCAATCGACGACGCTGATTTCGAAACCGGCGGCCTGAGAACTCATAGCTTTGCTCGGCCGTGCGTTCTCTCCACGATTCACGAATCGATAGTTATTAAAGTAGTCGGTAAGCTCCGCGAGCCGACCTTTCAACGAATTCTGGACCAGGTCATCAACCATTTTCGACCTTCAGGCCGAGCATGACGCTGACTGATTTTCTCATCGAACTCGATTCACTCCAATCGGAAGCCGAAGCGGCTTTAAATGGCGCAACCGATCGCGATGCCGTCGAAGCCGCGCGTATCAAGTTCCTTGGTGCGGCGAAAGGGCGACTAAAGAATGTGCAAAAAGGGCTGGGATCACTAAGTGAAACGGAACGACCAGCCGGTGGTAAACGCTTAAACGCGCTAAAAACAAGTCTTGAATCTGCGTTACAATTTGCGATTGAGAGGACGCGAAAAGTTTATTCGGAAACAGGTTCGGGTGGAGTCGGAGTAGGTGGCACTGCACAGGTGTCTGTCCAATACAATGTGGTATCAAAAGTTCGGTTGAAGGCAAGTGGAACCGCGGAAGTTGATGTAACGCTACCCGGAAGACGAACTCGTCTCGGCCGCCTCCACCCGCTCACACAGACGATCGAGGAGCTCAAAGACATCATGGGCCGCCTCGGCTTCTCACCAGCCGAAGGACCCGAGATCGAAGACGAATACCACAACTTCGAAGCACTCAATATTCCGCTGGAGCACCCGGCGCGCGATCCGCTCGATAATTTTTACCTCACCGTCCAACGTCCAACGTCCAAAGTCCAAAGTCAGGCTTCGTCAACTTTGAACCTTGGACCTCGGACTTTGGACTCTTTACTCCTTCGCAGCCAAACGAGCACCGTCCAAATTCGCGTGATGGAAAAGCGTCAGCCGCCGGTGCGAATCATTTCGCTGGGGCGGGTTTATCGGCCCGATGCTGCGGATGCGACGCACTATCCCATGTTTCACCAGATGGAAGGGCTGCTCATCGACGCCCGCGTCACGATGGCTGATCTTAAGAGCGTTCTTCGCATGTTCGCGACAAGCTATCTGGGCGAAGATGTTCACGTCCGCTTCCGACCTTCGTTCTTCCCTTTCACCGAACCGAGCGTCGAAGCCGACTTCCACTGGCACGATCGCTGGGTCGAGTTCGGCGGCGCCGGAATGGTCGATCCCAACGTCCTAAAGGCCGTCGGTTATGATCCCGAAGTCTATAGCGGCTTCGCTTTTGGTCTCGGTGTCGAGCGGCTGTGCATGCGCCGCCATGGAATCACCGATATCCGCGAGTTTTATCGCAACGACGCGCGGTTCTTGGCGCAGTTTTAGGCTCAAGGCGTTGCGTCAATCCGTTGCAATCGCCTTACGGTTCAGCGATTCCCAAATCTCGGCAAATCTTGCGCAGCAAAAAACTCGTTGATTTCACGGTGCCGCGGCACGGCTGACGTCTGGTTGTTGGCGGGATTTACGTACAGGCTGTGTTTGCCACCTTCGCGCAGCAAATAGCAGCCGTGGGCCTCTAAATGCTGTACGAATTCGACGCGCTTCATGGTTGAGCGAAGGCAAAGGGCTCGCGTACGACGGACTTGCCGGCCAGTTCGCGCTCGGCTAGCTCGCGGTTGGCATCCAGCACCATTTCGACGGCCTCGCGCAGATTTTCCCTCGCTTCCTCCAGATTGTCTCCCTGCGTGTTTGCGCCGGGCAATTCTTCGATGAAAGCGATGTATCCCTCGGGGACTTGAATATAGACAGCAGTGAGTTCCATTTTTTTGCGTCGCTGGATGTCTAAGCCATTCTCCGGCCCGGTGCTATCGCAAGCAAGTTGGGTCTGATGCGGTTAACGAACGACTCCGAATCCCTTATCCTAGCCTTGCTGATGTTGGTCCGCATTCTGAAATTCCACATTCCGCACTCCGCACTTTCTATGCTCGTCTCCTGGAACTGGCTCAACGATTTCGTCCCGCTGAAGATGACACAGGCGGAGCTCGTCGAGCGGCTGATGATGGCGGGGCTGAATCACGAGAGCACTGAGCAGCTCGGCAACGACTGGGCGATTGATCTCGAGGTGACGAGCAACCGGCCGGATTGCTTGGGCCATATCGGCATCGCCCGTGAGGCTGCGGTATTGTTCGATTTGCAGTTGCGTTATAGCGATGCGAATTTGAACCCGGCAAATCAGACAGAATCGGGCGAGCAGCCACATCGAATTGCCGACGACCTGCGGAACTACACGAGCATCGACGTTGCCTGCCCGGACCTGTGCCCACGGTATAGCGCCCGCGTCATTCGCGGGGTCAAAATCGCCAATTCGCCGTCGCAAATGGCAATGCGGCTGGCGTCGATTGGTCAGCCGGTGATCAATAATGTCGTCGATATCACTAACTATGTAATGATGGAGTGTGGCCAGCCGCTGCATGCGTTTGATTTTCAAAAGTTGATCGGACGCAAGATCATCGTTCGCCGCGCGAAGGAAGGTGAGCAGTTTCAGGCCATCGACCACAAAACCTATACGCTCGATGGCCAGATGTGCGTCATCGCCGATGCCGAGCGGCCGGTAGCGATCGGCGGCGTCATGGGTGGCGCGGATAGCGAAGTTTCGGCGACGACGACGGATGTATTAATCGAGGCCGCCCAATTCGCGCCCCTTTCGATTCGCTCAACGGCGCGAAAACTCAAGCTTCAAAGTGCTTCCTCGTATCGCTTCGAGCGGGGCACCGATCCAGAAATGGTCGATTGGGCCAGCCGTCGCGCTTGCGAGTTGATTTTGAAGCACGCGGGGGGCCAGTTGATCGACGGCGTGATTGATGTGAGCCCGGCGCGGCCGCCACGCCAGGCAATCACGCTGCGACTATCGCAACTTAAGCGCATCATCGGCATTGATGTGCCTCCCGCGGTCGTGAAAAAGATATTGAGTGCTCTCGGCTGTTTGGAACAATCGGCAGGCGAGAAAGAAATCATCACCATTCCGCCAACTTGGCGGCGCGATTTGGAGCGAGAGATCGACTTGGTCGAAGAAGTCGCCCGCGTCCACGGCTACGACAAGATTCCCGAGGACGCCAGCGTGCCGATGGCCGCTTCGCACAAGCCCGACGGCGACCGCGTGATGGATAAAGTCCGGCAAGTGCTGACAGCGTCGGGCCACGACGAAGCGATGACGGCCAGCGTGGTGCCTGAGAAATGGTCTGACGCGTTTAGCCCGTGGACGGATGCTCCGCCGTTTGTGGCCAACATACCGATGCTCGAAGGCGCCGATCGCCTGCGCCGCAGCCTTGTTCCTAGCCTACTCGATTCGCGCCGGATCAACGAGTCGCTGAGTAACCCTGTCATCGAGCTCTTTGAAACGGCTCGAATTTATTTGCCAACCGGCGGCGAGTTGCCTCGCGAGCAACTAACACTCGCGGCCGTCAGCGGACGCGGGTTTTTACACCTCAAGGGCGTCGTCGAATCGCTACTCGAGGCACTCCACATCGACGAACCGCTGGAGTTCGCGGACTACAATCACAAATTGCTCGAAAGCGGCCGCGCCAGCGAGTTGAAACTCGGCGGCCAGCGACTCGGCTTTCTTGGCGAAGTCTCGGCGGGCGGCCTCAAAGCTTTCGGCCTCCGCTCGCCGGCGACCATTCTCGAAATCGATCTCTCGCGGGTTTCATCGGCTGCCAAGCTCGTCACGAAGTATGCCGTTCAGAGCCTTTATCCGACAATCGCCCGAGATTTAAATCTCATCGTCGCCGAATCTGTCCGCTGGGCGGATTTATCTGCCTCCGTCCAACTGACAGCTGCGAAAGTGCTGGAGCGACTCGAATATCTCGACACATACCGCGATCCGCAAAAAGACGGCCCGAACACCAAACGGCTGCACTTTTCGTTCACGATGCGTGCTCCCGACCGCACGCTCACCGGCCCCGAAGCCGACGCGATCCGCGACGCGATTGTTGCGACCTGCGGAGCCAAATATGGCGCGAAATTGCTCAGCTAAGTTGAGTCAAGATAGCCGCGGCGATTCTTCCCTGACCGCCCGCTGCATCGCCAAGCCCGATAGGCGACGAAAGCTCGCTTGCTGCCAGCGCGTGTAGGGATATGCCAGCCGCGCCAGCCAATGCCGCGGCTGCGAAACGGCGAGCAAATCGTAATGTACGCTGTCATCATCGCGGTGCCACTCGACGAGAAATCGCTCCTCACCGCGTTCGGGATGATCGGGCAGTGTGCCGTAGGCAAAGCCGAAGCGATCAATTTGCTGGCCATCGCACGTTATTGAATCCTCAGTCACGTACACGACACGCGCCGGCATCAGGAGACAAAGCGGCAGGGGCTTGGCATGGAACAATACGGCGACACAGAGGCCTGCGAAGGGAACGTGGCGGTCAAACACGGCAGTGATTTCCGGCGGAAACATTTGCCACGTCGCGATCGCCGCGATCGCGCGCCGAAAAACCTTCCCTCCGCTTCCCAAGACGACGCGGTGACAATCAACGCTCCAGCCGGGCAACCGCTCTCGTGTCGCGCCGTTCTGCGTAAACCCAACAGGCCCGTACGAAAAATCCCCATCCGCTTGTGTGGCAATATACTCGTGAATTCGCCGTTCATCCGGCCGGCAAAGGCAAAACATGGCGTATTATGAACTGAGTTTTTCAGCCACTATTAACCGCTCGAGCCAGCCGATTGGAATCAATCACCGGTAGCTTGCCGAACCGACGAACATGCTACAATTCCAGCAGCAGCCGGCGGTATTTTCTCCGGCCGCAGATAGTTATTCGAGGGAGCGCCGCGGGCGGCCTCCGAGCCGGCGGCGCCATGCAAGCTATAAGGAGTTTCCCATGCCGCTGTTCGAGGTTGAAACCGACGCACACATCATTATCACCTGGGCCGCGGACGAGTCGGCTGCCGGCAACGTCGTCCGCGAGGCTTATCCGACGGATAAAGTCATCCGCATGACCAAGCGGCCCCGCGACACCTGGGTGATCAGCAAAGGGGCCCTGGGCTTAACGAACACCAAGGTCGATGTCTGCTCCGTCGCCCGCGATTGCCTCGCCAAGGCCGCCGGCGACAAGGTCCATGCGATCCGGATCTACATGCACGAAACGGGCACCGACCTCGACCACGCCCGCAAAGTGATCGAGTCGAACATGGTCATGGGTTGGTGAATCGCGGCCAGGCGCCGCTGGCGACCCGTAATTAATGCGCGGTGCTACCGTCCAGTGGCCACAAGCGGTGTCGTCCTGGCAAATTCGTTAGGCCGGCCGTAATAGAATCCTTGCATCAACTCGAAGCCAATGTCGCGGCAGACGGTGGCTTCGGCTGCCGTCTCGATTCCCTCAGCGAGCGTTACGATTCCTAGCTGCCGGCACATTTTCACAAGCGACTCGACGAGTTGCCGGCGGCCAGAAGCGGCCTTATCGATATTCATCACCAGCTGGCGGTCGAACTTCACGAAGTCCGGACGGGCTTCGACGAGCTCGTGCAGCCGGGCCTGACCGGCGCCAAAATCGTCGTACGCCAGCTTCATGTTCAGATCGTCAAGCACCATCCGCAGCATCTTCAAGGTGCCGATGTCGGCGGCCGTCTTCTCGTGAACCTCGATCGTCAGCGGCTGCGTCGGCCGCTTTTCGCGAATCTCGCGGAGTGAAACGACCAATTCCTTGAAATCGGCCATTTCGGCCGGGTGCGTGTTGAGGAACAGGTGCGGTAAGACCGTTTCGCTCGTGGTCGTTAATTCCTCGCGGCGAAGCATTCGGCTCAGCTCCGCCTCCATTTGAAAATACTCGGCCGCTTGAAACATCTGCGCCGGCTTGTCGAGGCCATAGAGCCGGCTGCGGGCGAGCGCCTCGTAGGCAAAAACCTCGCTCGTTTCCGATTTCACGATAGGCTGATACACCGGCACGACCGAGGCGTCGCTGACCAGCTTTTCGAACTGTGCCAAGGCCAAGGCCAGATCGCCGACGTCTCCGCTTTGGCAGGTGACATTGAGCGTGGCATGGATATGGCTTTCCTGACCGCGACTTTGCAGCCGAAAAACCGCCCCACCGAACTGCAGCAGATCCTCGGCGCGGACGATGCGCGGATCGCTCAGTCGCTTGCCGTTTACAAATGTCCCGTTGCGACTGCCCAGATCGGCCAGCTCCAGCGTATCGCCATGCCGCCGCAACTCCGCATGAAACAGCGAGACCGTCGGGTGGATGACGCGAATCGGCGCCGTCGGATGACGGCCAATTTGGGCCGGAAAAGTTGCAAGGGGCTGCACGTCATGCGTGTCCTGCGCCATCAACGACCATTCGCTGTGCGTCTGCGGCTGCGGCGGATTGAGTGCGAGCGATGGCATCGCGAGTCGGTTGCCCGGTTAATTCATTGCGAGGCGTGCGCGCACCTGCGCGCCGCCTTCCCCCGACGAAAACATAGCTCGCGGGCGCAATTTCAGCGGCCGCAATTTCAGCGGCCACGAGTATTACGATCGTGGTCAGCAGATCCGATTGTGCCGCCGGTAGGGAGTTTATCTGTCGGTGCGAAAAAGGACAGCGACGTCTTGACGCGATTTCGTATACGACGCCGGGCCTGGGAACAAATGAAACCGCTTTGAAAAGAGTTGTGGCGGTTATGCCAATTGCGC
>DASXLL010000021.1:0-1698 GCA_036496265.1 Pirellulaceae bacterium | reverse complement strand
GAGTTTCCTCGGTCAAAGCAGTCGAATCATACCATTCGGCCTGGAACCCGCCAAACTGCTGGCCGCTTGGCAGAATCTTAGACGTTGGCAGTGCGCGGCGCCGGCGTCGTTATGCTTAGCCGTGCGCGGGCGATGAGTTCTTGTGCGGCTTCCTTCGGTTTTAGCTCGGCGGCACCGTACTGCAAACAAACCTGCAGTTCTCGATCGACGACTGGCAGCACGCAGTTCGTGGTAGCAGCGCCCATCCGTTTTGCCACTCGATTTGCTTCGTTTAATGAGCTGCCCGGGAGCATCACTACGAATTCGCCGTTTTCGAGCTTCGCGAGGACGTCCATTTCGCGAAGCGTTTTTTCGAGCGCGGGCGCTGTGGTCTCAACCATTTGACGAGCGATCGGGCTGCCGTATTTGCGGCTGGCGATGTCGAAGTCTTCGATCTTCAAATACAAGATCGAAAGTGGAACGCCGAAGCGGTGGCTTTCGGTAACGCGCCGCTTGAGCATTTGGATGAACGTCGCACCGGACGGAGTCTGATCGGCAGCGGCCGGCGGCTGCGGCGGAGCCGGCGGTTCGATGATTGGCTGTTTGTCCGCTTCTGTGATCGGGACTTGGTTGGCGCCTGTGTGCCAGTGCCCGCAGTTGCGGCCGGCCTTTTTCGAGGTGTAGAGGGCGTCGTCGGCTCGGCGGATCAGGCGCGGGACATCGTCGTCAGCCAGGAATTGCGAGACGCCCAAACTGCAGGTGACTTTCAGCGTTTTGCCTTCGAAAGTAGTTACCGACGCTTCGATTGCCGCCCGAATCCGCTCGGCGACTTTGCAGGCATTGATTGCGTCGGTGCCGGGCAAAATCGCGGCAAATTCCTCGCCGCCGTAACGGCAGGGAATGTCCATTTCGCGCGACTGTTTGGCCAATGCTTTGGCAAACTGACGGAGAACTTCGTCGCCGACCTGATGGCCGTGCGTGTCGTTGAATTTCTTGAAGAAGTCGATGTCCATCAAGACCAAAGTGCACGGCGTGCCTTTGCGTTGCCATTCGCCGAGCCGGCGTTTGAGCTCGTCGTCGAAGGCGCGGCGATTCGACAGACCGGTGAGCGAATCAGTGCGGGCCTCGGACTCGTGCGCTTTGATCTCGACGGCCTGGACGGCAAGTTGCTTCTCGGCCTGCTCGAGCCGTTGCTGCAGCTGGGTGTTCGCGGCGATCATCTGATCCATCGCGGTGAACACGGCCACGTGGGCGCCGTCGGATTCGCGGTCGATGCCGGCCAGGTCGGCGGAGATCGCCTTCATCTTGGCGGCGTGGTCGCCAACGTCGCTGGCGACGTTTTTGGCCAAGTCGGCGACGCGGCTCGCGGCCATGGCGGTCCGCTCGGCAGCACGCTTCGGATCTTCTGCAGGCTTGGCGGGTGGCTTTTTGGTTGGAGACGCCGCCTCCGGTTTGGCCATTTTGGCGCCGAAGAACCAGACGCCGGCAGCGAAACCGATGCCGAGCGCGATGCATGCGCAAAGCAGGTTTACGACCAGAAAAGTGCCAATGGCGGCAGGTAGGAGAAACATCAAGTTCGATCCTAGAAGACCCATCGCCATCTGAATACGTATCGGTTGCGCGGACCTAGCTGGTCGTCATCGGAAAGTCGCACCGATAACGGTTTTCGCTGGAGTATTTTCTAAAAAGTAGGTTTTGACCAATCGAAGTCAATCAAAT
>DASXLL010000020.1:0-2087 GCA_036496265.1 Pirellulaceae bacterium | reverse complement strand
CAGGAAAGACTTCAATCGTCGCTTTTGCTGGATTAGCGTTCCCTCGGAACCTTCGAGTTCGCGAACTAAATTGACTTGATTGGATCGAACCTCGAAACAATGAATCATACTCGAGCTACATCGCTCTACCGTGATTATAAGCTGGTCCTAAAATAGGCGTCAAGCAGTTGCCGGAAAAAACCAATAGTTTTGTGGCCAAGCCGGCCGGCGACATACTGCTAGCAAAATGGCCGCCAGCAACCCATTTGGTCCGGACTTTGCCCGCTTTCCATGTTCGCAAATCATTCCGGCACAACGAATTGTGATTTCGGCGCTGACCAGCCACGTTCGGGAACTATCTGGAACAGCGCCCGATGCCTTATTCCCCGCGGGACAACTTTGCAAAACGCAGGTTAGTTAGCTCCCCCGCGAGCCTGGGCAGAAACTCATCGACGTACCCCAATACCGCCAGTTCCGCGATCCATTTGTCCACGGTTCCGGACCTCGCTGCGGGGGGAGCAACCGACTTTACGAGGACCAGGTCGTCCGCTTCCAGCACGATCGCCAACCGGCCTGCGATCGAGTCGCCCGTGACCGACCAATCGGCCGGCAGCCGTATGCCGGGGCTCAATCAGCCGCAAAAAATCGCCCGGACAAAAAATCGTCGCCCCAGGTTGGACGAAGCAACTCTCAATTTGCTGGAGCCGATCGACCACTGCTATTTCCGGCAGCATAGCGCCCAACAATTGCGCCGTGACGTCCATCAGATCGACGCAAATCCAGTGAGCCGCAGCGAAATCAAGCTGCGCGGTCTCATCGACCTCGCGAACTGCGTCGGCCAGTTTGCCGCCGCCGACAATGAGCAGGAAATGGGTGTCGAGGTGGGCCGCCATTTCAAGTGCCAACCACTTGCGCATTCGGCGCGGCAATCCTTCCGACGACAGCAGGCTGCCACCAATTTTCACCACGCAGATCCGACAGCGGCTCATGGACCAAACTCCTCAGCCGCAAGCACGCCCAGCGCATGTGCTGGCGCACAACGGCTGACCTCGCTGCCCAGCTCTTCCGCGAGCGAGACTACGTGCGCGTCGATCGCCAACTCTCGTACCACCCGGCGGCCCAAAAACTCTCCCTCGCCGCTGATCACGACACATTCGAACGGCTTGGCGAATGCGGCTTCATTTCGCATGAACGCAGCGCGCAACTGGGCGATTTGCCGATCGCGAATGGATTCAGCCGCACGCCGCGCATCCTCCACCTCAAACGATGTCACATCTGCACAGATCATCCGCGCCAGTCGTTCACGGGCAAATTCTACGGTCAGCGGGCGACCATCGGCGGTGCACGTCGCTTCTGGCTGTTCCGCGATCTCACTCAAAAGCACATAAGCATCAGCGGTTGTGGCAAAGAGCTCTGCGGTGACCGGACATTCTTGGCCGTGCCATGGAAGTGACTGCGTCAGGGCGCAAATTGCCGTTCGGCAGACGCCCGTGTAGACCAGTTCGCCGGCCAGCAGCCGCTCGGTGTCATTCAATCCAACCGGACGCGGTTGCCCGTCGACTAGCGGCACGATATCGGTCGTCGTCGAGCCAATATCGACAAGTAGTGCCCGTCGTCCCTCGGTGTAGCGACAGGCAAATTCTGCGAGTGCGCGCCAATTGCTGGCTGCCGCCAATTGTGGATTGTCGAATGCTTCGCCCCATGAGACGAATCGGCCATCGACAAGATAAACCCGCAGTTCACGGTCCGCCGCCGCCTCGCTGACCGCTTCCAAAATGTGCCGCACACCTTCCATCTTCGTGCGAAAGCAATCGCACAATTCGCCGGTCATCGTGACGGCCAGCCGATCTGCCATTGGCGCGCCACATATTAATGCCCCGAGCTCATCCGCCAACCGCTTCGGTCCTTGCCACATTGCGAATGGCACGCTGCGAGCCCAGCCGTGCCCGTCCGCCGCTTTGAGATTCGCGCCGCCAATATCTAATCCGAGCCATCTCATGGCACGAAGCTTACATTGCCGTCGACGTCGAACTCCAGGGGTCGGTCGGAGAACGACCCATCGATTGACTCTCCCTGGGCGACACGGAACATCGATTCGGCCAGATTGC
>DASXLL010000019.1:0-7490 GCA_036496265.1 Pirellulaceae bacterium | reverse complement strand
GCGCCGCCGTTCGTCCAGCTCCACAGCGACTAGCCGAAACTTGCGGCGAATCCGCGCCTCCACTTGCGCCTCTTGCATGCGCAAGTCATCGCACGTTCCGCTCAAATCACCAATGCCAATTTGTAAAGGTTATTTCTTCGCACTGCCTTAGCCGTATTGCAGCCGCGGAGCAAGCTCGCGGGCGATTGGCACGTCAAACAGCACCGGCTTATCGCCTCTAAATGCGGCGCTGACGCGTTCGGCGAGTTCAGCCGGCTCCGTGACGCGATGGGCCTCGACGCCGAAGCCCTTGGCGAGTGCCAAATAGTCGAGTTCCGGCCCAACGAGATCGACGCCTTCGAATTGCTGCTGCTCGGCTCGCGGCAGGCTCAGACTCCGGCCACAGAGTTTGAGAATTTGATATTGGGCGTTGTTGCAAATGACGAACACGACCGGGATTTTGTAGCGGGCGGCCGTCCACAACCCTTGAACGCCGTAAGCCGCGGCGCCTTCACCGAGCAATGCCAGCACGGGCCGATTCGGCCAGGCCAGTTTTACGCCAATCGAGACGCCCAGCCCCCAGCCGAGTGCCCAGCCGCGATGGCCAAAGTAGCCCGACGTATTTTTGAGCACGCCCAGCCGCTCGAATGTCGTGTTCGTCGTCGTCACGGCTTCTTCGATCACGGCGATGTCGGGCGGCAGCACTTCAGCTAGCGCCCCCATTAGCCCCAGCGGCGTCATTGGTCGGCGATCCCGGTGCTCGACGATTTTTTTCTTCAGTGCTGCGCGGGCAGCTTCGTGCTTGGTGATATGGCGAGCCAATCGCTCCTTTACTTTGCCGGCATCGAGCGCCCCGTCGGCCGCCAGGTGCGCGTTCAGCTCCCGCAGCGCCTCGCGCGTATCACCGAGTAGTCCCACCTCGACCGGATAGTTCTTTCCAATCTGCCACGGATCTTCGTCGATTTGGACCAGCCGAATGTGCTCCGGGATCGCTCGCGACGGCTCGAAGTATATGTATTGCCGGAGGAGGTCCATGCCGACGACGAGCAGAACGTCATATTCTTCCAGCCGCTGGCGGACTTCCGGCGACCACAGCGGCAAGCCTTGGCCATTCAGCGGATGATCGCTCGGAAACGCCAGCCGCCCATGCGTCGTGCCACTTTCCGTGATGACCGGCGCACCCAGCAACTCCGCGAAGGCGACCAACTCGTCCATCGCCCCCCGTTCCGTCACGCGGCTGCCGGCCAAAATCGCCGGGTTCCTCGCCGACGCCAAAACTTCGACTGCTTTGCGAATCGCCTCCACCGGCGGCCGCACCCGACTATCAAGTCGTGGGAAAGGCATGTTGCCTGCCGCTGTTGCCGATTTGTCTGGCAGGCTGGAAGCCTGCCCCACGAGTTCCATCTGCACGTCCACCGGCAGCGACAAGAACACCGGCCCCGTCGGCGGCGTGAGCGCGGCTTGCACCGCGCGGTGCACCGCTTGCGGCAAATCCTGCACCCGCTGCACCTCGCAGGCCCACTTCGTCCACGGCCGCACCACCTCCACCATCTGTCCCCACAAAATCGGCTCTTCAAACATTAGCCGGCGATCCTGCTGTCCCGCCGTGACGAGCAATGGGGTACCCTCGCGATAGGCGTTGTAAAGCATGCCCATCGCGTTTCCGAGGCCGCACGAAATGTGCAAATTCACGACACCCAGCTGCCCCGACGCCATTGCATACCCATCGGCCATCGCCATCACGGGCACTTCCTGCAACCCCAAGACATACCGAAACCGCTCATCCCCCACCAGCGCATCGTTCAGCGGCATTTCGGTCGTACCGGGATTGCCGAATATATGCCGCACGCCGTATGCGGCGAGCAGATCGAGAAACGCATGAATTCCGGTCCTAGCCATGCCAAAAATTGTATCGAACTACTCCCTGATATGTCGCCTGGAACCACTGCGCGGCTAAAATAGGACTATGACAACTTTAATGATTCCGATTTCCGATCAAGCTTCCCAAAGATTGCAAGAAGTTGCCAAGCAGGAAGGGATCAGTCCGGAAGAATTGGCTCGAGCTGGCCTGGAGGATTGGCTCACGCGTCCTGGTCCTGATTTCTTGGAGGCCGCCAAATATGTCCTGGAAAAAAACCGGGAACTCTATCGGCGTTTGGCGTGATCCGTTTCATCACTTGTGACGACTTGTTAGTTCTCCATGAATTGATCTTGGAGCAGTCCGGCGGACTGGCCGGAATCCGGGATCGATCGATGCTGGAGTCTGCGGTTGCGCAGCCATTGATGACGTTTGGCGGGCACGAGCTTTATCCAACGATCGCCGACAAGGCAGCGACCATTTGTTTTTCTCTGGTGATGAACCATCCATTCATCGACGGCAACAAACGAGTCGGGCACGCCGCGTTGGAAACTTTTTTGGTGATGAACGGCTACGAGTTGGCGGCCTCGGTGACCGAGCAAGAACAGCAGATTCTTGAATTGGCCGCCGGCCGGAAAAAACGGGATGAGTTTACGGCCTGGATTCGCAAGCATATCGTTCGGAGAATCAATCGATGAGTGCAGCACAATCCATAGCGCTGCTTGTGTGTCTCGCCACGCAGGATGCATCCGCCGTTGCTGCGCGGGTGAATGGCGAACCAATCTACGCCGCACAAGCCGAGACAGAATTTCGCGACGCGTTCGGGGACAAGCAGTTTTCTGACGAGGACAAGCAACGCCTGCAGCGCGCTGCACTCGACCAAGTCATCGATCGCCAGCTCGTTCTCGCGTATCTGGCCAAAACCGGCCAGGCCGCCAGCAAAGCTGACATTGACCTCGAACTGGCCCAATTCGAAAAGGATCTCAAATCGCAGAACTTGTCACTGGCCGAGCATTCCAAACGGGTCGGGCTCAGTCTCGACGACATCCGTCGCGCCTTGGCCTGGAAAATTTCGTGGAAACGCTACTGCGAAAAACATCTCACTCCGCAAAATCTCGAAAAGTATTTTCAGCAGCACCGCCGCGATTTTGACAGCACCCAGCTGCGCGTCGCGCAAATTCTGTTCAAGCTGAAGCCAGATGCTGACGAAGCGACTACAACAGCCGCCACCGACCGCGCCGCCAAGCTGCGGGAAGAAATCGTCAGCGGGAAAATCTCATTTGCTGAGGCCGCCAAGCAGAATTCCCAAGCTCCCAGCAAGGACGGCGGCGGCGACATCGGCTGGATCGAGCGCCATCGTCCCATGCCTGAAGACTTCAACCGCACAGCCTTTGCGCTCAAGCCCGACGAGGTGAGCCAGCCGCTGCAAAGCCCTTTCGGCATTCACCTGATCACGATTCTCGAAGAAAAACCGGGCGGCAAGTCTTGGAAAGACGTGGAGGCTGAGCTCCGTCCCGCCGTCGTCGTCTATCTCTTTCGTTTTCTCGCCGACAAGGTGCGTGCCGAGGCGAAGATTGAGTACCTGGAAGAAAAGAACCAAGAACCAAGAACCAAAGAACCAAACTGACGATGTCGATCAGCGTTTTTTGGGTCTTGGATCTTCGATTCTTGGAATTTCACGCCGGCGGCTTCATTGCCGCCATTCGCCGGCCAGCTTCTTCGGGCGTCACATCCTCAACGTGCGTGGCTAGCGTCCACTTGTGGCCGAATGGGTCGATGAACGTGCCCGATCGATCGCCGTAGAACTGATTTTGCACCGGCCGCTCGATTTTGCCGCCCGCTGAGATTGCCTGGTTGAATTGCGCATCGACGTCTTTGACATACACCATGATTCCCACTGGCGTGCCGCCCAGCGTCTGCGGACTTTTGGCTCCCATCTCTGGAAATTCATCCGCCAACATCACGACGCAGTCGCCCAGCTGAATCTCCGCGTGGCAAATCCGCCCATCCGGCAGCGGCAGCCGCATCCGCTCCTCTGCACCCAGTGCCCGCTGATAAAAATCCAGCGCGTCCGCCGCGCCTTTCACGATCAAATAGGGCGTAACGACCTTGTACCCATCCGGAATTGGTTTGACTGTCATAGAATCAGTCCTTGTGAGGCAGATAAAATCCCGTCCTCTCCAGCGCGGAAAAGCATGCTCGTTTCCGGCAGCGCGGTCAAGTAGCGCCTACCAAGTGGATAACAAGGTAGTCCGATCAGTCCCTGGTCGGAGTACCATCGCATTTCGTTAATTACACCTTGACGTTCGCCGTCCGTCGGCGTTCTCTTTCCTCATGGGTTCTTCGGGCAGGGCAGCCGCACTTTCACCGTCCTGGCGTCAATCGCTGGCCAATCGCTTATTAGCCTGGTTCAACCAGGCCGCACGCGATTTGCCGTGGAGGCGGACGCGAGATTTATATGCCATTTGGATCAGCGAGGTGATGCTGCAGCAGACGCAGGTAGCGACGGTGGTGCCGTATTGGGAGCGGTTTCTGGCGCGGTTCCCTGATCCGACATCGTTAGCCGCGGCTGATGAACGAGAGGTATTGCGGCAGTGGGAGGGGCTGGGCTACTACCGACGCGCGCGGCAGCTGCATGCGGCGGCAAACAAAATCGTATGTGAGCACGACGGAGTTTTCCCAGCGACCTATGATGCTGTTCGTGCGCTGCCGGGCATCGGCCGGTACACCGCAGGCGCGATTCTCTCGATTGGCCTCGATCAAAAACTGCCGATTCTCGAAGCGAACACGATCCGCGTGCTGAGCCGATTGAGCGGCTACACGAAAGACGTACAGTCAACGGCGGGTCGCGAATATCTGTGGTCTGTTGCGGAAAAAGTCTTGCCCAACTCGCAGTGCGGTTTTTTCAACCAGGCCCTCATGGAGCTGGGCAGCGAAATTTGCACACCGAAAGCTCCTGCATGCGGCGGCTGTCCGGTCGCTCAACTGTGTAGGGCATGCCAACTGAACCTTGTTGACAAGATTCCGCGACCGGCCAAGCGGATGAACTTTGAAGAGTTAACGGAGTTAGCCGTCATTGTCCGCGATGGACCCAAAGTGCTCCTCCGTCATTGCCAACCCGGCGAACGCTGGGCGGGGTTATGGGATTTTCCGCGGTTCGCGGTGGCGAACGGGCAAATGAATGGCCAACTCAAGCGGAGTATCATCGCCGGCGCGAGGCAACTAACCGGCCTGGAGATCGAGCCGGGGGATCATCTGATCACCATCAAGCACGGAGTCACGCGGTTTCGGATCACACTGCACTGCTACGCCGCGCAACCAAAACGCGGCGGCGAAAATCGCGGCAAACGTGCGCCGAAAACCCGCTGGGTTGCGATCGACTCACTCGCCGACTACCCACTTAGCACGACCGGCCGGAAGATCAGCGGGCTGCTGACAGCTTAACCGCCGCTGACTACGGACTACTCCGCATACTGGCCCAACTTCGGCTGCTCCGCCGCCAGATAGTCTTCATAAGCCATGCTTATGGAAATGCTGTGATCGCCGGCGTTGAAGTTAATCCGCGGCTGTTCGCTTAGTCGCTCGTCGCACCAGGTTGGTAGGTCAAACAAGCTGCCGAAGGGCGGAATCGATCCCGGCTGCAGTCCCGTGAGCTGCTCGACCTCATCGCGCGAGGCAAACCGCAGACTCTTGATTTTCGCGGCCTGTCGGACTGCTTTGCTCGCCAGCTTGCGATCGGCCGGTAATACGATCATCACGAATCGGTCGTCTGCCCGACATATCAGCGCCTTGGCCCCACTGGCCAATGGAGTTCCACGCACGGCCGCGGCCTCCTCACTCGTAAAGACTGGCGCATGTCGGAGCACGTCGAATGGAATTGTTTTTGCCTCGAGCCAGGCCGAAAGACGTTCAAAAACAGTGGGTGGGCTATCTGCCATGTGATTGTGTCTTTGCCTTCGAAGAGCTGACGGCTCCGCACAAACAGAGCTTAAACTGATATGCATCAATAACTTACATGCGTCCTTGGCGAAGGCCGTTATTGCATAAATTCGCAGATTCCGTATTCTGATGGATGCCCAAAGCAGTGGCAACCGCTTGACCAGCCACGATTTAGATTCGGTTAACCGGCGCTTCGAGCCGCCCTCGTGAGCCGAAAAGATCGTGTCCTGCCCGACAATTTGACGCTCCGATTTTCGCAGTGCAGCGCCGCCTGACCCTCAGTCGCTAAGAACCAAACCATCCGAGGCGCATGAGCGAGATTCTGTTTCATTATCAGAAGATCAACCCGACGACCTGGGTCTATGTGTCGTCGCTGCTCATGTTCGGCCTGTTCTTCCAGTTCAACCGCTTCTGGAGCGTACGGAACCTGGATTTAGTTTTGCTTATTCTGCTCGCGCCGGGTTTGCTGATGGTGAACGAGGCGCGAGATTTGACCAAGCCGCTAAGAAGCAGCCACACGGAAACCGTGACTGCCACATCGAGTGCCGTTCCTGATCGCGAAGTTGCGACTGCGCCAGGCCAACCCGCTGTCGAAGAGACCGCAAACGCTGGCGCCGCCACACCGACAGCAGTACACGACGAAACCGACGCCGCCGATCGGCTTGCCCGCCGACAACTTGCCTACAACGGCTATCTCTGGCTGTTTGGCGTGTCGGTCGTCTGGCTGATTCGCCTGCTGGTCGATCCGACGATGATCCGTCGGCCGCTGCTGGAGCCAAACGCCACCAAAGGCTGTCTCGTCTTCCTCGGCTGTTCGCTATTCCTGTTCTTGATGGCCAATGTCATCACCAGTGACGCCACGCCCGACGACCGGCAAGCAGTGGCCGCGGCAGAGTCGCTGATCAAAGGCGAGGACAACGGTCAGAATCGGAACAAACCGGAACAATACGCTCGTTTTGGCCCGGGTTATTACTTCCTGTTCGCTCTTCCTAGCATTCCGACACACCCGTTCATTCGCGACGATCATCCGCAGTCGGGCAGGGCTCAAGAAGTTGCGGCGAAAACGATGGCCATCGCTTCGCATCTCGCCGTCGTCTTCGCGCTGATCGTCATCGGCTATTGGCACTTTGAAAACGTGAAGATGGGCATCGGGGCCGCTTTGCTGTATTTGATGCTGCCGTACACAGCGCAGATGACGGGCCACGTTGATCACGTCTTGCCCGCCGCGCTATTGTTGTGGGCCGTTGTCCTTTATCGCAGACCCGCGCTCGCCGGCATTCTCATTGGCTTGGCAATCTCCGTCGTCTATTATCCGCTGTTCCTGTTGCCGCTATGGTTGAGCTTCTATCGCCAGCGCGGATTTGCGCGATTTCTTTCCGGAGTTTTGGGCGCAGCCGCCGTGATGGTCATGTCGCTTGTATTCGTCTCCAGCGACATCGTCTCGTTCTGGCACAAGGTTCAGCAGATGTTTGCCCTGTGGTTGCCCCGATTCGAAGGGTTACACGGCATTTGGGCGCTGGGGTGGGACCCGTGGTACCGCCTGCCCGTCATTGTCGCTTGCGGAGTCCTCGCGGTTGCGGTCGCGTGGCTGCCGTCGAACAAAAATCTCGGCACGCTCCTGAGCTGTTCCGCCGCCATCATGGTTTTCGTCCAATTTTGGCACGGCTTTGGAGATGGCGGCGGCATGTACATGGCCTGGTATCTGCCGCTTCTG
>DASXLL010000018.1:0-2967 GCA_036496265.1 Pirellulaceae bacterium | reverse complement strand
CGCGGAAAAGATGCTGGCGAGAATGGTGAGGGCCAGGAGCATGCAGCGCGGAGAATCGGGGTTTAGACGCTGAAGGTGTCGCTGGTCGAGGGCGGGACGTGGACGGGCAGGCCCAGGAGCTTGGCGAGGATCTCCAGGCCGGCGATTTTGGCGGCGTTGCTATTGGGAGCCGGCGGGGTCGGAGTCGGAGTCGGATCGGGGGGCGGCGGCGCGACGTGGCCGCCCAGCGCGTTGAAATCGCCGACGAGCGTGGCCCAATCGAAACCGTTGGGGGCTTTTTGGGAGGCGCGGGCCAGCGAATTTTTGGACAAGACAACGTACATTTCCTGCACGTCGACGCGGTGGGCGGCGTCGGTCAATTGTCCGAGCATGCCCCAGCTATCGACCAGCGTGCCTTGGGCGTTGTAGCCGAAGGCGGCGATGCAGTGGCCGTTGTTGGGATCGGGGCGGCCTTGGTCCCAGACGAAGCCGGGTTGCGGATTGCGGAGCCACTTGTCGGGCAAGGGAATGCCGTAGACGGCGTTTTCGAACAGCCAGATCGCGGTGCGGTATTCCGTCGGGTTGGTGGGATCCAAGGCAAGCGAACCGATGATTTTGTCGTCGCCGGCGCCGTGATTTTGCCAATAGGCCAGCGCGGTTTGCTCGTCGCAGCCCTGGTCGGTGTTGGGATTGCCGGGGACGTAGCCGCCGATCGCGGAATAGAGGGCGGTGATTTCGGTGTCGGTGAAGATCCGCTCGCTGCCGGCGTTGGCCGTGAGCACGCCTTCCACGTGCGCCATGCAACTGATGACGCAGCAGCCGAGCTGGTCGTTGAGGTAGACGCGCGACAGGCTATTGCGCGCCGGGCCGCTGTAATCGATCGACGCCGGCGGGCTGGGCGGCGCGGCGGCATACCGCGCGAAGGGCATCCGCGGCTGGCTGGCGATCGGCTGGCGGCGGCCGAGCTTGACGGTGCGATTTAAGTGCGGCAGGAAAACTTCGCGGATGTTCGACATTGGTGGTTTGCCTTTTAGCTGTTAGCTCTTAGCTGTTAGCTGTTAGCTTTTTGTCTGGCTAACCGCTAACCGCTAACCGCTACACTGGTTTGAATTGGTTCCAGAGCGCCCAGGCTTGCAGGGCGAGCTGGGCGATTTTTTCGAGGTCCGAGACGAAGGCGCCGCCGCCGAAAGCGGTGAGCACGCTGTGGGCGGCTTCGATGCGGGCGCGCTGGTGGTGCGATTTGAGTTGCGCGAGCGCTGCGACGGGGAAGGTGTCGGCCAGGTGCGCGAGGCGCGTTTCGAAATCGCGGCTCGATTCGACGAAGGCGACGTAGTTGCCGGGGGCCGGGGGCGTGATTTTTTTCCAGCCGTCCACCAGCTCGGCGGCGTCGCTGGCGTTTTCGGCGGCCCATTCGAGGAAGGCGAGGTAGTTCATGGTCAGTGGTCGGTGGTCAGTGGTCGGTGGTCAGTTGAAAGTGATCGAAAATCGAGATCAGCCGCGCAGGGTGTTCGGCAAGTTCTCGCGCCAGCTCCCGTCGCCGGCGCCGGAGCTCCTCGCGAAAGCGTGTTTGGCAGACGAGGCACTGGCGGCGCTTGGCCAGTCGATTCCCGCAGCCGGGACAGCGAGCGGGTTTCCTGCGAGTGCGGCGGCTTGGATTGACATAGCCCAGCCGAAGTTTGAGGCGATTGACTGCATCCGCCGACATGCCGAGTTCGAGCGCGATCTTCCGAGCGCTCAGTATCCCCTGCTGAATTCGCTGAACGGCCTGGTGCGTTTTGGGGGCCTGCAGATTGATCGGGGCGTAGGGGTTGATCGGCGGCTCGATCGCCAGTTTGCGGCGCAGTCGGACGACGGCATTTTTTTCGACCCCGCAGCGCGCGGCGATCGCGCGCTGGCTGAGTTGCCGTCGCAGCAGCAGCGCGATCGCCCGTGTTTTGGTTTCGGGGGTGAAAGGCAGTGAGCGGCGCGGGCGGTCCGTCGCGCCGGCGAGTGCGGGCGGATCAGTCCGCGCGATCGGGAGGGGCGGAGGTCGTGACGTCGATCAGGCGGCCGGAATGGTGTTCCCAATCGCGCAGCGCGGCAATGCGGGCGGTTTCGTCGCGCGCGAAATCGTTGGTTTCGATCCAGATGCAGGCCGCGCGATCGAGCGGTTGGCCGTCGAGATAGACGGTGGTGCGGAGGAGCAGCCGCCGCTTGATCAAAAAGTTGCGGCCGTCGAGGTAGCCGGCGGCGCGGCCGGCGGCGTAGATGCGGCGCGCGATGAGCCAGGCCACGCCAGCGGAGAGGATGAAGACGGCGATGAATTCCAGCAGTGAATTAGGAACGGTCATTTTCGCCATCTTGTTCGAAGATCCAGCGTTTTAAGACGGGATCCCAATCTTGTTTTTTGCCGCTCGCGTGCCAATATTCCAGCCGATCAAAGACGTAGGACTCCGGACCGAGTGCTTCCAGGTTTAGGTTTGCAATCTCTTCGATCACCGAAGCCAGAATTGAAGTCGCATCCCCATGGTAGAGATTGGACCGTTGAATTTTGATTTCGATGAAAACTTTGGAGTCAAAGGCCTCGCCCCTGAAAATTACGTGGCCCGTATATGCTTCAAACATCGATAACCCCCGAGTTTTCGATTTGTTCGATTTGTCGAAAAAGCGGTTCCGATTCGCGCTTCAGTTTGCTGATGGATTCAAGAAGTGCGGCGACGAAGGAAGTCCTAAATGCACCGATGATTTCCAGCCAGCTCGCGTCGGGATGGGGACCCAAGAAAATTTCCAAGGGTTGGATCAGTTGTTGGCGGAAAAAGAATTTCACGGTGTTGATTTGATCGCCGCTGAGACGGTCGATGAATTGCTGGCGCGCAGCTATTTTGCCGTGTAGCAGTTCGGCCTGCTCCCGAAGTTCGTCAAGTTTATCGATGGCGTCCGTGAATTTCATTCGCGGCTGTCCAGAGTTTTCCAGAGGATGAAAAGCAGGAAGCACATGCCGATGGTTTC
>DASXLL010000017.1:0-31837 GCA_036496265.1 Pirellulaceae bacterium | reverse complement strand
GTGAAGCTGTCTTGCAAGCAAACGTCGGCGATGCTCGATGCGGCGATGTTTGTGCAAGGCGCGGAGATCGAACGGATTGGCCGGGCCGCGCGGCCGGAAGTGCTGGCGGAAATCGCCCGCGTGACGCGCGGGCAGGTGATCGAGCCAGCGCAGTTAGAAAAAGTCATCTCGTCGCTGGCGGCGCTGTCTGAGACGCCGCCGGAGATTCGTCGTTTGCAACTTTGGTCGCATCCACTGGTGATGTCGGCCATGGTGACGTTGCTAGGTGTGTTTTGGATCGCGCGGAAGGCGATTGGGTTGATCTAAACACCAACCCGAAGCGTAAGCGAAGGGCATTTTCGTCCCTCGCTTACGCTTCGGGTTAATATGCGGAGGAAATCCGATGAGCGCCGCAGAATCACGGAAAGTGCTGCAGTTGCCGAGTTCCTTGGAGCAACAGCTTCTGGAATTTCGCCGGCGGGTCTGGTTGATCAAGTCGATTGAGGCGGTGGGGGGCGCGATTTTTGGCGTCGTGGTGGGATACCTGGCCGTGTATTGCCTGGATCGGCTGGTTGATACACCGGCGGCGGCGCGGCTCGCGATCTTTCTGGCGGCGATGCTCGGCTGCGCGATGCTGCCGGTTTATTTCCACCGGTGGATTTGGCGGCAGCGGACGCTGGATCAGCTGGCAAAACTCGTCAGTCGGCGGTACCCAAGCATGGGCGATCAAATGCTGGGCGTGATCGAACTCGTGCGGAATGAAGCGGAGCAGCATCGGTCGTTGGCGCTGTGTCAGGCGGCGATCGGGCATGTGGCGGCCGAGGCGGCAAAGCGGGATTTATCCGATGCGGTTCCCAGGCCGCGGCATCGCATGTGGATTTGGCTGGCGGCTGCGCCGGCGGCCGTGGCCGTAGCTTTGGTGCTGATCTATCCGGCGGCGGCGCTCAATGCTTGGAGCCGGTTTGCCGCGCCGTGGCGAAAAGTGCCGCGCTATACGTTTGCGACAATCGAGAAACTTCCCGAGCGGCTGGTCGTGCCGCATGGCGAGGCTGTGACCCTGCCGGTGCAGCTCGCGAAGGACTCGCGGTGGCAGCCTGAGCAGGCGAAAGTGCAAGTCGGCGCTGATCCGAGCCCGCTGGTGGCGTCGCTGAAAGAAGGCGGCTACGAGTTTGCGCTGCCGCCGCAGCTTGTGCCGACGTCCGTGAGCCTGAAGGTTGGCGACGTTCGCGAGCGATTGCGGCTGGAGCCGACGCTGCGGCCGGAACTGACGAGCGTGATGGCGTCGGTCAAGCTGCCGGAATATTTGCAGCGGACGAAGCATCTCGAAAAAGACATCCGCGGCGGAACGGTTTCGCTCGTCAACGGCAGCCTGGCGACGTTCACGGCGATTGCGAATCGAAAACTGGCGAGCGCGACGGTCGATGAAAGCGCCGCGAAGCTGCGCGAGGCGGAATTGTCGAGCGAGCCGCAGCCGATCGACGAATCGCGGAAGTTAGTGCTGGCGTGGCGGGATGAAAACGGATTGAGCGGGGCCGCGCCGTTCACGATTACGATCAACGCCAAAGAAGATGAAGCGCCGAGCCTCGCGGCCGAAGGCTTGCCTCGGCAAAAGGTGGTGCTCGACACGGAGACATTGACGTTTCAAGTGCGGGCACAAGACGATTTCGGCATCAAGACGGTCGGCATCGAGTGGCAAACGGCCGGCGATTCGAGTTTGACAGCGGAGAAAATTCGCGGCGAGAAAATGCTGGCCGCGGGAAGCAGCGAGCAGGAAAACTTGGAGCTGACGGGCACCTTTTGCGCCCAGACGATGGGAATCGAGCCGCAGCCGTTGGCGGTGCGGTTGTTTACGGTCGATTATTTGCCGGACCGCGAGCGGGTTTATTCGCCGACGTATTTGCTGTACGTGCTCAGTGCCGAGCAGCATGCGATTTGGATCACGGAGCAGATGAGCAAATGGCATCGGCAGTCGCTGGAAGTTCGCGACCGCGAAATGCAGCTTCATCACACGAATCAGCAATTGCGGCTGCTAACGATGGCAGAGCTTGACCGGCCGGAAATTCGCAAGCAGATCGAGAATCAATCGGCGGCCGAACGGGCCAACGGTCGCCGCTTGGGCGGGCTGGCGATGACGGGCGAAGAGCTAATCAAGCAGGCGCTGCGGAATCCTGAAATCGGCGTCGGCCATTTGGAAAAATGGGCCGAGATGCTGCAAATTTTGAAGGACATTGCCGGCAACCGCATGCCGAACGTGGCGGATTTGCTGAAGCAAGCGGCGCAGTCGCCCGGCGCGGTCGCGACGGCGGCGACGAAAGCGGGACCGGTGGCGGGGCAGATACGTTCGAGCGGCGGCGGACCGGCAGGGGCGAAAGCCGGCGAGCCCAGCCAGCCCAAGCCGCCGGCGCCGCAATTGGTCGATCGCGAATCGTCGCAGCAGCCGGCGCCAAAAGATGAGCCAGCGAATCAAGAGCCGGGCAAGGCGAACAGCAAGCAGCCGCGGTTGGGTCTGCCGGTGACGACGGTCATCAGCGCCTCGCCGGCGAAGCCGAATGATGCTCAGACGCCGGCGGCGGCGAAGCTGGACGAGGCGGTGAAGGTGCAGGCCGATTTGCTGGCTGAGTTCGATCGCATCGCGGACGAACTCAATCAGCTCTTGGCGAATCTGGAAGGCAGCACGCTGGTGAAGCGGCTGAAAGCGGCATCGCGCAAGCAATACACGATCGCTGGAAAAATCGGCGAGCAACTGGACGGGGCGTTCGGCAAGACGACGAAGAAAGCCGATGGGGCGCAGGTGGTGATGAAGCAACTCAGCACCGAGGAGGCGAAAAGTAGCTCGGATTTGTCGAACATCATGGACGATATGGAGGCCTATTTCGAGCGGCGGCGGTATCAACGGTTCAAAATCGTGTTGGATGAAATGAAGAAGGAGGACGCCGTCGGCAGCCTGCGGCAGCTTGGCGACGATCTAGCGAAGGAAGCGGGTTTCTCGCTGGCTCAATGCGAGTTTTGGTCAGATACGTTCGACCGCTGGGCGGATAACTTGCTCGATCCGGCTTGCTCGG
This sequence comes from Pirellulaceae bacterium, assembly GCA_036496265.1. GTDB lineage: Bacteria > Planctomycetota > Planctomycetia > Pirellulales > Pirellulaceae > CAYLLN01. The sequence goes on along the minus strand of DASXLL010000017.1, from coordinate 28,796 downwards.
GCAAATGCCCGGGTTGTAAATCGCGGGCGAGCCTGCCGCCGTCGATCGTGCTGGAAGCGATGCAGATTTTGGAGGCGGAGATCAATCTCCGTGACGAAACGCGAGTCGCGCAGCAGGTGCGGGGCGGTTTGACTTCCGAGGAATTTGCAGGCGTCGCGCGTCCGCTGAGCAAACGGCAGAATGTGCTGTCGGGGCGAGTTGCGACGCTGTCCGAGCGGATCGCGGAGCTGCCCGAGGGCCCGGAAGAGTTTGCGTTTGAAATCAATTTGCTGGGCAAGGTCGAGCAGGTGATGGACGAAGCGACGGAGATTCTGGATCGGCCGGAAACGGGTCCGGCGGCAATTGGCGCCGAGACGGAAGCGATCGAGTTGCTCTTGCAATCGAAGCGGATCAATCCGCGCGGCCGTGGCGGCGGTGGCGCGAATCCGGGCGGCGGCGGAACGGGCGAAACGCTCGATGCGGCGCTGGCGCTGTTCGGAGCGGGCGTGAACGAGCATGAAGTCCGCGAAGAGCGCGATGTGGGGCATGCGACCGGCACAGCCGGCGCGTCGTTACCCGAAGAATTTCGCGCGGGGCTCGATCAGTATTTCAATCGGATGGAGCGGACTAAATAGGATCGGTGAGTGGTGAGTAGGTGCCATGGTCATTCGATGCTTGCTCGTAATGCTCGTCATAGGCTATTGCCTTAGTGGCATTGATGCGCGGGCACAGAACGACGCTCAACTCCAGCAGTATGTGCAACTCTTAACGCCGGCAATGTGGCAAGAGCTGAACTTCATTCGGCAAGTTTGCGATTTGACGCCTGAGCAACGGCCGAAGATTCGCGCGGCAGCGGATGTGGCCGTGAAGGAGGGGGCGAAGGCCGTATTGCAGCCGCAGCGAGCCAATGTAAACGGCGTGATGGTAATGCGTTCGCAGCCGACCGCCGGGGCCCAAGCGATTCGTGACAACCTGCACGAGGCACTGAAAAAGACTCTGAACAGCGAACAACTGGAGGAGTACGAAGCGGAAGACGCCAAGCGAACGGAGGCCACGAAGCAATCGACGATTCTGGGTGTCGTTGCGCAGCTTGATGCGGCGCTGTATCTGTCACAGGAGCAGCGGGCGAAAATTGTCGCCAACTTGGACAAAAACTGGCAACGCGAGTGGGAGCAGTGGGGGATCGTTTATCAATACAACGGCCAATACGTTCCGCAGGTGCCGGACCAGTATGTCGCGCCGCTCTTGAATGACGACCAAAAGCTGGTTTGGTCCGGCCTGCAAAAAGTGTCGTTCAACTCGTGGCACAACAATGGGCAGCGGCAGAATGACGACGCCTGGTGGAATCCGCAAGGAGTCAAGACGGCGAAGGCCAAGACGACGAATGCGAAGGGGAAGGCGGCGCTATTGAAGGCGCCGAAGAAAGAGTAGGCAGGGGGCTCAGTAGGCAGTACGCAATGTTGAATCGCATTTTTTATTACTTGAGCCGCTCCGTTTTGGTTGGAGGTGCTTGCTGCGCCGGGTTGATCGGAGATGCATTCGCGGGCGACGACGATCAGATCGTCGTTTTGAACGCGGCAACGGAAACGAACGAGCACGACAACTTCGAAGCCAACTTTGAGCAGTGGGTGTTTGCCGGCTCGCCGAGCGCCGCAGTGGGCAGAAAACGCATGGAGGCTCAAGCCAAGCTGCAGATCGGCGAGATCGAGCGGTCGTGTCGCCTTTCCAGCGAGCAAAAATCACGGCTGGAGCTGGCGGCCCGCGGAGACTTCGAGCGATTCAATGAGCAAGCGGAGGCTTTGCGGCGGAAATTTGCGGGCATGAACATCCACGACAACGAAAAGATGAATCAATTTTGGCAGGAACTGCAGCCGCTGCAAATGCGGCAAAGCCGGGGCGTCGGCGGGCCCGACACGCTGCTGACCAAAGCAATCGCGCGGACGCTCGACGAAGAACAAACCAAAGAACTTGACGCCGGACAGAGCGAGCGGCGGCGTTTTCGCTATGAAGCGAGCGTCGCCATCGCCGTACACACGCTCGAAACGACGGCGCCCCTAACAAGCGAGCAGCGGGAGAAGCTGACTCAGATGCTCCTGGCGCTGCCACTTCCCAAAACATTTGGCCAGATGGATCAGTGGGTAGTCACTTATCGCCTGTCGATCCTTTCTTCGCAGCCGGCTGTGAAGGAGATATTGGAAGCGCGACAGTGGCAGGCGCTCGCGCAGCCGCTGGCTCAGGCGAAGGGTTATAAGCAGCATTTGATCGAGCTGGGCCACGCCGCAGAGGATCTCGATATCAAAGCGGCGCCGGCTGCAAGCAGCGCGGAGGCCAAGCCATGAGCTCCGCGTCGTTAAAATGGGTCGCAGCAGCAGTTCTGTGCTTGCCGGTGGTGATGACGAACGGGCAAATGCCCGCGGCGCGCACTGGTGATGCGATTCCTCGCGACATGCGCGAAATCTACGACCGCGGATTGCAGTATTTGATCAGCAAGCAATCCGCTAGCGGCGACTTCGTGGGTGGCGAACAGGGGCCGGGTGTCACTGGCATGGCGCTGATGGTACTGCTCGCCTCGGGTGAAGATCCGAACTTTGGCTTGTATAGCCACAACGTCCGCCGCGCCGTGAAGAGCATCGTGACGGCCCAGAACGCCAGCACGGGGATCATGGGCAACAGCATGTATCACCACGGCTTCGCGATGCTCGGCCTTGCCGAAGCGTATGGCGTGGTCGATGACCGCGATTTGTTTTCGGGCGAAGGCGCAAAGGGCCGCAGCATCGGTCAGGCGCTGGAACTGGCCGTTCGCGCGGCGGTAACATCGCAAAAGAAGAACACGCTCGGCGGCTGGCGCTATTCGCCGGATTCGACAGATGCCGACACGTCGGTGAGCGGGGCCGTGCTCGTCGGTTTGCTCGCCGCTCGGAACGCGGGGATTGAAGTCTCGGACGAATGCATCGACAAGGCGATCAACTATTACGTCAAAATGACTTCGTCGTCCGGCCAGGTCGGCTACTCCGGCGGCTTCGGCGGCTTTGACGAATCGCCCGCACGAATTTCGATCGCCACGCTCGTGTATTCCGTGGCGCGGCGCAAGGACCTGCCGCAGTACAAGGCGACCCTCGGCTATTTGACGCAGAAGCTGGAAAATCCGGCCAACAATTCTCACTACGCAGAGTATGCCCGTTACTACCAGGCGCAGGCGCTGTTTCAGGGCGATGTACAGGCGTGGGAAAAGTGGAACAACTTGCTCGTGAAACAATTGAAGGCGACTCAAGCCGCCGATGGCAGCATCAAATCGCAGCTTGGGACGACGGTCGGCACCAGCTTGTCGCTGTTGGCGCTGGCGCTCAATTACAAGTTTTTGCCGATTTATGAACGGTGAACGAGGCCCTTTGCTGTGATGCGAAACCCAATTCGATCGGCCGTTGTTTTGTGGGGTGCTACCGCTGCGCTGCTTTGCGGCGAGACGCAGCTACGCCACGCCTCGGAGCCAGCGGAGTCAGCAGCCGCAGCGATCCATTTCGCGAATGGAGATTATGCGACGGGCCAGCTAATGGATTCGCACGAGGCCGGCGTTTTGCGTTGGCAAAGCGCGGCGTTCAATGGAGAACTGGCGTTTCCTGCCGACGCTGTGCAATCGGTTGAATTCAAGCGCATTGTTGATCCGCGAAACGCCGGGCCTTACTTTTTCGAGCTTGCCGGCGGCGACACGATTTCCGGCAAGCTGATGGCGCTCGACGAGCAGAATGTGGTAGTCCAGACGCCGGGACTTGGCGAGCTTACCCTCGATCGGGAGATTGTTCAGCGACTATTCCGCTCGGTGCCGGGAGAAGTGATGTTCGCCGGCCCGGGAGTGCTGTCGGCCTGGGAATCAAAAGGGCCGGCCAAAGCCTGGCGTGAGGAAGCGGGTCATTTGGCGACGGACAAGCCGGATGCTGAGCTGATGCGCAGTTTTACTCTGCCCCGGGTGGCTCGATTCGATTTGGAGCTTTCATGGACCGAGCGGCCGAATTTTGAGTTTTCGGTTGGCGTCGATAAGGCGCGGCCCAAGCTACGGCCGCATTTCAAGCTCGAGACGTGGGGCGGCGATCTAGTCATCGTCCGCGAATCGGAACGCAATGCCGATTTTCGCATTGTCGAGCGGCTGCCCGCAGGGCCGGGCCGCGTGAACATTCAGATCGTGTTTGATCAGACAAAAGGCCGCGTCGTGGTGTTTGCACCCAGCGGCGAGCGGCTGGCAAATTTGCAAGTGGCGAGCGATGAGACGGCGCCCAACCCAATTGCGAAAGGCAAACCGACATTGTTCAAGCTGCCCGCGGCGGCGAGCGCACCGGCCGGCGGCGTGCAACTTCTCAATCGGCGAGGAAGCTTGAAATTCGAGCGGTTCGTTATCAGTCACTGGACCGGTTTCCCTGACTCGCCGCCTTCCGTCGCCGCTCCGACCGCCGGCGAAACGGTGTGGCTCAAGGAGGGTGACGCGGAAGGGCGACCGGCAAAGTTGACATCGTTTGACGCCGACAAGCGAGTGTTTATTGTGCGCGAAGGCGAAACGGAGCGGACGATCGAGGAAAGGCAGCTTCAGGAAGTCGTGTTCGCTGGGGCGAAGGAGCCGCCGGGCCGCGTGGTGCGCGTGGCCGTCGTCAGCGGAGAGCGAGTCAGTGGAAAAGTTCTGTCGGTTGCAAATGGAACGCTCAAGCTGCAAACAGCCGGTGTCCGCGAGCCGATCGAGTGTCTGCTGAAATCGCTGCAAGCGATCGTGGGCTTGAAGGTGAATGAAGCAACAAATCTGGAAGAGCCCAGTGGCGGTTCGCCCGAATGCCGGCTGTTTGCAGACGATGTTTCGCTGCACGGCCGGTTGACGGAGGTGCGAGCGGCGCCCGCGGCGCTGGTGTTTCAGCCGCGGTATAGCCAAACGGCTGCGCCGCTGGCTGCAGATTTTTCCGGAAAGCTCGTCTATCGCGAACCGCCGCCAACCCAGCCGCCACAGCCAGTCGTTTCGAGCGCGCCGCACGTCGCGGCCGCGCCGGCAGTTCGCGTGCTCAACGGAGTGCGAACGCTGCTGGGAGCGCGCTATACGCCAGCCACTCGGCCCGCCGCGCCGGGCGATTGTTTGCTGCACATGCGATCGGGCGACACTTTTGCCTGCCGTGTCGAGCGGATTGACGATCTTGGCGTGTGGATCAAATCGGCGCAGACGACGACGAAATACATTCCACACGCAAAGATGAAAGTGCTGGAGCTGCGGCAAGACGTTCCCTCGACAAAGATCGACAAAACGAAGACCGAGCGATTGCTGACACTGCCACGGATGCAGCGCGACAATCCGCCACAGCAATTGATTAGGTCGCTGGACGGCGATTATCTCCGCGGCCGGCTGACCTCGATGGACGAGCAGGAGCTGCAGGTTGAGGTGCAGCTCGACACGCGGAAGATCGAGCGGGGACAGGTCGCGCGAATCATTTGGCTGCATTCGGATGAGGTGGCGGAGGGAAACAAAGGCGAAGCGCCGGCAAGTCCGGCCGCGGCAGATGGCAATGTGGCCGCGGAATCAGATGCGGAGAAGCCGCCTGTCGGTGTCCGCGTGCAAGTGGTGTCGCGCGACGACCGGCGGCTGACGTTTTTTGCGCAGCACTTGGAAGGCGCGTCGCTCGTGGGGAGGAGTGAGGTGCTCGGCGATGTTCGTGGGGCGCTGGATCAGGCGAATATCGTGCTGGTCGGCGGTGCCATCGAGCAATCGGCTTCGTCGCTGGCATTTCACCAGTGGAAATTGCATCACGCGCTCGAGCCATTGCCTGAGCCCGAGGAGGGCGGCGATCCGAATGGCAGTGAAGGGCTGGAATCGGTCCTGGTCGGCAAGCCGGCGCCGCCGATCGACTTGGAGTTGCTCAGTGGCAAGAAATTTCGGGTCACCGATTATAAGGGGAAGGTGCTGATTTTGGATTTTTGGGCCTCGTGGTGTGGTCCGTGCTTGCAGACGATGCCGCAGGTCGAAGCGGTGGCCAAGGAATTCGCTGCTCAAGGGGTGACGCTGATCGGCATCAACCTCGAAGAAACGCCCGCACGCGTGAAGCAGGCGCTCGAACGCCTCAAGCTCGATATGGCGGTCGCCATCGATCGCGACGGACGGGTCGCGGAGCGATATGGAGCGACGGCGATTCCGCAAACGGTCATTATTGACGGCGAAGGGAAAGTCGCGCGATTGTATGTCGGCGGCAGCCCGCGGTTCGATGCCACGCTGCGGCAGGCGCTGCGGAGCTTGCTCAACTTGCCGGCGGAGGAGAAGTCGAACTGATCAGCGGCACGATTCGCCGGTTTTAGGATGCATGTTGAAGCGGGAGGGGGCATGTTATGAGATTGGTTTCTGTCGGTTTCATCTGCTCGTGCCTGGTTGGGATGGCTGGACGGCCGCTCGAAGCACAAAATCCGTCCGACTATGGCAAGCCGCGGTTGTTCGTTTGCGATAGCGACGGGAATAACGTCAAGCTGCTCGTGGAAATTCCGGGGGCGGTTTCGCAGGGTTCGCCGCATTGGGGCAGCGACGGCAAGCTGATGCTGTTTGACGCTACGCCGCAGGAGCGGCAGTATCAGCTCGGTCGGATCTATGCCTGCGCCGTCGGCGGACCGTTCAAGGGCAATGTGGCCGAAATGTCGTATGGGTCATGCGCCCGGTTTTCGCCGGATATGAAGCGGATTGCGTTTCACGTTCATGGCGGCAACCCGGACGGGCTCAAGGGGGGCATTTATGTGATGAAAGACGACGGCACGGAGCGGACATTCGTGTGCGAGGGAGTGCGGCCGCGCTGGACGGCTGACGGGAAAAGCCTCGTGTTTCCCGGACAGGTCATGGGCGTCGGAGCTACGGTCGAACTAATTAACACAGACGGCAGTGGCCGCCGCTCAATCATCAATAAGTCGTATGCATCCGTCGCCGGCGTCGATCCTTCGCCCGACGGCAAGGAGATTTGCTTCATCGCATATCCCGAGCGAGCGTATGACGGCGTGCTGTGCCGCGCGGCGGTGGGCGAAGGCAAATCCGAGCCGCGGGAAATCTATCGTGGCCGCATGGGCTACGGTCCGTCGTGGTCGGCCGATGGACGCCAGATCGGTTTGTGGGTCATGGACGAAATGGCCAATCGTCATCTGGCCGTCATCGACGCGGACGGTAAGGCGCCGCCCAAGAAGCTGGCTAATCAAGAGGGCACGCGCTTCAATTCCGACATCGCGTGGTCGCCCGACGGCCAGCGAATCATCTTTAGCAGCGACCGCGAGTTTCCGGCGCAGTGAAAAAGGGAAGTAATGATGACCACTTGGGCAATCCGATTCCTTCTGTTTCTTGCGATGTTTGCCGCTATTGTCACGTCGGCCGACACTGCCGTCGGCGACGGCAAGCTGCGGATTTTCGTCGCAGATCGCGATGGGAGCAACGTCAAGCTGCTCGTCGAGATTCCGGGGGCCGATTATCACGGCTCACCGCACTGGTCGGCGGATGGCAAGTTGATTCTCCTCAATGCCATGCCCGGTGATCGGCAGTATCAGCTCGCGCGAATTTACGCCTGTGCGGTCGGTGGGCCGTTCAATGGCAATGTGGTCGATATGGGCGTTGGCGGCTACGCGCGATTTTCGCCCGACATGAAGAGGATTTCGTTTCACGTTCGCGCCGGCAACCCAGACAACCTTCAGCCAGGCATTTGGACCATGCGGGACGACGGAACGGATCGTAAGCGGCTGTGTGACGGCACGCGGCCGCGATGGACGGCCGACGGAAACAGCTTGGTATTCGTTAGTCCACAGGGCAACTCGATTGAAATCGTCAACGCCGATGGCACGGGCCAGCGGCTGCTGTTGTCCAAGGCGGCTTTCCCGTCCGTTGCTGGTGTTGCGATTTCGCCCGACGGCAAGCACCTGTGTTGCATTGCTTATCCGCAGCAGGTGTATGACGGCGTGCTCTATCGCGTGCCGATCGACGACCCGGCTGCGGAGCCAACAATCGTTTATCGCGGAAAACTAGGCTGGGACCCCGCGTGGTCGCCGGACGGACAGGAAATTCTGTTCTGGCTGTTGGAGGAAAACGGTGATCGGCACATCGTGGCGGTCGATGCGGACGGCAAGAATCCGCCGCGGAAGCTCGCCAACCAGGTTGGAACGCGTCTCAACACCGATCCCGAATGGTCGCCTGACAGCCGGCGAATCCTTTTTAGCAGCGACCGCGATGTTCCGGCACAGTGACGAAAATCGGTCTGAGCATGCTTACTCACGGTACAATAGCAACGTGTTGTTCGCGGCGATTGTAATTAAGTGTTTGACATGCTTTTGGTTCGCGAGGCAAAGGTCTTAGGCTTGGGCCGTGCCGGCGTAGCGGTGCTCATTGCACTCGTTTTTTGGGCGGGTTGCCAACGACAACGTGCAGACCAGCCGCGAGTTGATGATCGAGCGGCACAGCCCAAGGCAGCGTTTTCTCAATCGGCTCAAGAGGTCCCGGCAGCGGCAAAGGCAAGCGTCGCAACGGTCGCTGCGGCTGGCGAATCGCCAGCGGGCCGCGCCAATTTCGTCGCCGCCGCGCATGCGAGCGAATTTGACGCGTCGAGATTCGAAGTACCCAGAATCGATGAAGATGCGGTAAAGGCTGCCGGGCTTCGTAAGGTTGGCGGGGAGCACATTACGATCTACACCGATCTGCCGGCAGCCGCCGAGATTGAGGAGCTGCCGCGGGTTTTTGATGCGGCAGTTTTGCAGTGGTGCGACTATTTTTCCGTTCCCAAAGAAAAGGCGAGCGATTGGAAGGTCGTTGCCTCGGTGATGAAGGACAAAGGCCGGTTTGTGACAACGGGGCTTTATCCGGCGAGCCTGCCAGATTTTGCCAATGGCTACAACGTCGGTTCGCAGATCTGGGTGTTTGACCAGCCGAGCGGGTATTACCGGCGGCATTTGCTGCTGCATGAGGGGACACATGCTTTCATGCTGCGTTTTTTGGGGGGCGCGGGGCCGCCGTGGTATATGGAAGGCATGGCGGAGTTGTTGGCGACGCATCGCTGGCAAAACGATCAGCTAGAGCTGGCCGTAATGCCGCAAAGGAAAGAAGACGTGCCGTATTGGGGCCGGATCAAGATTATCAAGGATGATGTCGCCGCCGATCGCGGCCTGTCACTTATGGAAGTGATGAAATACGACGCCAAAGCGCATCTCAAGGTGGAGGCTTACGGCTGGTGCTGGGCAGCCGCGTGGTTTTTGAGCCATCATCCGCAGACGGCCACTGCGTTTGCTGATTTGGAAACGGCGGCGCGCGACCGATCGCTCGAATTTTCCAAGCGGTTCTATGAAAACTTAAAGCCCGACTGGCCCGCCATTGCTGAAGACTGGCAGATTTTTACAGGTGAATGCGATTATGGATATGATGTGGCCCGCGCGGCGGTCGTGCGAAAGCCCGTCGCTGAATTGCCGATGGAGGGAGCAACGGTCAACGTGTCGGCGGATCACGGCTGGCAATCAACGGGCTTTCGACTCTCAGCCGGGAAAAAATATGAGGTCAAGGCCAGCGGGCGATACACCGTTCGCGCGAGTCCGCCAAAATTGATCTGTGAACCGGGTGGCATCACGTTGCACTATCACCGCGGGCGGCCGCTCGGAATATTGCTGGCTGGAGTGAGCGAAATTGACCAGACGACGTCACAGAAAACGCCGTTGCTGTCGCCACAATCAATCGGCCTGTCCGGTGATTTGATTCCGGCCGCGACCGGCACGCTGTTTCTGAAAATCAATGAAGCTTCCAGCGGCCTCGCGGATAATTCCGGCTCACTGAATGTCGAAATCAGGGAGATCAATTAAAAAAGGGCCCTCGACAAATTCGAGGGCCCCTAAGAAGGTAATCGTTAAACAAGCAACGCAATCGTTAGCGCCGCAGATCTTCGGCCGGCGGCGCGAGCGGCGCCGGCTGTTGCGGTGCGGCGGCCGTCGTGGTCGCCTGCTCTTCCTTCGGCTCCGGCAGGCGAGCAAACACCCAGTTTTGCGTCTGCGTTGGGCCTTGGTGCAGGAGCACCGGCGTCGCGTTCTGCGTCAGATTGTAAAGTCCCGTCTCGAAAACAGTGTTGGGATCGTTGCCGACCGTGAACGCGACGCGCTGCGTCTGCGGATCGACCTTGCCTTGCAGCGTGTAGAGGTTGCCCGACTTATTGTTAAAAATCGTGCCGCTGATCAGGCCTTCCTTGTTGTCGTAGGCGATTTGAGCGGCGCGGATCGGAGTTTTGTCCTCGGCGCTGGTCGCTACGCTAAACGTGCCAAGCGGCACCCAATCATGCGGGGCCTTCATCTGGTCTTCGGTCACCGTGGCGAGCTGAGCGGCCGACTGAGCATAGTCCGCCGACGTCGCCACCGGCTGATTGTTCACAAGCACCTGATTGCCGGAATACGCGATATTTCCGCCGGGGCCATAGTCGTAAAAATAAGGTGAACCGTAGGTGTTGGCAAAATTGCCCCAGCCTTGGTTACCGTACCAATAGCCGGCGGGGTAGTTGCCCATCCAGGGCGAATAGCCCCACCAGTTGCCCATGCCGCCATAGCCGCCGCCGTAACCCCCGCCATAACCGCCTAACCCATAACCTCCTCCGTAGCCACCGCCCAAAGCGTTCATCACGCCCAGGCCGATGAGGCTACGACCGCTGAAGAAGCCGCCGCCATAATAGGGATAGCCTCCGAAGCCGCCATAGCCCAATCCGCCATAGCCGCCCAATCCGCCGTACCCGGCGACACCGTAGGGATTGCCGAATAGGAAGCTATTGGAGATGCCGGTTCCCAGACCTGACCAGTAATTGGCTCGGGCCGGATTAGCAAATCCGGCCACGTTGGCGCCGGTGTTGGCATTCGCTGCGGTAGTCGCCGCAGTGTTAGCCCCCAGCGCCGTTGTATTGGCCCGCAGCGCCGAGTTCATGTTCGTATGAACTCCTTGGAGCTGAGTCGCTTGGGCCGTGTGCCAGTTGGCGCGGAAGTTATTTGCCGTGGCGTTGACGCCGACATTGGCGCCTGTTGTTCCATTGGCGCCAAATGTGGGCCGCAGGGCCGTGTGAGCGCCGGCGTTGATACCAGCGTTGGCTCCGGCTGTGGTTGCTCCGGCGGTCGTCGCGCCTGAAATCGTGGGATTCATGTGGGGTGCGGCATTAATATGCGGCACCGCAGCTCCAGCTGCCACACCAGGCGTTGTTGCGCCGGCAGTGACACCAGGCGTATGAATCGCAGACTGGCCGCTAACAGCGGGCGTATGGAATTGAGTGCCGGCTGTCGCGGCTGGCGCATGAAGTTGAGCGCCGCTAGGAGCCGCTCGAAACTGTGCGCCGCCACTGGGAGCCGCCATGCGCACGCCGCCGCCGCCGTGGTAACCTCCTCCGCCCCCACCACCAACATGGCCGCCACCACCTCCGCCTCCGCCGTGCCCGCCGCCTCCGCCGTGTTGGGCGACAGCAGTCGAGGTATCAGCGACTGTGAACACAAAGCAGCCAGCGGCCAGCGCGTATGCGAGCCACCCTGTGGAGTTCCACGTCCAGAATTTCAAGTTCGCTTTCATGGTCTGTGCCTCACTTTTTGTCAAAAGCGCGGAGCCTCCGCGTCGCCCCCCAATGGCGAAACCTGTATTTCTTGCGCGAAGCCGCGCCGACCGCGCCGCGCATCATGCTGCTATCAGGTGGCAATTGACGTGCCGCGGTGAAAGGCGGCGTATGAATGCCCCAAGTTGCTTGTGGGGCAGGATGTTGCGTTGACGACGACAGACAAGTCAGTCTGGCAGGCGCTGACCCGATTGATGGCTGTTTGGATTAGCGGCGTCCAGCGGGGTGAGTTACGACTGATTCGTAAACCGAGAGTGTGTCGTCGATCATTCGGTTCACCGAGAGGGCCGCGGCTTTGATGGCGGAGCGTGTTGCGAATTCGCCTCGCAGAGAAACATCGCTCGCCAGGCGATGAAGTGCGGCGGCCAGATCGCTTGACGATTCGTTTTCGACGATCAAGCCGTTTCGATCGTGGTCGATGCACGCCGCGACGCCGCCGACGCGGCGGGCGACGATCGGCAGGCCGGCTGCGAGGGCTTCGAGGAGCACATAGGGCAGTCCTTCGTAGCGGCTGGGCAAGCAGAAGACGTCGAAAGCGGGCATGATGTTGGTCGCGACGGTGTCGCCGAGGAGGCGGACATTTTGAGCGAGGCCGAGTTGATCGATTTGCTTGCGCAGTTGGTTCTCAAGCGGGCCGCTGCCGACGAAGACGGCGACGGCGGACGGGTGCTTTTGTTTTAGCTCAGCGAGCGCGGCGATTAATAGCTCAGGCGCTTTTTGAGCGGTCAGGCGGCCGACAAAGCCAATGCAGAAGTCGTCGGGTCGCAGGCCGAGCTGCTGGCGGGCTGACTCGCGCGTTGTAAAGTTGGGTGGATCGATGCCGTTGAGGACGACGTGAATCTTTTGCGGCGCGATCCCGAGCTGCGCGGCATGCTCGGCTTCGTCCGGCGAGACGGCGATGATCGCTGCAGATGGGCGAGACAGCCAGCGCTCGATGGTGCCGTACATGCGGCGTTTGAGCGGTGAGAGGGTTGGGTCGAGCGTTACGAGGGCGTGGGGCGTGTAAATGGATGGCGTTCGCAACAGTGCCGCGGCGACGCGGCCGAGCGCGCCGCCCTTGGAGCTGTGGCAATGAATGAGATCGAACGGGCCGTGTCGCCGAATGCAGCGCGTCAGCTTGAGCAAATCGGCCGCATCCAGCGGGTGGATCGCGCGACGCATGGGCAACTCGACAAATTGAACGCCGCCGACATTCCGTTGACTCTGCTGGAAGGAGGCGTCGCAGCGGCCTGGCGAGTAGATTGCAACGACTTCGATGTTGCGCTGGGCCAGGCCGGCGGCCAGATCGAGAAAGTGCCGGCCGACACCGCCGCCCGCAGCTTCGGTCACCAAACACACTCGCTTGATGCGGTCAGTCGTGCGACGCGGAGCGGTAAGAATACCGGCCGATTGTGAGATGAGTGCGGTCATGCGGCGGCCTCCAGGACCCGCCATGTTTCTCGGGCGGTGTTCTCCCAATTGAATTGAGCCGCGCGAATGATCCCTTTCTGCCTCAATTCCGATTTTTGTTGTTCGTTCTGAGCCAGAGTCTCGATACCGGCCGCGATGCTATCTACGTGCAGAGGATCGACGAAGGCCGCGGCATCGCCCGCGACCTCGGGCAGCGCGGTCACGTTCGACGTGATGACGGGCGCGCCGCTGGCCATGGCCTCGATCACCGGCAGTCCGAATCCTTCGTAGATCGAGGGATAGACGAAGAGCTCGGCCCCGGCATACACGGCTGGCAGCAATTCGTCGTCGAGATAGCCGGCCAAATGCACGCCGGGGGGCGATTCGGACAGACCGGCGTCGCGGAAAACGTGGGATTTGGCCCCAACGAGGACTAACGACAAGCCGGCAAGTCGCGGCTGGACGCGCTGCCAGGCTTGCAGCAGGCGGCCGAGGTTTTTTCGCGGCTCCAGGGAGCCGACACAGAGGATGTATCGCTGGGGCAACGCTAATTTCGTTCGCACGGCGGCGATTTCATCCACGGAATGCGGCCGAAACTGATTACCGACCCCGCTATAGATGACGCTCACTTTTTCAGCCGGCACGCGGCAGAGCTCGACGATTCGCTGTTTGGAGAATTCGGATACGGCGATGATGCGCCGGGCGGCGCGAGCCAGTCGTGGAACTAGAAATTGATACCAGGCGGCAAACGCTCGCGAGAAGCAATTGGCCTGGTCGAAAAAGGCGCAGTCATGGATCGTCACGACCTGCCGCTTGACCGAAAGTGGTCCCGTTGTCGAGGGCGACCAGAGCAAATCGCGGCCTAGGCGCCTGGGCAGCGCGAGCTGCTCCCACAAATGCCCGCCCATGCCGCGCGATTTGGCCGGCGGCGCAATAATGTCCAGCCGGTTTTGCAGTCGCGACACGATTTCGTGAGCATAACGCTGCTGCCCCGTGAGGCGCTGCACTAAGTAGCGGCCATTGACTTGGACGTGCATCGCGGCCTCCTAGGCGGGGGCCGGGCCAAGCGCCGGCACGCGAGAGGTACGACGAAATGTGGCGGCGATCCAGGCGACAAGGAGAAACATCGCAAGCGGCGGGAGGGCGCGCGTATAAGTCAGATAGAGAAACCGTGGCGTTTCGAGAATGGCCAGGAAGAATAGCGGATAGAAAAGGATGCCAATCATATTCCCAGCTAAAAACGCTCGATAAGCTCGGCCGCTGACAAAGCCGCAGACGCACCAAAAGAGCAGCATGCCGGCGAGACCGAAATCGAGCGCCGGCTGAAAGAGGCCGCCTTCGTTGTTGAGCTCGGCCGTGCCGAACTGATCGAGCATCGCCAAATGGGCGGAATCCGGATCAACGCCGGTCACCGCGGTGTAGCGCAGCGATTTATTGAATAGCCCGGCCAGAATCCAGAGCGACTGGACGGTCATGAATGGCAGCGGAAATGTATCGCGTGTTTCGAGCGCCATTGCACTGTTGTTGTGCGCAGTCGTGTAGTAGCCGGCGAAGCGCCACAGGATGAATTGCGAGAACGAGTCGAATTCGTAGCGGTAATATCGCCACGAGCGGAAATACTCGAACCCGCCGAAGAACACGAGCAGCGACACGATTCCAAGGATGGGCGCCAATTCAAACAACCACCGGCGGCCGCCGGAACATCGTTGACCGAGAAAGCCCATACGAAGCGTCACAACGGCTGCGGGGACGAGCAATTCGATTACCGCCAATCGCTCGCTAAACACGATCGCCCGCAGGAACGCGAGTCCGAATAGCCCGGCGATTGCCAAGATTACCTGGCGGTGGCCCCGAAAGAACAGCCAGATGCCCATCGGTACGGCCGCCAAGCCGAACTGCGTACACGTCGTAACGCCCTGAACCGTGTTGAACACGTTCAGATGCAATTCTTCCGCGAAATGCGGATCGTCGGTGGTGAGCAACTCCCGGAAGGCGGCGAGCGAGAAGCCGTTTTTGATGGCGACGGATATCCAGGCGGCGTAGCCAAAAAGCGTGAGCACAACCGAAATCCAAAACCAAATCGCGATGTACCGCTCGGCACTCTCCGGAGTTGTCGTTGGCTTCTTCCCCGTGACTGACGCCAACCGGCTGCCGATTGCAAAGGCGACAATGATGCCTCCGGCCAGTAGCAAATGTTTCGTGGCGATGAACTTTGGCGTTCCGTAGAGCCGATAGGCGGCATCACTTTGCCAGGCGGCCGCTGCCATCGTCGAGCCAACGACGAGGCAAAACAGCGTCGCGGGCGCAAGCCACCACAGCGGCTGAAGACGCTCGTCGGGCTGATCCAATTGGCGAATCATGGCGTCTTATACCGGTGAGCTCGGCAGGGGATCAGCGACTGGTGTGAAGTCAGCGACGATTTGTCCGCGCTTCGAGCCTCGATTTGCGACTTCAGGCACGGGCTGAGAACGGCCGACGTGTAAATGGCCGACGTGAGTCCAAATTCCCAGCTCGCTGCGGGCCACAGCCCACAAGAGGCCGTTTTGCAGAGCAACGCTGGTTGCGGCAGCGGCTGCCAGGCCGACGGCCCCAAAAAGCCTGGCGCCGATCGCGCCCAGCGCCAGCAACACGGTGGCGCTGAGCAGATTGACAACGAGTACCGTGCGGTGTCGGCCGGTCATCGCCAGCACATGCTGCGGATTGCCTGACAAAACGAGCACAATGTGGCCAATTGCCATGACAACCAGCGCGGGAGCAGCGCTGGCATATGCGCCACCCAAGACGAAGGTCAAAACATGGCTTGGAAAAAAGATCAAAAGGGCAATGGCGGCCAGCGACGGAATGGCCGCCGCAGTCGCGGCGCTCCGCACAACCTGCTCTAGCTGGTGTTTTTTGCGCTGAGTGTGCAGGCGCGGAATCATCGAAACGATGGTGAGCATTGCCATCTGCACGGGCATGGCGGCGATAAGGAGCGAGCGCTTCGCCGCACCGTATAGTCCCAAATCCTCAGCCGAGAGAATTCCGCCAGCGAGCCAGATATCGAGTTGCAGCGTGGCAAAGGCCAGCAGCTGATTGGCCAATAGTATGCTGCCAACGGTGAGCAGTTCGCGCCCCTGGTCTGCTGAAAGTTGCAATTCAGGCGATTGCGAGACAAGTGGCAAATTTTCCAGTTTGTTAAGCGCTCGGTAAACGAGTGGGCACGTGAATGCCACGGACACAACCGCCAGGGCAACGGTCCAGTTGACGTCTAGCCGCACCAGACCCAGAGCTCCAGCACAGATGCCGGCGAGGAAAATGAGGTTGCTAATCGGGCCGCCGGCTTGCCCACCGGAGAATAGACTAGCAACACGCAAATCGCCGTAGGCTCGCACCAGCTCTGCGCCGAGCTGTTGCCAACCGAGGACGGCGATGCCAATAGCAACCAGCACCAACAGCGTCGTCATATTCGTGATTGGCTTGCCAGTGAGCATGAGCGCCAACACGACGGTCGCGGCGATACACGCGAAGATGCCGGCAACGGCCGAGGTCGCCAAGGCGCGATTCCGATAGGCCCGGGCGAGCAGCGGATTGCCGTGCGCCAAGCTCTCGGAAATGAATCGCAGGGCCGCTTCATTCAGACCAGCCATTCCGATCAGACCGCCAAGAGCCATCACAGTCGTAATCAAAATGTAGGTGCCGAATTCGCCGGGACTGAGCAGGCGCGCGACAAGCACGTTCGACGCGAGAGTCGCGGCGATGCCGATAATTCGGCAGCCGACGACCCACGCGGCCTGTCGCGAGAGCGGCTGATGGTGACTGTCGGCCATGACGATCAATAAGCTCCTTCACACAGCAAGACGACCTTTGCCGTGCATGCCAAAATATAAATGTCGAGCCAAAGGGACCAATTCTGCACGTAATAAACGTCGAGCGCGACGCGCTCGTCGTACGTGGTGTTGTTGCGGCCCGAGACCTGCCACAGGCCCGTAATTCCCGGCAGCACCTGGGCGTACTGCTCGTAATGTTCGGCGTATTTGTCGATTTCCGCGGTGACGATCGGCCGCGGGCCGACGAGGCTCATCTCGCCGACGATGACGTTCCAAACCTGTGGCAACTCGTCGAGGCTGGTGCTGCGCAGCCAGCGGCCAATCCAGGTCACGCGCGGGTCCGAGCGGAGTTTGTGATTCGCTTTCCATTCGGCGGCGAGCTCCGGATGTTCCCGCAGGTAGCGGGCGAGCACCGCGTCGGCGTCGGGCAGCATGGTGCGGAACTTCCAGGCTTTAAAGCGGCGGCCGAAACGGCCGATGCGCTCTTGGCCGTAGAAAATTGGCCCCGTCGAGCTGAATCTAATTAATACGACGATGAGCGCCACGAGCGGCAGGACGGCGATGCCCAGTGTGAGCGCCACGGCGAGGTCGAGCGCTCGCTTCAACGGCAGTGACCAACCCGACCGGAGGTGGTTCGTGATCGCTAGCGCCGGTCGGCGGGCCGCTTCGCAGGCTTCGAGCCACAGACTGGGAAAGCGCTCCAGCGGGGGCAAAATAATCCAATGCTTGATGCGGCCGCTGGCGCGAGACAACACTTCGCTGAGCTCGTCGGCGTCGAACGAATGCACTGCGACCAGAGCCCAGTCCAGTTTTAGCTTGGCGGCCAAATCTTCCAGTTGGTCGAGCGTGCCAAGGCACGACTCCGAGGCCACGTCGGGCGCGTCTGCCGCGTCGTCCACAAAGCCCACGGGTCGCAAGCCCCATTGCGGCTCGCGCGCCAATTCGGCATACGCCCGAGCAACCAGTTCACCGCCGCCTACGACAATCAGCCGTGTGCCCCACCAGGAGGCCCGACCAAAGGCGATTCGACAAAGGGCTCGGCAGAACGAGGCCAGCAGCACCGCCGCGCCGGTGGCCACGAGCAGCGTGAGATACGTCGCCGTGCTGCCGACGCCGAAAAGTAACGCGGCTGCAACAATCACTGCGCACACCGTCATTGCGCCGAGCACCCAGCCGCGAAACTTGCGCACGGGCCGGGGCGGAATTGCGGCATACGTTTGCTGCAGCGCAGCGGCAGCGACGAGGCCGATTGCCCACAGGACGTACAGCTTCAACTCGATGATGCTTACCGTGAATGCGGCTGAGCCGCTGGCCAAGCTCGTCAGACATTTTGCTAAAGCGAGCGACACCACAAACGCTGCTACATCGCTGAGAAAATAGACGGCTCGCATCGCCCAGCCGTTGCGCGTGCCGTGCCTATTTGCCGTAGCGGTCGGCACGCGGCGCGGCGTGGCGGATTGGCAAACCACAGGCTCCATTGCGGCGGAGGGCGCCGCGGGGGGAGCTTCTGGCATGATCGTGGTAGTAGTCATAATGCACGTATCCTTAACCGCCTCGGGTGATAACCGGAGGTCGGTTTCGGCTGTCGCAATGTCAGTCTGACGGGCAATCACAGTTACGACCGATAGGGTTCGAGAATCCACTCAACAATCCGCTCTGCTGCGTGGCCGTCGCCGAAGGGGCTGTGCTCGATTTGCATAGCCGCATAGGCCTGCGAATCAGTCAGCAATCGCCGCACGGCGCTGCAAATCTGTTCGTTTTCCGCGCCGACGCAGACGACGGCTCCCGCATCGACGGCTTCGCCGCGCTCGGTGTCTTCGCGGAGCGCGACGACTGGCCGCTTGAGCGAAGGTGCTTCTTCCTGAATGCCGCCGGAGTCGCTGACGATGAGCTTGGAGCGTTGCATCAGCCAGACGAACTCGGGATAAGCCAGCGGCGGCGTCAAACGCAGGTTATCAATGCCAGCGAGACGATCGCGAACGACCTCTTGAACGCGCGGATTCGGATGCACGGGCAGCAGGAAAGCCGTTTCCGGGAATTCGGCCGCCAATTGGGCGATGGCGGTGCAAATATCTTCAAGGGCGGGTCCGTGGTTTTCTCGGCGATGGACGGTGACGAGGACGAGGTCACGGGTGCCGAGCCAGCTGTATTTTTTGCTCCAGGATGGGTCGTTTTTCTGCTCGCGGCGTTGCGTTTCCAGCAGGGCATCGATCACCGTATTACCGGTGATGCGGATTTGATGCGGCGGAACGCCTTCGCGGCGGAGGTTTTCGGCGGCCTTCGCCGTTGGCGCACAATGCAACTCCGTGGAGATGCTGGCCACCCGGCGGTTGAATTCCTCGGGCCAAGGGGCGGCTAAGTTGCGTGTTCGGAGGCCAGCTTCAACGTGAACGAACGGAATTCGGCGGTAAAAAGCGGCCAATGAAGCTGCCAGGACACTCGTGGTATCGCCCTGAGCCACGATCCAGTCCGGCTGTGCAGCTTCGATCGTTTCATCGATGGCGACAACCAGCTTCGCGGTGAGTTGAGCGAGCGATTGGCCCGGCGACATGACTTTGAGGTCGAAGTCGGGCTGGATGCTGAAATAATTGGTCACTTGCCGCAGCATTTCGTCGTGCTGGCCGGTGAAGCAGACGATTGGCTCAATCTGCTCGCAGCGCGCGCGGCAGGCCGCCACGACCGGCGCCATCTTGATGGCTTCCGGACGTGTGCCAATCACCAGCAGCGGCCGAATGCGCGTCATTGGCTGCGCGCCTCCACGGAAAACGCGGCATCGGGAACGATCGAGAGCCGCTTGACTTCTTCCACAGGTACCCGGCGGACGGCGCTGTTGAGCTGGCAAACGCGCAGTTTCGACCGCACGGAAAGTCGCTCGGCGTGTTCGCCAACCGTCACCACGCGGAATCGCTGGGCAAAGTCGGCCAGCAATTGGCTGACGAACGCTGTCTTCACGGCAGTTGGCAGCTTCATGCCAGGGAAAAAGCCGAGGTCGGCCTCTTCGTCACCGCCAATTACGTCGAGCGGATGCAAGAGCAGCGAGGGTTCGACGCGAAAGGCTTGGCAAATGCCCATCGCCAGCCGCCAATAGGCCCAGGCGGCTGCGGTCGATTTTTGGCGCAGGAACAGCAGGTAGCTGAAGTGAATCGGTACGCGGAACAGCGGCAGGGTCGTGACGGGTATCTCAAGCAGCCGCTGACCGGCCAGCGGGCCGCGACTGTTTTCCGTTTCCCACCAGAATGGCTGCAGCGGCCGCAGGCCATCTCGCCAATTTCCGAACAGGCGTTGGCGCTGGTGCTTTTGCGAGGTATTGAGACGCGCGTGCAAGAAGTAATAGGCTCGCGCGAGTGGACCAATCACCGTTGGCAGCGTCGAGGCGTCGTAGCGATAGCCGCGGCGAATCAGGCACTGTACAACAGCCGGTGAGAGGCTGTAGCCGGGACCACGAAAACCGCTTGGTACAACGCCCGTGGCATCGCCAATGGCTTCCTCGGCCGATGAGATTTCGTTTTCGATGTCATCCGGGGAATACAAATGCAGCCACGGCTCATGATGGAACGAGTGATTGGCGATTTCATGGCCGGCGGTGGCGATCGATGACAGCGCGGCGCGATTCTTGGCGAGCGCCGCGTCCTGACCGACCACGAATACGGTGATTCGCAGCCCGAGCTTGCCCAGCAACTCGAGAAAGCGCGGCACGACCGCATCCAGGTAGCTGGGAAATTCTTCCCAGCCCCGGTCGCCGTGGGTCTTTAGATAAGACCACTTGTTATCGAGATCGAGCGATAAGCTCGCAATCATCTGCGACATGATCTTGGGGTTGGTAAGGAAACACTGGGAGGGAATGCCTACGTTGGCATTCCGCTGCGTCACGATTCGTTCGCGGCTCCAGCGGTCGGCAAATCGTTTCGAGGGCCGATTCAGCCAGTCGCACTGTTTCGTTCACGTTCAGCGTGCCGTTGACGATCTGCGCCGAATTGACGAGGAACAGGCCAGGCACGGAGGTATCGATGGGCGGGACATTGCGGCTGTAGCCAAGTGTCGAGAGCGCGAATACGTTGCGCACTCGCGACACGCGAAATGCGAGCACGTCGGCGCGACTAAAAGTGGGAGACAGCCGCTCGAGCGCTGCGACAAACTGTGTTTCGATTTGTTCGTCGGACATCTTCCACGCTTCATCACCGGCTCCGACGTACTTGGGCAGATAGACGAGCGACTTGCCGCCGAATTCCGCGGGATCGACGAGCGCCGTCATCTCAATGACGCCTGTGAACGGAGCCGCGTCAGTGATGTTCGTGACGTAGTAGCCGGCCAGCGGCTTCTTCAGGACGAGCGAGGCACAGAGAATCCCGACATATTCGACGGCTTTGAGCCGATCGGCTTCCGCACTCGTTAGTTGCGAGCACATTTGAGCGGCAACGGGCGCGGGAGTCGTGACGACGGCGCGATCGAACAGCTGAACCTTGCCGTCGGCCGTCGCGATTTCGACTCCCCCGGCCGAGTCGGAAACGATGCTTTTCACGCGGCAACCGGTTTGAATTTCGACGCCCAGTGAGCCCAGTTTCTCGCGAAATGCGGCCAGCACGCGGGAGTACCCACCAGGCAGGTAACCGAATAGCTCTTGTTTTTGGCCGCCACGGCGAGCGGCGTACATTCGTTGAATCGATGCCCAAATGAACGCGGCGCTGGTCCGCTGCCAGGCGTCGCCGAGCTTAGCTTTCAACAGCGGCAGCCAGATGCGTTCGAAAGTTCGCCGGCCGGAATGTTTGACGAGCCAGTCGCCGACCGATTGCCGTTCGAGTGTCTTCCAATCGTCGATTCGCGAGGCGTGCCAGATTGTCCAACCGAGCCGCAACTTGTCGATTAGGTTTAGCGGCGGAAAGCCCAGGAAGTCCCAGACGCTGGAGAGCGAATGCAGTCGGCCATCGACGAGGAATCCGGTCTTAGTCTTGACCCACTGCATCTGCTCATCGAGGCCGAGCTCTTTCAGGACGCCGCGAAGATGCTGGTCGGAAAGCAGCGTGACGTGATAATGCCGGTCCCACGTGACATCGCCGATCTGCCAGGCATCCGCGAGGCCACCCACATGGTCCGCGGCTTCGAGAACTGTTACGCGTTTGCCCTGCTGCGCGAGGCGCAGCGCGAGCGTCAGGCCCAATAGGCCCCCGCCGACGATCCCGAAATGTTCCCGCTGCTGCGACATTGATTCTTAATTCCCAACAGCCGGGAGCAAACTTGCTCCCGGTACTCCGTTCATAACTCGTTCAACCACCTCACGTTCACAAATCTCAAACTCCCAGCCGCACTCTCGGCATTGCAATTGAACGCTCTCCGCGCCGTTCAACTCATCCCACTTCACCAACGGCTGGCCACACCGGCAGACACAGCCGATTGACCGGGCCGGATTACCAATGATGAGATGAAAATCCGGAACGCTACGCGTGACGACTGATCCCATACCCACCATCGCGAAGCGGCCGATCGTCAGGCCGCAGCCGATGATTGCGCCGGCCCCGATCGTCGCGCCCTCGCGCACGAGCGTCGGCAACGTATGCTCATCGGGCGTCGATGGCCGCAATTCCGACAAGTCATTCGTCGCCGCCCGCGGGAACCGATCGTTGGTGAAAATGACGCCGGCGCTGACCATGACGCCGTCCTCAATGGTCACGCCGTTGCAGATATAGGCTGCCGAATTAATCTTCACGCGATTGCCGATCGCGACGTCGTAAGCGATCAATGCCTTTCCGCCGATCAGACACTCCTTGCCGATCGTCGTGCCGTGCCGAATGTGCGCGCAATCCCAGACGCTCGTGCCGTCGCCGAGCTTAACGCCCTCTTCGACAATCGCTGTGGGATGTACTCGAATACTCATCTGATCTCTAATTTCTGATCTTTACGCCGCTGCCAGCGACTTGGACAAATCCGAATCGACCGCGACCCAGGCTGCTCGCCACATGGCATCGTAAGCCGCGTCGATCACCTCGACCGACGCCAGCGCATCGGCCAGCGAAATCAACGGCGCTTCATGGCCGCGAATCGACCGTACGAAGTTGTCGATCTGACTGCGAAACGCCTGCACTTTTTCGTAGCCGCTGCCAAACACCGTCCATTCCTTGTCGTCCGCCCGCCGGAATTTCGATTCCTTCCAGCCAACGTGCACTGTCCCGCCGGAGCCATACACGCTGATGTAGTACGGCAGCTCCTTGTTGAGGCTCCATGACAAGTCGATGCTGCCCATCACGCCCGCGGCGCTGCGGACAAACACCCGCACGGTATCTTCCACGGGAATATCTTGCACGCGGCGGCCTTCGATCGTTTGGATTTCGACCAGCGGGCCCAAAAAGTACCGCAGAATATCGACGGAGTGCGTTCCGTTATCGACCAGCACGCCGCCGCCGCTGATTGTCGGATCGCTATTCCAGCGAGACTTCATTTCGACGCGCGAGGTGAAGGCGTTCTCGAACAGCACCACGTCGCCGATGACGCCCGAAGCGACAATCGATTTTGCTTCGACCACATCGCGGGCATAGCGGAATTTGGACGCCATCGTGAGCTGAGCGCCCGAACGCTCCGCGGCAGCCACCATGGCCCGTGCTTCATCGAGGCCGACGGCCAGCGGTTTCTCGCAGAGCACGTTCAGGCCGCGATCGAGCAGGTTACAACAGATTTCTGGATGGGTCACGGGCGGCGTACAGACAATCACGCCCTCGCAATCGACCTCTTCGAGCAGCTCCTCGAACGAGCCAAAGGCTGGACAGCCGGCGCGCTCCGCCAGGGCCTTCGCGGCGCTCGCCCGCACGTCCGCCACGCCCACCAGTTCGGCCGTCACCGATTCGGCGAGAGCCTGCACATACGTTTGGGCAATTCCTCCGGCCCCGATCAGTCCTAGTTGCATTTTCTGGCTCATGCGGCGGCCCTCCGCAGGTCCGCTACGCAGGCGGAAATCGAATCGGCGATGTACTGCACGTGCTCGCTCGTGTACCGCTCGTTCCACGGCAAAACCAACACACGGTCGAGTCCTTCGTACGTGCCCGGGAATTGCTCAGGCGAATAATCGACCGCTGCGGGCCGCGCGAGCGTGAACGGCCAGCGACTTTCGCCAAACGTCCGTTGATCGCGGAAGATTTGGCAGGCAAACGCCGGCTTTTGGATGTATCGCGGGGCCGAGAAGATGCCCCGCTGCTTAAGCGCCGCGCCCAGTTGCACCGACCCGCCGGTAACCATTCGCGAATCGACTCCGAGGCAGTATTTCCAGTAGGTATGAACATCGCCGCGACAAACGGCCGGCGTGGCAATGCCCGGCAGGCCCGTGAGCGCGGCCGTGAGTTCATTTGCCAGCTCAATGCGCCGCTCCACCACGTCATCGAGCTTGTCGAGCTGCGCCACGGCCACCGCGCCGGCCAGCTCGGTCATGCGATAGTTGAGCGCCAGAAAATAGTGGTCCGGCTGCGGATCGCCATAGCCCCAAGCCTTGTTGATGAACAGAAACGTCCGCCGGGCGTAATCCGCATTGTTCGTCACCACCAGGCCGCCTTCGCCGGTCGTGATGTGCTTACCCTGCTGCAGGCTGAAGCAGCCAATGTCGCCGATCGTGCCGACTAACTGACCGGCGTGGCG
The DNA here is from genome assembly GCA_036496265.1 of Pirellulaceae bacterium. Lineage (GTDB taxonomy): Bacteria > Planctomycetota > Planctomycetia > Pirellulales > Pirellulaceae > CAYLLN01. Next base: position 4,420 of record DASXLL010000017.1, on the reverse strand, counting down.
AGCGCCAAAGGCTTGGGCACAATCTTCGATCACCGGGATGCCGCGCTCCTGGCACAATCGCATGATCGCCATCATGTCGCACGGGTTGCCGAACAGGTGCGTGACGACGACCGCCCGCGTGCGATCGCTTAAAACGCGCTCGATCGTTTCCGCCGTGACATTGCACGTCGCCGGATCGACATCCGCGAAGACTGGAATGGCGCCTTGAAACAAAATGGGCGTGAGCGCACCCATGTCGGTGATTGACGTCGTGACGATTTCATCGCCCGGCTCGGGATTGATTGCCGCAATCGCGCAGTGAATGGCCGCGCTGCCGTGCGAGCAGGCGTACGCATGCTTTACGCCCATCGCGGCGGCCCAGCGTTCTTCGAGTTGCTTGACATACGCTCCCTTGGTGCTCGTGAGCGTGCCGCTTCGGATCGCGGAGGCCACGCGGGCGATTTCTTCGTCGCCCAGCGTTCGTCCCGTCGCATCCTGGTCGGATGGCAAAGTCAAAGGAAGTTTTTGGATCATGTCGGTCTCACAAAATCGAGTTGCAAATCAAAGTATTCATCCAACGGGTCGCGCCACGAGCGGCTCCGGTCGCGCGCCGCGAGGCACAATTGGCATTCGCTCCCACGCTGCAGCCGCCAAGAGCCGCAAGTGACCAAGCGCCGTGGTCAGAATTCGCATTTTCGATTGGCCCGTCTTCCGCACCGTTAGTACAGCCGGGCATTCAACGATCGTTCCGCCGCGCCGATCAAGCTGCCACAACATTTCGACGACGCCCACGAAGCCGCTGCGCGTTTGTGGCAAGCCAAGCACCGAGCTGCGGCGATAGACGCGAAAACAGCTCGTATAGGTGTGCAATTGATTTCGCAGGACGAAGCGATACAGGCGTGACGCCAGCTTCGAGATCGCGATTCGCCAGACCGGAACGCCGACGACTTTTCCTTGCGGATGATACGGCGACGCCACAACCATATCGACGCCGCTAGCAATGCACTCGAGCAAAGCCACCAGTTGCACCGGTTCATAGGTGCAATCCGCATCGATTGAAGCAACGATTGGCGTCCTCGCGTCGGCGATGCCTGTCGCGAGTGCGGCTGCCAGGCCGCGGTTTACAGAGTGCCGCACGCAGCGCACCTGATGGTCATCTGCAAAGACGCGCTGAATAACGGAGTATGTCTCGTCCGTGCTGCCGTCGTCGATTAGCAGGAACTCCGTTTCATATTTGCCGGCGAGCGTCGCCCCTAATCGAAACAGCTCGTTTCGCAGCCGCTCGATCGAGTCGGCTTCGTTGAACAACGGCGCCACGACCGTCAGACGCGGCAGTGCGTCTGGGCCGTGGCCGCTGAGCAGCGGCTGATCGTTGCTAAGAAGACCAAGCGACATGGATGGCGAAGGCAACCAAAAGCGGAGGTAAGGAATCACCGCGGTTTGGCTGTGGCGACCTCCAAGGAGCGGGGATGCGATGCGGCGGAGCCGTTGTCATGCGCCGGCTCTTTCGCTCTTCGCGAACCAGAGCGGCGCTTGCGGGAGGGTTGGTGATAAAGCAGTGCCACGCCAACGCCGGCCAGCAGCGACCCGATGCCGCCCAGCGTGAGCGTAACCATTGGATCGGGCGTGGCAGGCGTCTCGCTGAACGTCGGCGGTTGCATCAAGTTCAGGCTCGAAATCTTCGCAACCTCGAGTTCCTGATCGATTCGCACCTGCTCTAAATTCTCCGAATACTTCCGATAGCTCGTGCGGGCTAGATCGATCTCGCGCTCGATGTGACTGAGCTCCAATTCAGCAGCATTCAGCTTTTTCAGCTCGTCGTTGGCCGTGGCCAACTTGCTATCCAGGGCCGCGCATCGAGCCGACAAGGCCACGAGCGCCGTCTCTCGCTCTTGCAGAGCCAGCTCAGCCGCTTGATGCGTTTGGCTGAGGCCTTTTTTGGTCTCGGTGCTGATCTGCTCATCGGTCATGATCCGTCGCGCTTCGGCGATCTGCGTCCGAATTTGCACCAGTTGCGGCGATTCGGCTTTGAGGCGGGCCGCCAATTCTTGCTCGCGAACTTCCAACTCGTAGAGCTTCTCGCGCAGCGTCTGTTTGGCCGTTTGAGGCTGTCCGGTCGTTTGCTCGGTCACGATCATCGCCGGCTGATCGCGCAATTGCTTGTGCCGCAAATCAACTTCCGCTTGCGCCGCGCTTTGCTCCGCGCGGGCCCGCAGCAGATCGCTTTGCAGCGCCGCGATGATGCCAACCTCGGCGTCACGCTGCGTCGTCAGCGACGCCAGGCCGTGCGTGTCTTTGTATTCCCGCAACCCTTGCTCTTGTGCCCGCAAGTCTTTGCCTAGCAACTCGCGCTGGCTTTCAAAGAACTTTTGCGAGCCACTGGTGCGATGAACGCGGGCATGATCCTCGCGGGCCGACGCGAGCAGCGCTTCGAGCACATCGTGAGCCTGTTGCGGATTGTTCGCCTTGTAAGAAACCGTCAAAACATTCGACTTCTTTCCGGCCGAGATTCCCAGATTCTTCTGCAGTGCCTTTACCGCTTTATCTCGCAGGCTATAAACCCGCAGCGGGTTTAGATTGACCGCGTTCAGCCAAGACAGCATGTCGCCGACGGAACCAGAACCTTTCTTTTCCATAATGATGCGCGGCCCGAACTGATCGACGATTTTCTCCGCCGTCGCCCGGCTGGCGAGCAGCTCTTCGACTTCGTGCAATTCGCTGTCGCGAGTCTCGGCCATCGCGACAAACTGACCCGTCGTCGCCGTCGGATCGAGCGTAATGCTTTCGCGGCCAATGCGGACGAGAACCTTCGCTTCCGAACGATACGTTCGCGTCGCGAGCGCGAAATAGAGCAGCGTCACAGTCATGCCGACCGCGAACGTTTTTAGCACCGTCTTGCGATGCCGCCACAAAAACTGCGGCACATCCATCGGTGCCAATTCGAGGTGATTCAGACGTTCCATGTCGGGCGCTCGGCAAAAAGAAAGTTAACCACTGGCTTATAAGACTCAGTGTATTTGGGCGATATGGGAAAGATAGATAGAACGAGAATTTGAATTCTCGTATCTTCAGTCACAGCCTGGAGATACGGCTTGTACCGGCCTCCTTGTCTGCACAACGCGCAAAACCGGCCCATTCATGGCAAAGACTATGCCGCCCCAAAGATGGGATAGGGGAAGATAGGCCAATTGTACCGGCTCAGACGCAGCCCGGTACGGAATCGTTCCATCGGATTTTTATAGAGAGGCGCCGACGGGCCTTGCCAGATTTTGCTTGCTGCCGTGCCGTAGCCGTGGAACGATACGCAGTTAAATGATTGACCGTCGCAGCGGGTGAATGATGGATGTGAAATTAACGTGCTCGATGTCGGGCGGGCTGTCGCGAGCTTTGTCGAGCAGACGGATTATCCTCGGCCTCACCGCGCTTCTTGCGTTGTCGGCCAGTTGCAGCAAACGCGGCGATCTAGCCGACGTGCGCGGCAAGGTCACGCTCGACGGACAGCCGCTGGCAAACGCCTTCGTCGTGTTTGCCCCGACGGAGCACGGCACGACCTCCTACGGCCGCACCGACGCCAACGGCAGCTACGAGATGATGTTTACTGACAATGAGAAAGGTGCTTGGATCGGCAACAATTCGGTGCGAATCAGCACGGGCGATTTGGGCACGGGTGGCGGTCCCGGGCCAAAAGAACGTGTGCCGATCGTCTATAACGAAGCCACCACTCTCACCGCCGACGTGAAGCCAGGTAAAAATGCGTTTGATTTCGACTTAAAGTCAAACGCCGGACAAATCAAAGGGGCGCCGAAGGAGTGATCGCCGGCGGTCGCGTCGAAGACCCACCAGCAACCCTGCGAATCGCGGCCCGAGAAAACTTCCCGAATTCCTGCCCGCCTTTCCCGCGATTTTGCAATATATCACTGAGACAAATCATCAAATTCGGAGCGCCACGAGACCTAAGCTCACCACCGCTCACCAAACCTCACCATAAGTCCCGAAACGCTCACCAACCACTCACCGCTCTCCGCCCTTACGCCTCAACGACTTACCGTCATCGCTGATACCCAAAAGTACTAGAAAAAAATTGTCCCAGATAAGTTCGGCCTCGCCCTTCCATTAAAATACTTGCTCCGTTGATACCCGTCCTCGCCGGCCGTAGCACCTGCCAACTCCGCGAAGCCGTCTCGCAGACAATTCGATAACGCAGCGGCAATCGCGAACCGCCGCTTAAGCCATTCGCACCCTCCCACGCAAGGGCTTATCCATGTTCCGCCCTCATCGCCTCGGTTTCACGCGTTTTGGTTTTAGCTATGTAGGGTTTTGTCAAGACGCGTTGTGGTCACATGGCTGGGGCTGCGAGTTGGGGAGCCGGCCTCCCCGCGGAGCGCAGGCCCTTACCCAGCCGGAGTGGAGCGGGGTGGCCGGCGGCGCGGTTCGTGTTGGC
>DASXLL010000016.1:0-13456 GCA_036496265.1 Pirellulaceae bacterium | reverse complement strand
TCCCGGCACCGGCGTGCAGTTAGCCGAAGCAATCGCCAAGATGGCGCTCCTAGGCCACAGCCCGTTTGACACCGAAATGCTCCACCAAAAAGTTTTCAAATACGGCTACGACGAGCACCCCGACCTCGTGAAAATGGGCATCCTCAGCGGCCTCGACATGGCCTGCTGGGACATCATCGGCAAGGCGACAGGCCGGCCGATCTACGATCTGCTCGGCGGTCTGTACAACGAAAAAATACGCACCTACACGTATCTCTACGCCGATGGAATCGACAGCCACATCGTCCGCGCCGATCCCAAGCTCGCGGCGCAGCGGTCCCTCGACTACGTCGAGCAAGGCTTCACCGCCGTCAAGCTCGATCCCATTTCCAACGACGTCCGCACTACCGATCCGCGCAAGCCGCTGCAACTGACCGTGCAGCAACTCAACGCCGCCGAGCGCGTCGTCGCGGCTGTGCGCGAGGCGATCGGCGAACGAGCCGACATCTTGATTGGCACGCACGGCCAGTTCACGGCCTCCGGGGCCATTCGCTTCGCCAAAGTCATCGAGCCCTTCCGCCCGCTCTGGTTCGAAGAGCCCGTGCCGCCAGCCAACGTGGACGAAATGGCCGAAGTCGCCCGCGGCACTAGCATCCCCATCTGCGCCGGCGAGCGCCTCAGTACGAAATACGACTTCCGCCAGTTGCTCAGCTCCCATGCCGCCCGCATTCTAAACCTCGATATGGGCCGCATCGGCGGTTTTCTCGAAGCCAAAAAAGTCGCCGGACTGGCCGAAGCCCACTACGCCCAAATCACGCCCCACGTTTATGCCGGCCCCCTCGTCGCCGCCGCCTCCCTGCAACTCGCCGCCTGCTCACCCAATCTGCTCATCATGGAATGCATCGAGCAATTCGGCGGCTTTCACAAAGAACTCCTCGCCGAACCGCTCCCCTGGCACAACGGCTATCTCACCCCCACCACCCGCCCCGGCTTAGGCGTAGAAATAAACGAAGAGGTCGTGCGAAAGTATTCGGCGTGAGGGCCGCAGCGGAAATATCCACCAATAATCCGCCCCCTTCGCGCATCTATACATCTGTTCCATAGCACGCAATTGCCACTCGCCTGTGCGAACGAAGACGGTCGCAACATTTTTTCAAAAATCCAAAGAGCCTCGCATTATGCACGGCATGCATAATCCAAATCTGAACAAATGTTTACAACCACTTACGCGGCAGCGACTTACGCCAAATAACTGCCCTGCATAAATCAAAAACCCGTGCATATCCGGTCAGGTATTAATCACCTGAAATGGCTGATTTGTCGGAAACCACCCCCAGCCAGCTACCAGCCGATTCCTCGCACCCACGCTGCGGCATACAATCCGCTTCCGGCGGTTACCCAGCGGAGAATAACCATGGATCGTCGCAACTTTCTGGCATCCTCTATGACCGGCAGCATCCTGGCAGCAAGTTCGACTGCGGCAACCAGCACAGCAGTTGCTGAAATCCCTGCCCCCGGTCTCACCAAGGCCACAATTCCCACCCCGGCCCTCGTCGTCGATCTCGATGCGCTCGAAGCCAATATCAAGAAAATGGCCGACCACTGCCGGCAGGCCAAAATCGGCTGCCGGCCGCACGCCAAAACGCACAAGTGCCCGGCCATCGCCAAGCTGCAAATGGCGGCCGGCGCCCACGGCATTTGCGTCGCCACTGTCGGGGAAGCGGAGGCGATGGCCGCCGCCGGCATCCGCGGCCTCCTTCTAACCAGCCCCATTGTTGACGCTGGCAAAATCGAGCGCATGGTTGCTCTCGCCACGAGCGGGGCCGACATCATGCTGTCCGTTGGCAGCGAGCGGCAGGCGACTCTGCTCGCCGAGGCCGCCGAAGCGGCTCGCGTCGATATCCCCGTCCTCGTCGATCTTGACGTTGGCGATCGTCGCACCGGCATCTTGCCGAGCGATCCCGCCGCCGAATTGGCCAAACAAATCTCCCGCTCCAAGCGGCTGCGCATCCAAGGCGTCCAGGCCTACGCTGGCCACGCCTCGCACACCGTCGGCTTCGAAAAACGCCGCGAAACTTCGCGGATCGCCATGACCAAAGCCGTCGAAACGCGCCAACTGCTCAAACTCCACGGCTTCGACGCAAAAATCCTCTCCGGCGGCAGCACCGGCACGTACAACATCGATAGCGCCATCGATGGCGTCACCGAACTGCAAGTCGGCTCCTACGTCTTTATGGACGTCGATTACCGCCGCATTGGCGGCGCGGACGGCCAGCCAACTTACTCCGATTTCCAGCCGAGCCTCACCGTGCTCGCCACCGTCGTCAACGCCACGCACTCCGATCGCGTCACGATCGACGCCGGCACCAAAGGTTTCGACACCACAACGACCAATCTTCCCCAAGCCAAATCCTGGCCCGGCCTCACCTACACCAAATCCGGCGACGAATTCGGCGCCCTCACCAGCGAGGGCGCCAAGCTCCCCGCTCTCGGCGACCGCCTGGAATTCATCGTTCCCCACTGCGACCCCAGCGTAAACCTTTACGACCGCCTCTACGCTTGCCGCGGCGACAAAGTCGAAGCCATCTGGCCCATCTTCGCCCGCCGCGAGTTTACGAAAATCTAATTGTCGCCTTTCGCTCCGTGAAAGTGTGGGCTTTCGCCGAATGAAAGCCCACTAGCGAGAAAACCCGATTGCTCGCGCATTGCCAGCCAGCATCGCCTTGGACGACAATAGTGGTCGTATGACTGCCACGAACGATTCGCCGGAAGAACAACCCCTCGATGCAATCATCGTAGGCCCGGCTGCTGAGCTGCCAGATGCCGACAACTATCCCTACGCGCCGCGCATTCAGCCCATGCAGCTTCCCAATCCGCCCGGCAGCGAGCCTTCCACGGTCCGCATCGGCTTCCTTCATTTTCAGTCGCCGACTCCCGCCCGGTACATGGTCCCTAAGCGTTTTGGCATGTCTGCCATTCTCGGCATCATGACTGCGCTGGCCATCCTGTTCGGCGCGTTCCGCCTGCTCAACGCTCCGCCGCCCGTCTATTTATTCTTCGGCCTGCAAACGCTCGTCATCTGCTTCGCCCAAATGTTTAACGGCAAAACGCCGCGGCTGGCCTCCTCCGTCGCGGGCGCAATCCTCGTCCCGCTCTTCATCATCCCGCTTATCGCCGGCGATCGACGACTTGACCAGGAAGAGTTTCTCATGGTTACCGCTTGCGTTTTTATCTTCGGCGTTCCCATCGGCGCCTTTCTCGGCTACCTCACCGGCACCTGCGCCGCCGGCATTTTCCTCGTCATGGACTACCTCGAACCATTCCTACAAGGCCAACGCGCCCCCCGCCGCTCCGCCAATGCCTGACGAAAACCTCACGCCTCACGCCTCAAGTCTCAAGCCTTCTGTCATGAAACGCCTCCTCATGCTCGTCGGCGACTACGTCGAAGACTACGAAGCCATGGTGCCCTTCCAAATGCTCCAGCTCGTCGGTCACGAAGTGCATGCCGTCTGCCCCGGCAAAAAAGCCGGCGATACAGTCGCGACCGCCATTCACGATTTCGAAGGGGAGCAAACCTATAGCGAAAAGCGCGGCCACAATTTCCGCCTCAACGCGACTTTCGAAGAGATTGACGAAGCAGCCTACGACGCGCTTGTCATCCCCGGCGGCCGCGCGCCCGAATACCTCCGGCTAACGCCGCGCATTCTCGACATCGTCCGCCATTTTGCCGCCGCCAAAAAACCAATCGCCGCCATCTGCCACGGCGCGCAGCTCCTCACCGCCGCCGGCGTCGTGATGAAAGGCCGCAAAGTCAGCGCCTATCCAGCCTGCCGCACCGAAATCGAGCTCGCCGGCGGCGAATTCATCCCCGCCAGCCAAAACTTCGACAATGCCTACACCGACAGCAATCTCGTCACCGCTCCCGCCTGGCCCGCCCACCCCGCCTGGATCCGCCAATTCCTCGCAGTCCTCGGCACACCCGTCGGCCCCCAATCAAAGTAGCCGCGAGCATCACCCACAAATCCACCGCGACCGACAAATTTCATGCAGTTCGCAACGCTGCCAGTCGATTGCGCCCATTAAGCGTTGTCCCTGCGCAGACCATGCTAGCGAGCGAACGCCTGCATGGCCGTTTGCTTCTTGGTTCTTGGTTCTTCGAATTTGTTGCACATGTGGTGTTCCACCTGCCAGCAAGACACACCCGCCCTGGGCTCGGCCAGCGAAGGCACGCTGCGCTGCGGCAAATGCAGCGGCGCGCTAACACCCGCGCTCGCCCCAACGGCAAACACGTCTCAAGTTTCTACTCAAACGGCCACGCTCGAAAAACTCTTCCGCAATACGCCGCTCAGCAATGAAGATTGGGCTATCGAAGCCGAACTCCGCGGCGTCCAACGACTCCTAAGCTCTTTGAAGACGCGACCATCAGCCATCGGCGAGGTCACTCAGGCGCTCCACTCGCATTTGCGATCGCCGGCACAGAAAACAGCCGATTCATACAATCAAGCAACCCTCGAGCCGCGCCACTCGCCAGCCAAGCCGCACCCGCAAGCCCGCCTCGCCGCCTGGACCGTCCTCACCATCGGCCTCACACTCTTCGCCTGCGGCGTCCTCCTCCTTGCCTGGTCCTTTATCGTGAAACGTAATGATCTCTGGCCCCTCGGCGTGCCGCTAATGTTCATCGGCCAGGCCGGCCTGATCCTCGGCCTCGTCTTACAGCTCAACGGCCTCTGGTCCACCAATCGCCAAACCGCCGCCGTCCTCAGCGACCTCGATCAAGAGCTGAAAACCGTCCGCGAAGCCACCACGCTCCTATCCACATCGCATTCCAGCGCCGGCCAGTCCTTCTATCTGCACTTGGCCGAAGGCGCGAGCCCCCACATCCTCCTCGCCGACCTCAAAGGCCAACTCGACCTCCTCGCCCAACAAATGGCCCGCCACAGCCGCCTTTAGCCGCCGCCGATATAATGAGTGCGAGGGCCAGTACCGAGTAGGTCCCGCCGGCCCGGCGGGACCTTGCGAACCGCTTCGCATCCAATGTCCGACTTGCTCCAACCACCGAACACCACCAAAAAAATCCGCTCCTGGGACTTCCTCGCCGAACAGCGAATCCAAGCCGCTCAAGCCGCCGGCCAATTTGAAAACCTCTCCGGCTTCGGCAAACCAATTCCCGGCATCGACGAACCACACGACGAGCTGTGGTGGGTTAAAGATAAGCTCAAGCGCGAGCAGCTCTCTAGCCTCCCACCCGCCCTCGCTATTCGCCTCGACGTTCAAAACACGCTCGCCAATCTAAAAAACCTCACCACCGAAACCGAAGTCCGCCGCCAGCTCGCCGCCCTCAACGACCGCATCCGCAAAGCCGCCTTCGCCATCACTTGGGGGCCGTCCGTCGATGTGCTGCCGCTTTCGGGCGACGAAATCGAAGGCCACGTCGCTCGTTGGTATGAGAGCCGCTGAGTGAGGCGATCCCGGCTCTCTCCAATTCGAGATTCTCCCCACATTTGCCATTGAATAATGAGACTAGGCGCGGTATTTTGAGTGCTCAAAATAAATGTTTAGACGAATCGGCATGGACAAGCAGTTGGCAAATCCTGAATACGCTTCGCATCCATCGCTGGAGGGTTTGCACAGCACGGTCAAAGTGCCGCCGGGAAACGCCAGCTTTTGGCAGCAATGTCTATCGTATGGCGGGCCGGCAATGCTCGTTAGCGTCGGCTACATGGACCCGGGCAACTGGGGCACCGATCTTCAGGGCGGCGCGTCGTATCGCTATGGCTTGTTGTGGGTCGTGGCGATGTCGAGCTTGATGGCGATCTTCTTGCAGTGCTGCTCGGCTCGTCTGGGGATCGTCACCGGTAAAGATTTAGCGCAGGCCTGCCGCGATTTTTATCCGAGCTGGACACGGTGGCCAAATTGGCTCGCCTGCGAAATTGCGATTGCTGCTTGCGATCTGGCCGAAGTACTCGGCAGCGCCGTCGCCATTAATCTCCTCTTTGGAATTCCGCTGTTCTGGTGCGTCATCATCACCGCGTTCGACGTCATGATTCTCTTGGCTTTGCAGCGCTTCGGCATGCGGATGATTGAGGCGGTGATTAGCGTGTTGATTTTGACGATTGGCGTGTGCTATTTCATCGAATTGTTCGTTCTGCACGACACGCAGCCGGATTTTCTAGAGCTCGGCAGGTCGATTCTCAGCCCAACCTTGGCCCAGACTGGCATGGCCTACGTTGCCATCGGGATCATCGGCGCGACGGTGATGCCGCACAATTTGTATTTGCACTCGGCCCTGGTCCAGTCGCGGAAGCTACAGGCCGACAATGAGTCCGTCCGGCGCGCGATTTGGTTCAACACACTAGACTCCGTCGTCGCTCTTTCTCTCGCCTTTTTGGTCAATGCCGCCATTCTCGTGCTCGCTGCCATGACGTTTTATGGCAAAGAGAGTGTTACGCTCGCGAGCGGTGAACTTGTCTCGCTAACTGACGAGACCGACTGGATTCGCATTGCCTACCTGACCCTTTCGCCGCTTCTGGGCAGCGTCTTCGCGAGCATTCTGTTCGCCGTAGCCCTCTTAGCCAGCGGCCAAAGCAGCACCATCACCGGCACACTAGCCGGCCAGGTCGTCATGGAAGGCTTCATGCACTGGCGCATGCAGCCTTGGCTGCGGCGACTCATTACGCGGTTGTTGGCGATCTTGCCCGCCGTGTTTATCATTGGCCTCCGCGGCGAAGGCAGCGTCACTGACCTGCTGACGCTCAGCCAAGTGGTGCTCGCCATCCAATTGCCCCTCGCCATGTTCCCCCTCGTTCATTTCGTCAGCTCGAAGAAAATTATGGGCAATCACCGGATCGGCTGGTTCCTCATGACTGTGAGCTGGGCCTCGTGCATCCTAATTACCGCCCTCGATCTCTACGGCTTACCCGAGTCGTTAGCCCGAGCGTGGCACATTATCATCGGAGGCTAGCCTATCGAAAACGGTTCCCAAAATCATGCTTTCACTCGAAGCAAGAGCAATTGCCGCGGGTCATGCTTGGAAAAGGCACGCTGTTGAGCAAAACGAGTTTCCCGAAATCACGACAAAAGATCAGTTCGCCGAATTGGTCGAGCATATAATGACAGACGCGACATCACAGACGAAGGATTTGTCACGCGGGAGAAAGGCCTGGTGGAATCCAGAGAAAGGCGTCGTGGTCATAACAAATCCAAAAAGTATTGACGTCGGCACGGCGTTTCGACCTAGAAACGGTAAAGAGTATTTCGAGAACCTCCGCTAATTAGGAGCCGTGAAAATGAGAACCTTAAGTTGCACTGAAAAGGATGCCACGGTGGTCGTCTCTTGCGACGAGGTCGAAATCTTGAACAACGCAATCAACGAGGTTTGCAACGCTTTAGATGCGCCGGAATTCTCGACCCGCATGGGCGCGGATATTAGTGAGGTCCGGCAATTTCTGGAGCAGATTCATGCGCTAGGTGTCGCCATGCAAAACAAAGGTTTGCCAGCGACTTCAGCCAAATGAAGGCGTTATCCAGGAGTATTTAGAAATCTCCCATGTACGAGCACATTCTCGTCACGCTCGACGCCACCGCCGCCGACCGCACGATCCTCGAGCACATCGTGCCGCTGGCCACCATGTGCAAAAGCAAGGTCACCCTCCTCCACGTCGCCGACGGCTGGGCCGCGCGAACCCACGGCGCCGACGCCGTTAGCAAAGAAGTCACCGAGGATCGCGCGTACCTGGCAAAGGTTAAGGATGAATTAGAGTCCAGGGGAGTTTTCGCCCAAACGGAGCTCGCCTTCGGCGACCCCGCTACCGAAATCATTAAATGGGTCCGCAAACGCGGTTGCAGCCTAGTGGCCATGAGCACTCACGGCCATCGCTTCATCGCCGATTTTTTCCTCGGCACCGCTGCCGACACCGTCCGCCACGAAGTGGAAGTTCCCGTGCTCCTGATTAAGGCAAAGTACTGATATTGGGAGGGCGAAGCTCCTGCTGAGCCGCCGCCCGTTGCTCAAGCTTCCGAAAAATCGCGTAAAGCACCAAACCGATGACCATCAAAACCAAGAAGCCCGGCACTTTCATTTGATCCACGCGGGTGGCAGTGGAAGAAAAAGTCTCCGCCAACATGCTGCCCACAACCAGCAGCGCTGTCAGCAGATAGATAATCGGCGTGAGCGGATAAAAGTGAGTTTTGTAAGGTCGTTCAGCCATCGGCATTTTGCGGCGCAGCACGATGACAGCGCCCACCACTAGCGCATAAAAAACCGTGCCGCCGAGGACGACGAAATCCGTCAGCACGTCGAACGCCCCCTTTGGATTTGCGGATACGGCGAATGCGACAGCAATTTGCAAGAGCGACCAAGCCGCTTGAGCGAGCACGGCATTCGTCGGCGTCTTGAAGCGACCGTGAACGTGCCCGATGCGGCGTGGAAACAAGCCGTCACGAGCCATCGCGAAATAAATCCGCGGCCCAGCGAGCAAATTCGAGTTGAGCGCGCCGAACATCGAGATCATCACGCCCGCCGAGGCCAACATCACGCCCCAGCGGCCGAAAAATGACTCAAAGACATCAGCCGCAATTGTTTTTGAGACCTGCGTTTCGCTGATCGGCAGGCAGAGATGGTAACCGACATTCGCCCCCACATAAACAAACGTGATGACTAGCACGCCGAGGCCGAGGCCCAGCGGCACATTCCGCTGCGGATTGCGAACCTCCTCCGCGACCGGGCCGATGTTGATCCAGCCGTCGTAGGGCCAGAAAACGGCAACCATTGCGAGGCCGAAGGCCTTGAAAAAATCGAACGAGAAATCGCTGGGAGCTAGCGGCTGCAAGTTAGACACATTCCAGCGCCCGAAGATTAGCGGTCCGAGCATCAATACCATCAAAAAGGTCAGCTTGATAATTGTGGTGATGTTTTGTGTTCGCGCCGCCCAACGCGTGCCGATTACGTTTACCCAGGTCAACGACAGCACGGCCGCGACCGTGACAACCGCTTGAGCCAGGTGCGGCAAAGGCACCCAATCGCTCTCGGGTAAAACGCCGTTCGCTTCGAGCGACTCCAAAAACTTGTTGAAGTAAATGACTGTGCCGCAAGCGAGGCTGCCCAGTGAGCCGGTGCGGATGATGCAAAATTCGGCCCAGCCCCAGAGGAACGCGGTGACGCGTCCGTAGGCTTCGCGCAGATAAACGTATGGTCCACCGGCATGCGGCATCATCGCTGCCAGTTCGCCGAGCGCCAACGAGCCGGACAAAGTCGCAATGCCGCCCAGCAGCCACACGGCCATGATCGCCCCAAACGACGGCACTTTCGCGTCAATGTTGCTGACCTTCAGAAAAATGCCACTGCCGATGACTGACCCGACCACGATCGCCACCGCGTCTAAGGGACCCAGGACGCGCGGTAGAACTTCAACAGTGCTCGGATCAGGTATCCGAACCGGCTGCGGAGACGGCGTCGCTGGCGACTCGTATGGGTTCGGCCCGCTTGGATGAATTGGACGATTCAATGACATGGAGGCTCCGGGGACGCAGGCAGAATAACCAATCGATGTATCAAACGCCAATCGAAATGCCCAAGGCAGTGCGAGATGCGGAACGGGGCAGTAATTTTGATTACTGAATGCCTTCCATTTCGCACTCCGAACTCCGCATTCGGCACTTCCGGCCCGCCCCTAGCTTCGCGCCCCACCGCCGATACAATGCACCAGTCACCCGTTCCTTTACATCTAAAACGCATCGATGACCGGCTCGCTTCTACGCACGCCGCTGGCTGACTGGCACTCCGCGCATGGCGGGCGAATGGTGGATTTCGCCGGCTGGTCGATGCCCGTGCAATACGGCTCAATCGTCGCCGAGCACCAGGCGACGCGGCAAGCCGCCGGCCTCTTCGACGTCTCGCATATGGGCCGCCTGCGGCTCACCGGCAGTGGTGCGGAGGCTTTTCTCGATCGGATGCTGACCCGCCAAGTCGCCGGCATGGCCCCGGGCAAAATTCGCTACTCGCTCGTCTGCAACGAAGATGGCGGCATTCTCGACGATGTGCTCGTCTATTGCCTACAGTCGCGCGGCCGCGTCGACTATTACCTCCTGGTCGTAAACGCCAGCAACCGCGACAAGATTTATCACTGGCTGCTGAAAAACCGCAAAACGGGCGAAGAAGTCAATATCGCCGACAGCACGATCGAGACGGCGATGATCGCCGTGCAGGGACCGAAAGCGATCGGCTTCGTTCAGCCGTTGGCCACTGCTGACATTAGCGCTCTGACTTATTACACCGGAGGCGAAATGAACGTCTGCGGCGCGGCCGCGATCGTCAGTCGCACCGGCTATACCGGCGAAGACGGCTGCGAGTTAATTGTTCCCTCCGAAATCGCGGCCACTGTCTGGAAGCAAGTTTTGGCTCACGGTCAGCCCTCTGGCGCAATGGCCGTCGGCCTTGGCGCACGCGACACATTGCGGCTCGAAGCCGCCATGCCGCTCTACGGTCATGAACTCTCCGAACAAATCAATCCCATTCAGGCCGGCTTGTCATTCGCCGTGAACCTTGAAGATCGCGACTTCATCGGAAGAAATGCACTCGCCGCCGTGAAGCAGAATTCACCGACACAAGTTCGCGTCGGGCTTGAGCTTTCCGGCAAACGTTCCGCCCGCGAGCATTATCGCGTATTCGCTGGCGGCGAGCCGATCGGTGAAATTACCAGCGGAACTTTTTCGCCTACCTTGCAAAAGCCGATCGCCATGGCGTACGTCCCGCCGCAGCATTCTGCGGCCGGCACCGAGTTGACGATCGACATCCGCGGCACAACCGAACACGCTCGCATCGTTTCGCTTCCATTCTACAAACGCGCTTCCTAACGCGCACCACTCACCTTCTAGCGCCCCATGCCTCCCAAAGATCTGCTCTACGCCGAAACACACGAATGGGTCCGCGTTAGCGACGAGGGCGGCCGCAAGGTCGGCACCATCGGAATCACCGGCTTCGCGCTGGAGCAACTCACCGACCTTGTCCACATGGTCCTCCCCAAAGTCGGCGCGCACGTGAAAGCGGGCCAGCCGTTCGGCGAAGTCGAATCCGTCAAAGCCGTCAGCGATCTCTACAGCCCCATCGATGGCGAAGTCATCGCCATCCACAGCGATCTTGCTGAAAAACTCGAAACGCTCCCGAGCGATCCATACAACAACGGCTGGATGATGAAGGTCGCCATTAGTGACGAATCATCGCTCAAGAAGCTCATGGACGTGAATGCCTACGAGAAACAATGTGCCTCTGAAGGATAATCGTCACTTGTCATTGGTCGTTAGTCATTTGCAGAAAGGCAAACTAATGACAAATGACAAAGGACCAATGACAAAATGCCATATTTTTACAACACCCCCGACGACATCGCATCGATGCTGCAAGCGATCGGCGTCGGTTCGATCGAAGAGCTTTTTGCCAGCATTCCCGAAATCCTGCGGCTAAAGCAGCCGTTAAGCATTGCGCCCGCGCTGTCCGAGATGGAGCTAGCGCAGCATCTGCAGTCGTTGGCGGCAAAAAATAGCCATATCGGCCAGAAGGTCTGCTTCTTAGGCGGCGGAGCCTACGATCACTTCGTGCCGGCGGTCGTCGATGCAATTGCCTCGCGCGGCGAGTTTTATACGTCGTACACGCCGTATCAGCCGGAGGTCAGCCAGGGCAATTTGCAGGTGATGTTCGAATATCAGACGCTCATCTGCCAACTCACGGGCATGGATGTTTCCAACGCCAGCCTGTACGACGGCGGCAGCGCAGCGGCCGAAGGCGTGCTGCTCGCGATGAGCGTTACCGGCCGGCCGAAAAAAGCCGTTGTCGCCGAAAGCGTTCATCCACACTACCGTGAAATCCTGCAGACGTATTTCAAGAGTATTGGCGCTGAATTAGTGACCGTTCCCGCGGCCGGCGGCGTAGTGAAGCCGGCTGATGTCGCCGCCGTCGTTGATGGCGAAACGGCCTGTGTGTTGTTGCAGCATCCGAATTTTTTCGGTTGCCTGGAAGATGTTGCCGCCATCGCCAAAATTGCGCACGACGCCGGCGCGCTGCTCGTCCAATCATTCGATCCGATCAGTCTCGGCCTTTTGAAGCGTCCCGGCGATCTTGGCGCTGATGTGGCGATTGCCGAAGGTCAATCGCTCGGCACGCCGCTGCTTTATGGTGGTCCTTATCTCGGCATCATGGCCTGCAAAGAGCAATTCGTCCGCCGTATGCCCGGCCGCATCGCCGGCCAAACGGTCGATCGCCGCGGCCGCCGCTGCTGGGTGCTCACACTGCAAACCCGCGAGCAGCACATCCGCCGCGAAAAGGCCACCAGCAACATCTGCACAAACCAGGGCCTGTTCGCGCTGCGGGCCTCGATTTATCTGGCTCAATTGGGGCCGCAAGGACTGCGCGAGACGGCCGAACTGTGCCTGCGCAAGGCGCATTACGCCAAGGGAAAGCTCGCCGCGAGTTCACGGCTGTCGCTGGCGTTTGATCAGCCGATCTTCAAAGAATTCGTCGTCCGCGATTCGCAAGGTCGGGTCGCAGATTTGCTCGCTCAGGCGACCGACGCGGGTTATTTGGCCGGCATCCCGCTCGGCCAGTGGTATCCCCAGCTCGACGACTGCTTCCTAGTCTGCGTTACCGAAAAGCGGACGAAAGCCGAAATCGATGGGCTGGCTGAGGTTTTGTCCGCTCGCCGTGAAAGCTCCGCGCCGCGCCCGCATACGCGAATGGCCAGCGTCCTCGTGTAACTGCTAATAAGGCGACTCATGCGCAACTTAAAGACAAATTCTCTCTTGTTTGAGCTCTCGAAGCCTGGCCGCCGGGCGGCGCGTTTGCCGGCGTGTGATGTGCCGTCTCCACCAATAAAGGAGCTGCTGCCGGCGAGTGCTGTAGCGGATCAATCGCCGCCATTGCCAGAAGTCGCCGAGCCCGAGGTTGTGCGGCACTTTACGAATCTCTCGACGCTCAATATGTCCGTCGATACGCATTTCTATCCGCTCGGCAGTTGCACGATGAAGTACAACAGCAAGCGGAACGAACGCATGGCCGCGCTGCCGGGAATTGCCGATCTCCATCCGCTGCAATCGGACGACACGATTCAAGGCATGCTGCATCTGCTATTCGAGCTCCAGCAAATGCTCGCCGAGATTTCCGGCCTGCCAGCGGTGTCGTTGCAGCCCGCGGCTGGCGCACACGGCGAATTGGCAGCTCTCATGGTCGCGGCAGCCTATTACCGGCATCAAAAGATGCACCGCACGAAAGTATTAGCGCCAGACAGCGCCCACGGCACCAATCCGGCCAGCGCCCGCATGGCTGGCTTCGATTTTGTGACGGTCAAAAGCCGCAGCGATGGTATGGTCGATCTCGACGATCTCACTGCCAAGCTCGACGATCAGGTCGCCGTATTCATGATCACCAATCCGAGCACGCTCGGCTTGTTCGATCAGCAGGTGCCGCAGATCGCCAAACTCGTCCACGATC
>DASXLL010000015.1:0-4403 GCA_036496265.1 Pirellulaceae bacterium | reverse complement strand
CTAAAGCCGCCCATGTGCCCACCGCTGAAACCACCCATATGGCCGCCGCCGCCGAAGCCGCCGCCGCCCATGTGACCGCCACCGCCGAAGCCGCCGCCGTGACCGCCGCCACCACCGCCGTGGCCACCGCCACCGCCGTGGGCGAAGATCGGCATGGCGAACGCGGCTGAAAGTGCGCTGGTCATCAGCGCTGCCCAAAGAATCCGTTTCATTTTTATCCCCCCTTGTCGCCTACGCATTCGTTTCACTGATCATTCGCGGCGACTCTTGTTTGCTCCGGCCGTTCCTCTTTGCCTGGCCGTTAGCAGCTCTCGTTAATAAGTTTATTGCTCAACTAATGAATTCTAAACCGTTGTGCGAAACAGGGAATGACATTGTTGTTAGATATGTGACGCATGCCATTGGTTCGTATAGTGGAAGCCATTTGTGCCGTTAATAGGTGCTACGGGTGACCGCTACGTCACGGAAAAGCAATGAGGGCAATTTCCCGCGTACAACGTCGCGAAGCCCCATAAGATAGAGGGACAATTGGGTTGGCGGGCCGACACAAAATCTGTAGGGAACGGCCTCTGGGCCGTTCCGGCGATTGGTGATCGCACGCGAGGTCGCGGAACGCCACGGAGGGCGTTCCCTACAGCGAGTTGGACGACATTAAGTGCGTTTCGTGCTTTAACCGCGGTTATTGAGCGGTGATCAGCCGGTCTTCGGGGTTTTCGCTGAGGAAGAGGCCGCGGAAGCGGATTTCTTGGGGCACTTTATTGGCGTGGTGCTGGAGCCCGATGGGACCGGCGACGCAGGTCTCGGGCTTGTCGTCGGACCAGTCGGCGACGAGTTGGTTGTTGACGGCGAGGCGAATGCGGGGGGCGATGGCGAGGATTTCCATCTTGTTCCAGTCGTGGTTGTCGGCTTTTTTCGCCCGGCCGTCGTCCTTGTAGATGCTGTTGCGACCGAAGAGATCGTAGAAGCCCCAGCCGGCGGGGAACATGACGAGATGGCCTTGGAAGGAATTGGGCTGGCTGTCTTTTTCGTATTTGTGGCCCCAGAAGGCGATGCCGGAGTGCATGGGCGATTCGGCAAGCTTGCCTTCGAAGACGAGGCGGAAGTTCTTGTAGTGCTTTTTGGTCAGCAGGTAGTTGCTAACGGCGGGTGCGTTGTCGGCTTCGTTGCGGGCGACGATGGCGCCGTCTTTGATCGAGAAATATTTGGGCGTGCCGTTTTCGCCCGTGTTGCCTTCCCAGCCGTCGAAGTTTTTGCCGTTCCACAGGGGGACGGGCTTTTCGCTGGCTGGGAATTTGACTGTGGAGGCCCAGTCGTCGGCAAAAATGTTGCCGGCTGTTGTGGTGAGAGTGGCTAGCAGGAGGGCGGTGGTGATGAGAAGGGGTCGAAGAGGCATGGGGAGGCTCCTGGGAATTGCAATTAGCCGGGAGCAAACGTGCTCCCGGTGAATCGCGAATGGACAATTTTTTGCAGTGCTCCAGGACCAGGTTTGGTCCCGGCTAGGGGAGGATTATAGGCGTTTTTAAAGCGGTCAACCGCCGGTCGAGTTGCAATCAGGTTTTTCCTTTCGCGGCGGGTTGGTATGATAGAAATTGGTTGCTACCCGGGTTATACAAACCCGAAGTGAGCGAGGGACTTGAATGCGGTGATGCACAGTTCCCTCGCTCACGCTTCGGGTTAATATGCTTGCCGCTCTATAGACCGCAATGGATTCAGCGTCGCCCGATTGGCTCTTGATTGCCGCAGCTTTGGAAGGCGAGGAGCAGGCATTTGCGCTGTTGGTAGAGCGATATCAGGGGCCGCTGCATAAAGCCGCTATTAGTCGGCTGGGGCGGCGGGAGTTGGCCGAGGAGGCAGTGCAGGAGACGTTTCTCTGTGCGCACCGTTGGCTGGCGACGTATGACTCGCGGTATAGCTTTCGGACGTGGCTGTGGACGGTGATGTTGAATCAGTGTTCGCGGAAGGCGAAGAAGGAGGGGTTGGGGGTTCGGGATTCGGGGCTCGGGGAAGAGGAAGCTGGAGACAAGAGACGGACAACAGAAAATAGCACGCCGCTGGAGGTGTTGTTGGCGAAAGAGACGAGTGAGCAGGTGCAGGAATTGTTAGCGCGGCTGCCGGAAGCGCAGGCAGATGCACTGCGGTTGCGGTTTTTTGGCGGATTGACGTTTCCGGAGATCGCGGCGGCGATGGGGATTAGTGAGCCGGGGGCGAAGCATCGGGTGAAGACGGGGTTGGTGAAGCTAGCGGAATGGTTGCGCGGTCCTCAACAGCCGGGACCAAACTTGGTCCCGGAGAAGCTCGGTGGACGACGTGTTGGCGATTCACCGGGAGCAGGTTTGCTCCCGGCTATTGGCATGGAAGAGCGGCCGGAGGTTAAGTCGTGAAGCGATTGTTGATGAATTGCGATCAGGTGTTCGAGGTGCTGACGCGGGGGCCGTTCCCGACGGGTGAGCCGCAGGATGAGGCGGTGGAGCGGCATCTGCGGGCGTGTCACGAGTGCCGGCAATTGGCTGAGGCGCTGCGGCCGGCGGTGGCGCTGCTCCATGAAGCGGTGAGCAGCGAGGAAGCGGAGCAGTTGCCCGAGTATCAGGGATCGTTGCCGTGGCAGCGGCGGGCTGGACGGCGAAAGTTGGCGATTGCGAGGTTGGAAGGACCGCCGGCGGGTGAAAAAGAGCCTAAGAATCCTTCACAGAAGAAAGTTCGCGTGACGCGCGGTGAGCCGCGGCGGCCGCAGATGGTGAGCGCGATGCGACTGATTGCGGCATCGCTGATTATTGCGGCGCTGGGACTGGTGCTTGGCAGCAATTTGTTTGCGCCGCGGGTCGTGCAGCCGATGCCGGGAGCCAGTGCCGCTGTTCCCGTGGTGGAGCGGCCGATTTCAGCCGAGGAAGGCGTGCCGACGGCGAAGGGCCTACTCACGCTGGCATCGTTGAAGCTGCCGAATAGGTGCTTGCCGTTTTCGCATCGGCCCATTTCCAACGATGAAGCTGAGAAGATCGCTGACGCGATGCATGGCGGCTCACTCGATGGGCTGAAGTGCTGCACCGAGTGCCATCATGCGGCTGGCGGGCAGGCGAGTGGGCCGCGGTTAGTTGCGGCGGCTCAGCAGGCATGTCAGGCGTGTCATCGGAGCTAGGATTGCGTCGCGTTAGTCAAAGCAATCGTGTCTCAACCTTTTGCATCCGGAAAGCTCTCCCCCCAATTGATCCTCGGAACAAACTCTAGGAATAGCTCGCAATTCGCCTGATGCGCAAAGTACCACTCGTTAACTCCGAAGTTGTAGTCGGTCTTTTCAAACCAGTAATTAGTCCACACTCCCGAATGCGAGTGTGGTTCTTCAATTAGGCAGACACGATATTCCGAGTCCTTCTGAGAACAATCGCCGTCGCCTGGTCCGAATTGTTGCCAGCACCAGCGATTGGCAAAATCCAATTCAGGATAGGACAGTTCGACCATCACCGCATGCGGGAACTGTAAAAGACGCTTTGTGCGCGCTTCGATTTCTTCCTTTTGATAATCAGAGGAACCTGCTTCGCGCAGAAGATAGTCACCGAAGTTCAATAGGATTGCCATTGGGCGGTGCTAATTCGCAGGGACGGCGGCGCTGCAAACGAGCAAAACTTCGATCATTTTCGCCATCGGGTGGGCGAACTCCAAGATTCTATGTCCTCATGAGGGCTTGAAATCCCGCTTGCTCGAAATGGTGATCCGCTGTCATCGCCTGTTGAATGCCTGCTTGCTTCATCACGACGAACGAGATGCAATCCGTCAGCGACCACTGTTTATCTGGACGCTGGTCGTAAAGCTCTAATCCCTCGGCGAGCAAGTCGTCGCTGGCGGGCACGATCCGAAACCGTTCGTCAGCCCGCAATTGCTTGACGAATGGGACGAACGCAGTGCGATTTCTCGACTTGCCGAGATAATTGCCCAGCTCCACCAGCACCCAGTCGGTCGTGACGATCCGGCCTTCGAACTTCAGCAGAAAATCAGCCGCAGCCGAGTGCAGTTCGTCGTCATCGCTGATGAAGGCAACCAATAGCGACGTATCAGCGAAGACCTCGTTCACTGCTTATCATATCCGTATAGACAATGATCCAGGTTGCGGGCGGCATCGCGGGGCAACTCTTTGGCGATTCCAGCAAACTTCATGAGTTTGGCCCGATTTTCCGATTGGGGCGAGTGCTCTTGTTCCATCGGAATAGGCGCGCTTCGCAACTCGATCGTTACGGCAGCACCTTCTGGCAGTGTCACTGGCTCATCCAAACGAACGAGACCGTCTTGAATATGGCCGTGATAGATCATCGACCGGCTCCCTTGGGTGAGTTCGAGCACGTCGCATTATATCACAGGGGTCGATTTGCAGTGACAAAACGCTTGCGAAGCTTCGGGCCAGGAATATGGTAGCT
>DASXLL010000014.1:0-29931 GCA_036496265.1 Pirellulaceae bacterium | reverse complement strand
TGCTGGCGGTGAAGGCGCTGACGGCAATGCCGTTTGTCGATGCTAAGCGAATTGGTCTGATGGGTGGCAGCCACGGCGCGAATGTTTCGTCGCGGCTCGTGTCGAGGCTTGATGTGGCCGGTGCGGTGCTCTGTGCTCCGGCGGCGATGGACTTGATTGAAATAAAGAGAGCGGCGACTGCGGGCAAAGAACCGGTCGTTAAGATTTTGAC
Source organism: Pirellulaceae bacterium (assembly GCA_036496265.1). Classification (GTDB taxonomy): domain Bacteria; phylum Planctomycetota; class Planctomycetia; order Pirellulales; family Pirellulaceae; genus CAYLLN01. The sequence goes on along the minus strand of DASXLL010000014.1, from coordinate 29,720 downwards.
GAAGCTGGTCGGCGATATGGAAAAGGAACGTGGGGCCACGGCGGAAGAAATTGCCAAGAACCCGGCCAAGTATGGCTATAGCTCGGCGATGACGGAGATCGAGGGCGTTCGGTGCCCGATTCTCGTCATCAATGGCCGGAACGACGACAACTCACCGCCGTCGATCATCGCGGCTTATGTCGGCAAACTGAAGCAAGCTGGCAAGCAGGTCGAGACCTATGAGCCGGATAATGGTCCGCACGGTTTTTATTTCGGCCGTCCGGATATTCCGGAGTCGAAGGAAGCGGCGAAGCGAGCGGTGGCGTTTTTTCAGGAGCGGTTTGCCCAATGACGCAACCGGTGCTGCTGATCGAATTTGCCACAAAAAACACAAAGAAGCACGAAGAAGTACAATGAAGCCACTGGCTTCGAGTTTTTGTGACTTTTTGTGTTTTTCGTGGCTATCCGGGCTTGAGGTTGACCGCTGCTGGTCCGCGCTGGGTGTATGGGCTTCTTTCTGACTTACCGGATTGCGCTGCGGGCTTTGGCGAAGAATAAATTGCGCGCGGGCCTGACGGTGCTGGGCGTGGTAATCGGCATCGCGGCGGTGACGGCGATGGTGTCGATCGGTCAGAGTGCCAGTAGCTTGGTGCAGGGGCAGTTCGAGTCGATCGGGACGACGGTGATCGTCGTGTTTCCGGGCAATCAGAATCGCGAAGGAGTGCGGTCGGGTTTGGTGCGGACGCTGACGGCGGCGGATTCGTACGCCATTGGCCGGGAATGTGCGTCGGTCGTGGCGAGCACGCCGCTCGTTGGTGCTCAGGCCCACGTTATCTACGGCAACACCAACTACGCTCCGCGCGATGTGTTTGGCGTGGGGCCGGATTATCCAACGGTCGGCAACTGGACGCTGGCGGCCGGCACGTTCTTCACCGAGCGCGACATTACCTCGGCCGGAAAAGTTTGCGTCATCGGGCATACGCTTGTGGCTAAGCTGTTTCAAACCAGCGACCCGATCAATCAGACGATCCGCGTCAAAAATATTCCGTTCAAGGTCATCGGCGTGCTGACGGCCAAGGGCGCGAACATGGTCGGGGAGGATCAGGACGATATTCTGTTGATGCCATTCACCTCGGTCCGCAAGCGGCTGCAAGGTTCGGAGTTTGACAACGTCAATGCGATTCTGTGCTCAGCCCGCTCGTTGACGGTGCTGCCCGACGCGGAACACGAGATCACGCAACTGCTGGCTGAGCGGCACCATATTCATTTGGGCGAGCCGAACGATTTTATCGTTCGGAACGTTGCGGAAATCGCCAACGTGTTCAACATCGTCGTGGGCACGTTGACGATGATGATCGCTTCCATCGCTGGCATCTCGCTGGTGGTGGGCGGCGTTGGAATCATGAACATCATGCTCGTTAGCGTCACGGAGCGGACTCGCGAAATCGGCATTCGCATGGCGGTGGGGGCTCGTGGTCGTGATATTCTGTTTCAGTTTCTCGTCGAAGCTGTGCTGCTCTCGACGATCGGTGGCATTCTCGGCTTTCTCCTCGGCTGCGGCTTGTCGGTTGGGCTCACGATGCTGATCAATATGTTCACGACCGGCACCAAATGGCCGATAGTCATTTCCCTCCCAGCCGCCGTCATCGCGATTCTTTTTGCAGCCGCAGTTGGCGTCTTTTTTGGCTTTTATCCGGCGCGGCGAGCGAGCATGCTCGATCCGATTGAGGCGTTAAGGTACGAGTAGCGATCCTTCGAGTTGACGCCTGCCATGCACGGTTACCGCAGCTTCGAGTCGCCGGTGAGGCGTTGGACGTAGTAGGGTGTGAGATTTTTGACGTCTTGGTCGCCGGGCTGGTATTGAAATTCGCGCTCTTCGATGGGTTTGCGGGAGACGTTGAAGAGCTCGAGGGTGAGGAGCTCGCGGGGAGAAGGGGGCGGGGCGTCTGGGGGGGCATGTTTGTCGGGTTTTGGAGTGCGAAAGTAGCTGATGCGATAAGGGAAGAGCGGGAGGACGTCGTCGGTGCGGCCGAGGACGAGATCGACGCGGTCGGGGAGTTGCTCGGGAAGCGAAGCGGGTTTTTTGGGGTCGCGGTCCGTGAGGGTGGCGAGGCGATCGGGTTTCCAAGTGCCGCTGGTGGTCCAGATGGGGAGGCGGACGACGGATTTGCCGTCAGCCGCGGTGAAACGGATTTCGTCGGCTTTGGGAGTATCAAAGGCGAAGTTTTGATCGAGTGCGGCGACAAGGCGGGCGAGGCCGCCGAGCATGATCCAGTCGTCCTGGGGCATCACGGTCGGCGGCGCGGCTGGTGTAGTTGTTGCGGCGGACTTGCGGAGCTGGCGGAGATCGACATAGCCGAGGGAGGCGGGAGTTGGTGGCACGTCGCGGCGGACCCAGTAGGCATCGGCGCCGCGGATTTCTTGAATGGTGGCGAGCTTGTCGCCGACTTGCATCTTCAGATCGAGTCGAAGGAGCTTTTCAGCGCCGGGGCCGAATTGGAGGTAGCTGCCGGTGCCGACGAGCTCATGGCCGAAGGCGTCGATGCGGTAGCGCATTTCAGCGGAGATGGCGGGCTCGGCGGCGAGGCGTTTCGCAGCCTCGGCAACAATCTGCGATGCGGTGGGCAATTCTGAATTCTGAACTCTGAATTCTGAATTCGCCTGTTGCCTGTTCCCTGTTCCCTGTCCCCTCGCCTCGATGCCGAATAGCCCAGCACTGGCAATGGAGGCTGCTATCGCGGCCGCTGTCAAACTGCGTAAAGCGTGCTTCATAAGTGGGTCGTGTCGATTTTGCCAAAGAATCGCGATATGCCGGGCCGAACATACACCTAGATAGACCCATGTCAGGGCTGCGCGTGCGGAACGCGGCTGCGGAACGCCACGGAGGGCATTCCCTACAGCGATCGCCGCGCGGGCAGCAAAGCCAGGCAGTCGCGGATATTACGCCGCGTCGGCAGGTGAGGTCCACGGCAAACGTCGCCACGATCGTAGCCATCACGCTCCGCGTGATGAGCCCCGGCCGCTAGCACGCGTGACGCCGCACGAACATTCAGGGCAGGTAACGGGGGGAAACATGAAAATTCGTCTGACACTGGTGAGCATGGCCCTGTTGATGGGGCTGACCGCGCTCGGATGTGCCTTTCCGTACCAGGCCTATAACCTGCCGCCGGCCGCGCAGCTCATGGAGCCGGGGCCGGGCGTGGGCGGGCCGGGGCCGGGCGTTTTGCCGCCGACGCTGCCGCCGGCGATGATCCCGATGTCGAATCCGTCGATCCAGGTGCTGTTTGCCCGGCCGGAAGGCATGCAGATTCGCTGGGATGTCACCGGCTATACGCCGTTTGACAGCACCCCGCTGGTTGTGCCGGGGCGGCAAAACTTCCCGGCGAACGGCCTCTATCGGATGAAGCTGACGAATATTGCGGGCCGCGAGGGGACGGAGCTCTATCCGACGGTTGAGATCGGACCGGTCACACCGCGGACAGAGGCGTTCCTCGCTCATAACGCGATTCCGATTCAATTCACCGAAGAAGATTTTGACCAGGTGCTGGCCGGCAACTTCGTGACGAAGGTGATTTACTTGCCTGATCCGGAATTCCAGGAGCTGGCGCTCGCCGGGGTGGAGACGCTGGTGAGCACGCGGCTGGAGCCGGGTGTCGATCCGATCACCGAGGCTGATCGCCGCGGCTCAATTCTGGCGGTGATTCGACTCGGCAACAAAGACATTGAGCTTGGTGGAGTCGCTGAGGCGGGCTTCAACGGATTCGGGGGTGGATTCGGTGGCGGGATGGGAATGCCGTGTGATATCAACGGCGGGCCGGTGCCAATGAGCGCGACAGGCCTGGTGCCGAACTATGTCGCCGGCGTGACCGCGCCGCAGTATGGCATGCCGTATGTTGGCACGCCGATCGGCCTGCCTGGGCCGCCGCACATTCCGCTCGGCATCCCGGCGGGGCTACGGTCGCATTCAATGACGAACCACACGCATTACGACATTCCACAACCGGCGCCTAACTTCCGCGTGCATGTGAAGCAGCGGCCGGGCTTCAGCTATCCGAAGCCGGTGACGCACATGTTCATCAAGGAACAGATGATTCATGCGGCGCCGCAGTTCGATCAGCCGCACTACGACATGCACGAGCGGATTCCGGGCGGTGCGCCGTATGGGTACAACGCGGCGAACGCGTATGGCCCAGCGATGCCAGCCGGGTATTGCCCGCCGGGCGCGCCGGGTGGAGCGCCGATGGGTGGCATGCCGATGGGTGCGCCGGGATATGTGCCGCCGGCTCAGCAGTAACAAAAGTGGGGCAGGCATCTTGCCTGCCAAAAATGAACCAACCGCCGGGAGCAAACGTGCTGCCGGCCGTCGTTTAACCCGTAGCCGAAGGCGTAGGCGAGCTGGCGGGTTTGAAGTCGAGACGCCCTCGCCTGCGGCTCCCCGTTAAACGAGCGACATCATGTTTCATCGAGGCCACGCACTCGTCGCAGTCATCGCGTGGCTTGCCCTGATTGCGGTAGGAATCGCTCAGAGCCCATTAGCGGGTCAAGGCCCGTGGCATTACCTCAATAAATCCGATTCGCCGGCGGGGCTGATTGGCCAGCGGCAATTGGAGCGCGGCGGGCCGCTGCCGGGCTATTTTCAGCCGGTGGAAGTTACGGCGCCGGCCGGAACGCTGGTTTCGGTCGTCTGCAATGGTGCGTTCAGTGAGCCGAAGCCGGCGAAGGTGATCGCGGGCATGCTGATTGGGCAGGTTTATCGCCTGAAGGTCGCGAACATTCGCAATCACGAGGGCGAAGAGGTTTTTCCGACAATCGAAGTGATCGATCGGCTGTATCCGCCGCCGGGACAGGCGGCACGGTTTCCGATTCCGATCGAATTGACGGAGGAAGAGCTGCGGTATGCACTCGATGGGCGCTATGTGCTGCGCGTGATTTATCTGGAAGACGTGCAATCGGCGCCGCCCGTGCGGATGGAGCCGGGCGAGCAGCGAGTTACGGAAATTCCGCCAGGACAGGACGCAATGCAAGCGGCGGATCGAATGGGGCGGCCGATGGCGATTTTGCGAATGGGTTCGCGGGTGCCGCTGACGGACGAAGATCAATCGCAGTTTTTGTATCAGCAGCCGCCGGTGGTGCTGTTTGAACCGCCTCCGGTGATCGATCGCAAGAAGGGCTTGGAAGAGCCACTGGAAGCACCAATGCGGATGGGTAAGCCGAGCCGAAATTTTGAGAGGTTGCGCTAGAAAAGGCGAGCGGGAAGCGTCAGCTTCCCGGTACTGTTCCACCACAATCGATACAACTCATGGCAACAGCGGCTCAATGCAATGGAGTATTAACGGGAGCCTTACGGCTCCCGCTCGCCGTGTGTTGCGCGGTAGTGGCGCTGTCGTTTTGCTCATGTCAGACGTTGCCGCGGCAGACGACCGCTGCGCCAGCCAAGCAGACGAATAGTCCAGTTGCTCAACCCAGTTATCAGCCGCGACCGATGGCGACGCCGAATTATCCGGTTCAGCCGGCCGGATTTCATGGGCAGGGGAGATGCGCCTGCCAGGGGGGCGGTTGCCCTTGTTGTGGGCCGGGAACGCTGCCGGCATTTGCGTTCAGCGGCGCTGCGGTGGCCGATCTGGATCAGCCGTGGAAGCCGGATGGCATTAAAGGGCCGTGGCCGCGCGATGAGTATTTGTGCGATGGCGGCGATTTGAATCACGATGTGAATGTGAAACGCGATTGGACGGTCGTGGGTCTCGACCAGGAAGACACGATCGCCCATTTCGACACGCTCGATGGACAGCGGCTGGTCGCGGCCAGCAATTGCGTCTGTGTTTATGCTCCGCGGTTTGCGGCGATTCGGCAGGTTTCAACGCCGGTGATTTATGAAGGCCACGAACGCATGGCCGGTGTGGAGAAGCCGGTGCGGGTGAATGTTCACGAAGAAACTCGCGGCGCCAAAACGGCCTTGCAGCCTGAGCAGGTCATCGCTCAAGTGGGGCTCGATCAAGTGCAGCGGTTCCGGGAGCGGACGCAGGGCTTGCTTATCGATCAAGCGACGCGGTTGGAATTGGCGGCGGAAGCGTTTTTGCCGCGTGAAGAGTTGCTGTTCATCCAGCGCGGCGAGTTCGACAATAGCGAGAAGGCTCGCCTGGCACAAAAGGTTGCCGCGGCGCTGACGTGGACCATCGAGCAATCGCCGCAGGTGCTGATCGAGGGCACACCCGCCGTCGAAGCCCGCGGCACCTCGACGCCGCAGGTCACTTACACGTACGAGACATTCGGCAAGCCGTGCTTGCGGCTGTGCAAGATCGCGGACAAGAGCGAAGCCAAGCCGGGCGAGATCGTGACGTTCACGTTGCGATTTGATAATCTGGGCGAGCAGCCGATCGGGAACGTCACGATCATCGACAACCTGGTACCGCGACTCGAATATGTCGCCGGCAGCGCTCAAAGCACGCTCAAGGCGGCCTTCAGCACGCAAGAACAATTGCCCGGCGAGTCGCTTGTCTTGCGGTGGGAGATCGAGGAGCCGCTGCCGGTGAATGCGGGTGGCGTGGTGCGATTTCAGGCGCGGGTGCGGTAGATATCTTAGCCGGGACCAAACCTGGTCCCGGAGCGCAGCGAATGGATCGTTCACTGCGGATTCTCCGGGAGCAAGTTTGCTCCCGGCTATTGGAATGGAAGGCTAATAGTTCCGCATGACGCGGTTGCCGCCGAGGCGGCGGATGAGGCGGCGCATTTCGAGGACGCTGAGGGTCGAGAGGACGTTTGGAACGGGTAGCTTGGTGGCGGCGATGACGTTGTCGATGGAAATCGGTTCATCGTCGATCGCGGCGAGAACGGCTTTCTCGGGTTCATTGAGATTGAGCTCGCCAGGATGACGAATCGGCGCGGCCGTTTCGTCGCCAGCGACGGGCGTCGGCGTGGCCAGCGGGCCAAGCTCTTCCAGCACGTCGTCCACGGTTTCGACGAGCTTCGCGCCGTCGCGAATCAGTCGATGGCAGCCGCGAGACATGCGGCTATCGACGCGGCCGGGGACGGCGAAGACGAGGCGGTCTTGCTCCATGGCGTGGCGGGCTGAAATTAGCGCCCCGGAGCGGTCGGCGGCTTCGACGACGATCACGCCCAGGCTGAGGCCGGTCACAATGCGGTTTCGCTGCGGAAACGCGCCCGAGAGCGGCGGAGACCGCGGCGGATTTTCGCTGATTATCGCTCCGTGCTGCGTGATTTCGTTTGCCAGCGATTCATTTTCGGGCGGATAGATGTTGAGGACGCCGCTGCCGAGCACGGCGAGCGTCCGCCCACCGGCTTTTAGCGCGCCGCGATGAGCGGCGGCGTCGATGCCGCGGGCAAGGCCGCTGACAATAGTGTAGCCGCAGCGGGCCAAGCCAGCCGCGAGCCGCTCGGCTTGGGCGAGGCCATACTGTGTCGCGTGCCGAGTGCCGACGATGGCGACGGCGATTCCGTCGGAGGGCTTGATTTCGCCACGGACAAATAGGACTCCCGGTGGGTCCGGAATGTTGCGAATCGACAACGGATAATTCGAGTCTGGCTCGGCGAGGATTGTCACGCCGTTTTCGCGGCAATCGCGCAACGTGGCGTCCAAGTCTAGTTCTTGTCGCGCGGTTAAGATGCTGCGACTGAGCTTTTGTCCGATGCCCGGTACGGAGCGCAAGTCGCTTGCAGCGGCACCGATGACCGCGGCTGCGGAGCCAAAGTGATCGAGCAGTTTTTTTCTAAGCCGTGGGCCCACGCCGGGAGTCAGCGCGAGCAGTAACTCGGCGGAGTGATTGTCGAGTGAATCGTTCTGGGGCGCGGTCGGTGATGCAGCAGCCATACGCGTGAACGCCAAACGCTAGAGCGAGAAGGCGGTGGGCATAGCCCACCCTACGATGCTTGCGCCAAGACGCGCATTGTGCAGAATGCAAAAGTCGTTCGCTAGCTGCCCAGCTACAATCGCCCAGTTACGATCTAGGCCTCGGCCGGCGTATCGGCTTTCAGGAAGCCACCGAGAATGGCCAGCCGCACAAGATCGGGCAGGGACGTCGCCTGCATCTTCTTCATGATATTGGCTCGCCGCAACTCAACGGTTCGCAGGCCAATATCGAAATCGGAAGCGATCCGCTTATTAGCGTGACCGGCCAGCAGTCGCCGAAAGACTTCCATCTCATCTTCCGATAGCGAAGCCAACCGCTCGTGAGTCTCCAGGAGCTGGCGGCGACGGGCATGCTTCGTCTGCTCGAGATCGAGGGCCTGTTGGATGGCCACCCACAACTCTTCCTCGCTACACGGCTTTTCGAGGAATGTGGTGGCCCCGGCCTGCATCGCTTTAACGGCTAAAGCGACGCCATCGTTCGTAGTCACAATGACTGGCAGCGAACCATCGGGGGCTTTCAGCCGTTCCAACAGGTCCATGCCGGCCATTCCCGCCATCCTCACATCCACGATGACACAACCCTTCATCGTTGGGCTGTACTCGGACAAAAAGGCTTCGATCGAATCAAAACCTTTGGCTTGCAAGCCTTTAGAAAGAGCGAGCGCGAGCGCGGAATCTCGCGCCGCGGCGTCATCGTCAAGCACAAATACGGTGGTGCTATGGTCCATAACCACAATTGCTGCCGCCTGATGGCGCAGCGCTGCACGGCAAATGCCAGCACAATTGCCGAATCCCCCAAGATTCAGCCGCGTGATAGCGGAGTCTTAATATAATCATTTACTTATGTTTGAACGGATGTGCCAAGGGGCGCACCCCATGCGGATTTCCGCAAAATGTTTTGTAGAAAATACTTATGGCGATTACTTGGCCATTGCCAGCTGCTAGACAGCAAGGCCCGAACCCCAAATCCAGTGGTGAAACAGGAATTCCGCAATGCAAACACCACACAGCGAGTGGCATTTCGCAGAATTAGTAGGCCGCCTCTCCCGTTCCGATCCCCACTCGGTCAATTCCGATTGATACGCAACGCTTTTCTGACCCGTTCCGCTTCGACTCCGGAAATTACCTCGACATGTCCCATTTGCCGCGGCAGCACAAAGCGAAGCTTGCCGTTCTCTGTCTTTTTGTCATGTTGCATGGCGGTCAGCAAAGCATTTTCGTCAAGCGCCGGCACCGCCACGGGCAGGCCGAGCTGCTTTAATAGCTGCTGCTGGCGCTGAGTCATGGCGGCGTCGATGTAGCCCAAGTCTTCGGCCAGCCGAGAAGCACAAATCATGCCGATGGCGACCGCTTCGCCGTGTAGAAACTGGCCATAGCCGCTGACCTGTTCGATGGCGTGGCAGAAAGTGTGGCCGTAATTGAGGATCGCCCGGCGGCCGGTTTCTTCGCGCTCATCGTCAGCGACGACGAGGGCCTTGAGGCGGCAGCTTTGAGCAACGATGTGCTCGAGGCGGTCAGAGTCGCGCCTACCGATTGCGTCGGCATGCTGTTCTAGGTAATTGAAGAACTCGGCATCCATGATGACGCCGTATTTGACGACTTCGGCGAGTCCGGAGCGGAATTCACGCTCGGGTAGCGTTTGCAATACGTCAAGATCGATGAGGACGCCGACGGGTTGCCAGAAGGCGCCGACGATGTTCTTGGCGGCGGGCAGATTGATGCCGACTTTGCCGCCGACGCTGCTATCGACCTGGGCCAGGAGTGACGTGGGAATCTGGATGAAAGACAGGCCGCGAGCATAGGTGGCCGCGATGAAACCAGCCAGGTCGCCGATCACGCCGCCGCCGACGGCGATGACGACCGTTTTGCGGTCGGCATTTCGCGCGGCGAGCTCGTTCCAGAGCTGCTCGGCCTGAGCGACGCATTTGCTGGTTTCACCGGCGGGAACGGTGAGCAAATCGGTGCGAATGCCGGCGGCGGAGAGCGACTGATTAATTGGCTGGGCGAACAGCGGGCCGACGTTGCTGTCGGTGATGACGATTGCATGGCTACACGGCCGGTGCTGCTGGATGAAAGCCGCAATTCCCCGCAAGTTGCCGCGGCTGATCTCAATCTCGTAGCTGCGATCGCCGAGTGCGACGGAGATTGTGGTTGGCATACATTCACCGCGCGCGGGACAATGGCCAGCACAGTGCGATCGGGGGCACCGTGCGTTGGTGGGCGCAGCCCACCCTACGAGCTGAGCCGCTGGACGTCGCTGTCAGTCACTGTAATTTGGCGACAGAAGCCGGTGTGGGTGCGGATATAGTCGAGGTGGCCGCAGACTTTGGGGTCGGCGTGGAGCTTTTCCTCCAGCCGATGTTTTTCAGCAGTGGGCAGGTCGGCAAATTGAGCCGGCCAAACGGTCTCGGTTTCCATTACCAACGCTTCGCGGTAGGGATCGAACGAATCGGGCACGGTCGCGCAACTCCTCGGAAAAACGGCGAATGAACTTGCTTGTGAAATATGCTTGCCAAGTATATCGAGCAGTGAGGCTAACTGAAATCGGTGCGGGCGGCGTTCGCCCGGCCGGCTGCAACCTTGTCGGTCCCAGAGGCCGCGGATACAACAGCGGAATGCAAGCTTATTTGGACCTGCTGCAGCAGATTTTGGAGCGGGGAACGCCAAAAACAGATCGGACCGGCACCGGAACGCGGAGCATTTTTGGCTATCAAATGCGGTTCAACCTGGCCGACGGCTTTCCGCTGGTGACGACGAAAAAGCTGCATTTGAAGTCGATTTTGCACGAACTCTTATGGTTCTTGCGCGGCGAGACGAATATTGCCTATCTGAAAGAGAACGGCGTCCGCATTTGGGACGAGTGGGCCGATGAGAACGGCGAGCTCGGGCCGGTTTATGGTTATCAGTGGCGGTCGTGGCCCGCGCCAGACGGGCGAAAGATCGACCAAATCAGCGATTGTATAAAGCGAATCCGCGAGACGCCCGATTCACGACGGCTGATCGTAAGCGCTTGGAATGTGGCGGATGTCGATCGGATGGCTTTGCCGCCGTGCCACTTGCTGTTTCAGTTTTATGTCGCCGAGGGGCGGCTGTCTTGCCAGATGTATCAGCGGAGCGCCGATGTTTTTCTGGGTGTGCCGTTCAATATTGCCTCGTATGCATTGCTCACGATGATGGTCGCACAAGTGACGGATTTGGAGCCGGGTGAGTTTGTGCATACGTTTGGCGACGCGCATCTCTATAACAATCACATTGAGCAGGCGAAATTGCAGTTGGAGCGCCAGCCGCGGCCGCTGCCGACACTGAAGATCAATCCCGAGGCGCGGTCGATTTTTGATTTTCGATACGAGGATTTTCGGCTCGAGAATTACAATCCGCATCCGCATATTCCGGCGCCGGTGGCGGTATAAATACAACCGCGGATGGCGCTGATAGCGCGGATAAGAGGAAATATTCTCACGTTATCCGCGTCCATCCGCGAAATCCGCGGTTCATTATTTCCGGCGCATGGCGCGGTCGATTTCGCGCTTGCTGTCGGCCTTTTTTAGTGACTCACGTTTGTCGTGGAGTTTTTTGCCGCGGCAGAGGCCGAGTTGGACTTTCGCGAGGCCGCGAGCGTTGAAATAGATGCGGAGCGGAACGAGCGTGAGGCCTTTTTCGTGGGCCTTGTTGGCGAATTTTTCGCGCTCTTCGCTGCGCAGGAGCAGCTTGCGCGGCCGCTTCGGGACGTGATTCCACAGAGTGGCTTGCGGATACTCGGCGATGTCTGCACCGACAAGCCAGACGTCGCCGCCTTTCACGCGGCCATATGCTTCGTCGAGCGATAGCTTGCCGTCGCGGAGGCTTTTGACCTCGCTACCAGTGAGCTGAATGCCGCATTCGAGCGTCTCGAGGATTTCAAAGCGGTGCCGCGCCTTGCGGTTCTCCGAAACGAGCCGAGTTTCCGGCTCTTTGGTTTTCCCGGATTTCTTTTTATCTCCTTTGGCCATGACGAGGTTTTAAAGTGGGAGAGGGGGCGAGTGGGAGAGGGGGAGCTGGGCAACGACTTTGCTCGGTGCTGAAAATCTTTTTCCCAAAGTACGTTGACTGTGTTACCTATCTTGCCAGCTTGCCCTTGGAGCGTGGCAATTCGCTTGTTACATTCTCGCCCCCTCGCCGACTTCGATCCACTCGCCCCGGCGAACGAAATGCTCAGCAGGTTTGATCATACAGCACAGCCGCAGCACGATTTCCCGGTCCATATCCATATTTTGGGCACGGTTGATTTCGACGACTGTGCGGCCCTGCAACGACGGCTAGCTTACGATGCTTGCACGCGAGCTGACGGCCGGATCGTGATGTTGCTGTGCAAGCATCCGCCACTGGTCACGATCGGCCGGAACGGCTCGCGGGCGGATGTGCGATTTACGGGGGCAGAGCTCGCCTCGAGGCAGCTCGAAATCCGTTATATCAGTCGCGGCGGCGGAGCGATTATGCACGCTCCCGGCCAACTCGCGGTGTATCCGATCGTCCCGCTCGCTCAGCACGGCTGGACCATCGGCGACTATATGCGGCGGCTGCAAAAAGCGCTGGCCGATTTACTGATCGAGTTCAACGTGAAGCCGTCGCCCGTGCCGGGGAGCATGGCTCTGGCGGGCCGCAGCGGTATTTTGGCGGCTCTGGGCGTTTCCGTGCGGCAAGGCGTGACGATGCACGGAGCATTTTTGAATGTGAACCCCGACATGCGCCATTTCGGCCGGGTGCAAGTGGCCGGCGGCCAGAGCATGTCCTCACTCCTGTCGCATCGGGCGTTGCCGACTAAAATGAGCAAAGTCCGAGCGGCGCTTGTCACGCACCTGGCCGAAGCCCTGATGCTGGAGCGCTATCACTTGCACACCGGCCATCCGCTGTTAGCGGAGCTATCGCCGGAAATCGATCAGCGTGAAGCAGCTTGATTTGCCGATGTATCGGGGTGGCACTGGCGTCTCGCCAGTGCTTGATTCGATGTCGGATGCGCGCAAGGAGCACTGGCAAGATGCCAGTGCCACCCAGGCGCTTCGACTTCCCCGCTGGCTGAAGCGGAATGTGCCGAAGGGCAACGCGAATCATTTCACGGCTGGCCTGCTAGATGAACTGCGGCTGGAGACGGTTTGCGACAACGCTAAGTGTCCGAACCGAATGGAGTGTTATTCGCAGAAAACTGCGACGTTCATGGTTCTGGGCAACGTCTGCACGCGGCCCTGCGGGTTTTGCGCGGTCGAGCGAGGGCGGCCGGCGGCGCCCGAGGCTGATGAGCCAGAACGTTTAGCGGAAGCCGCGGCTCGCCTCGGTCTGAAGCACGTCGTTGTGACATCAGTAACGCGAGATGATCTTCCCGATGGCGGCGCGGAGCATTTTTATCAGTGCATTTTGGCAATCCGCCGCCGCACCGGCGCTGCCGTTGAGGTATTAACGCCCGATTTCGTGGGCAACATCGCCGCAGTTGATCGGATCGTTGAAGCAGCTCCGGAAGTGTTCAACCACAACACGGAAACGGTGCCGCGGCTGTACGGCAAAGTCCGCGGACCCAAAAGCGATTTTCGTTGGACGCTGGCGCTGCTCCGCCGCGTGAAGGAGCTCAATCCTTCAATTAAGACGAAAAGCGGACTGATGCTGGGGCTCGGCGAAACACACGAAGAGCTATTCGACACTCTCGCCGCGCTTCGCGACGCCGGCTGTGATTTGCTCACACTCGGCCAATACCTCATGCCCAGTAGCACGCTGGCGGACAACTATTTGCCCGTTGTCCGCTATATTCCGCCAGAAGAATTTGCCGCGCTCGGTCAGGCCGCGAAGTCGCTCGGCTTCAAACAGGTCGCTAGCGGCCCGTTTGTCCGCTCCAGCTATCACGCGAGGGAGATGGTAGAAGTCTTTTAATAGAATTGGCCGCGACCGCAAACTAATGACAAAACGTCGTCCTGGTGGGATCACCGAGCTAACCAAAGCGTCCGCGGAACGGTTGACGGACGCGAAATCTCTGATCGGCGCTCGCCGATATCGCGGAGCCGTCTATATCGCTGGCTATGCGGTAGAATGTATTTTGAAGACGAAGTTAATGCAGCGATTCAATTGCCGTAATCTCGATGAGCTGGACGATAAACTGAGAAAGCGGCGACAAATCGGAGAAGACCGGTCCCTTTTTACACACGAGCTTATTTTGTTGGTCACCTTGCTTGACTGTATTGACAGGATCCAGGCAGATCGACGGATCCGAAAGTACTTCAGTCACGTAAGTCAGTGGACGCCTCACTGGCGCTATACTGCTGAGCCGATTAATGCTGAAAAGGCAACCGATTTCATTCAAGCTGTAGCCGGCTTGGTTCAATGGATCAGTGCCAGCGTTTGAGGAGCAAGAGAATGATCGCCCTTTCAATTAAAAAGAAAATCCGGGACGTTCTACAAGCCGCACATTTTGGCGGTCGCGACGACATCGTGGATGTGACTGACGGGGAGGTAAACGATCTGCACCTGCGTGTTATCAGCCCGAAACTGGCCGGAATGAGACCGCTCGAACAGAACGACTTCATCTGGTCGATTCTGGAGCAACGATTGGAACCACAGGAGTGGAGGAAAATCACCATGATTGTTAGTGACGCTCCAAAGTCACAACAAAAGCGGAACATCAGATCGTGACAGAGGACCCGCTCCCGAACCTGCATCTGCCCGATCTTGACCTTCCAGGAGCGTCAATTACCGTCTCCGCCTGGCACGCCAAACCCGGCCAGCGCGTCGTCGAAGGCGACCGGTTAATTGAAGTGACTGCGGGCGATGTGACCGTCGATCTCTCCGCGCCGGCGAGCGGAATTCTCACGGAGCAGTGCGTTAAGATCGATGAGCCACTGACAATTGGTCAGCTGCTGGCTCGGATTCAGCCCGCGTGACAGCCGCGAATCGCCCAGGGCCTTTATTTTGCCAGACGCGGGGCCGCACTACGTTTGTGGCCAATCCGAGCATTTCCAGCACGCGAATGACCCGGTATGTGGGGTCGAATTCCCACCATTGGTGACCGTGAGCAGCCGCGCGTTGATCGGCGTGATGGTTGTTGTGCCAGCCTTCGCCGTGAGCGAGAACCCCGATGAACCAATGGTTGCGGCTATCATCATTCGTCTCGTAATTGCGATAACCAACGAGATGGGTGACCGAGTTGACGGCCCAAGTGACGTGCCAAACGGTGAGGGTACGCAGAAAGACGCCCCAAACGGTCACGCTCAAGCCCAACTGCAATCCGCCCCACCATGTCCCGGATGTCAGGCGGCCGGCTACACCACCCGCCGTGAAATAAAGCAGCGCGTGAGCCCAATAAACCCAAAACCACATCAAGCGGCGTTCGAGCATTAAATACAACGGATCGCGGAGAATGTCGCGGGAATATTGCTCGAAGAAGTTGATGCGGCTGTGCTCGCGATTTTTCACGAGCAGCCAGCCCATGTGCGACCAGAAGAAATTAACCAGGGGCGAATGCGGGTCTGGCTGCCGGTCCGAATGACGGTGATGCAGGCGATGGACCGCAACCCAGCGGGCCGGAGTGTCCTGAAGACAGCAAACTCCGACAATGGCGAAACAGTGCTCGAGCCATTTGGGAAGCGTCAGTCCTTGGTGCGTCAGCAGGCGATGATAGCAAAGTGTGATTCCAAAGAGGCCGTAGGACTGGCCAGCAATAAAGACAACGAGGCCGGTCCAGCTGAAGAACCACGGCAGCAGTGCATAGAGACCGAGCAGGTGAATGGCCACGATGTTGACCAAATAGACCCAGTCAATCACCACGGGCTGTGAAGCCTCTGGCAGGTCCAGGCGGCCGCGCGGCGGCGATTTGATCACCGGCAATGGCTTGATCGTGGGAGCTTCAGCAGTGGCCATGATGGGGGTTGAGCCGGATGCATGCGCGCATGAAAACGGGCAGAGGCATGACGGCCCAAACGAAAGCGGAGATGCAGGCGTGGTTTGCGGAATCGAAGCCCATCATTAATAACCGATTAGCCGTTTTGACGCCAACCGAATTGCGACGGAAAAACGCTACTTTTCGGCACGCGGGGATGCTATTGAACGACCGGTGGCAGTGCTGGCGCAAGTTTTGACGCGTCAGTGGTTTAGAGCGAATTCGGCGCTATTGAGCAGCGTCCAGAGAATGTCGGAATACCCTGCGGCGCGGTCGCCGGCCGAATCGGACACGAGACGTCTTTCGCACAATTGCAACTCATTTTTTGCAGGCTGCCGCGACAACGCAGCAAAGAACAGGGCCGCGATTCGGTCTTTTTCAGTGAAGAACGGGGCATTCAGCGAGCCTAAGATGGGGCTGCGCTCCGGGTCGGTGGCTTCCGCCAGATCGCCGCCGTTGAGCAGCGACAGCGCTTGCAGCACGCCAGCTTGATATTCGAGGAAATTGCGACCGCTCGATTGCACTTTGGCGATGAACGCTTGCCGCTGCGGGTCGAGCAGGGGGCTGTTTAGATTAGCGCCACGTATCGCCCCTTGCGGCCGGCGATGCAAAACGCGGCTGACCGAGTCGTAGAGTTGCTCAGCGGTGAGCGTCTTGACCGCGGCATGAACGTAAAGCTCCGGCGGCGGCGGATCGGCTGTCCAAACGCTCGTTCGCTGGTAGGCCGCGGTGCTGACGAGCGTTCGATAGAGTTCACGCAGATCGAAGCCGGTCTTAATGAAGTCAGCGGTCAGTTCATCGAGCAGCTCGGGATGGCTCGGCGCATTGTGCCGGCCGAGATCATCGACCGGCTCAACAAGGCCACGGCCAAACAAATGCCACCACGCCCGGTTCACGCCGGCGCGAGCCAAGTATGGATTGCTGCGCGAGGCCATCCAGATCGCAAGTTGTTCGCGGCGCGTTCCAAGCTCGTTCTTGGAAGGCGAATTACCAGATGGGTACTGCGGCAGGACTACGTCTTCCGTGTTCGGCAGCTTTACGTCACCTGCGTCAAGATCGACGAGCCGCGCGCGGCCGCGGAAGGGGTTGCCAGCCATGTCGGGCTGGCGCAGCCGGGCAAAAAAGGCCGCGTAGCCCCAAAAATCGCGCTGCTTCCAGTGATCGAACGGATGATCGTGGCACTGAGCACACTCAATTTGCAGCCCCAAGAAAATGCGGGCCGTGCTGCTGGCCAATTTTTCCGGCGCGAGATCGAGCGACGTGTAATAGAGAGCCGGTCCGGCTTCGCCACCATCGCTGGCCACGAGCAATTCGGCGACGAGGTTGTCATAGCGAAGGTTCTCGCTGAATCGCTGCCTCAGCCAGTTGTGTACGCCGACGACATTGTTGATTTGCTCCGGATTTATCGCGCCCGGGAGCAATATATTCCGCCACGTATTTGCCAGATGGGTCGCGTGGGCCGGGGAAGCGAGCAACTTGTCGATCAACCGTGACCGCTTATCGGCGGCCGTATCCGCGAGAAACTCGCGAGCCTCGGAAACTCGGGGAATGACGCCGTTCAGATCGAGGTAAACGCGCCGGAGAAACTCTTCATCGGTTGATTCGGCCGCCGGTGAAAACCCCGTCAGGCGGAGTTTGGCCTCAATTAACTCGTCAAGCCGGCGAACCATCGCCAGGCGGTCGGCGGCGCGCGAAGCATCGGTGTCCTCAGCCGCGACAAGGTGCATTGCGGCACAAATAAAGACGGTGGCAGCGGCAATCAATATCGCGGTGCGTCCCATTCGATCCTCCGGCCCATTCTTCGATTGTAGCCGTTGGCAGCGGTCACTTCCAAATCGTGCCGCGGGCTGAACAATTTGCCTTGGAAACGCCTGAAAACCAGCCTCATGCGTACGCCTCCGTACTTCGGCGTGCCAATTTGCATAATTCGTTGTTGATTCGAAACAACGACTTTTCCATGATGGTGGAACAACTTCTTCCAGTGGCGACCGATGCGGTAAGCAGCGAAATGGATCGAGATATGCAGACGGCAGAGATCCGAGAAGACGTAACTCGGCTGAGCTTATTGACGCGCGACGGCGCGGTTGCGGTTGAGTTCAACCCCGCGCTCGACACGCAGCACTACGCCGAGCTGTTTCAAATCGCCGGCGATTTCGACAGCGAGCTCGAGCTGCGCGCGATCGTGCAAAAGGCAGCCCAGCGCTGGGGCCGCATGGTTTGCTTCGGCTAACGGGCAATAAGAATCAAGAACTGAAGATCCAAGAGCCAAAAATCGGAGTTAAGCTTCTTCGGAGTTAAGCTTCTACGGCAGGAGCGAAATTCCGCGCTCGCCAATTTTGTATTCTAGGATTCGCTCATCGCAGGCGCTGCCCCGATGCTTGGCAATGTACAGTCCGCGGCCGATCCGATTGCCCTCGCGGATCTTGCCCATGTAAATCAGCGTGTTGGCATTCGACAGCACATCGCCTTCGTCCAGCGGCCGGCTGATCAGCTCGTCGAGCATGCTTTCTCGCGACGTGTAAAGTAGCAAACAGCCGATATCGGCGGAGTTATAGAGATGGGCTGAGGCTTCGTCGGCGTGCCGGCGATAGGCTTCGCGGAAGAGATCGCGGGCGACCCATTCGGGGTCTTTGCGAAGGATTTGGTGATAGATGTATTCGAATAAATTGAATTGAATCGACTCGCCCGGCCGATCCGCCGGCTCAATGCCATCGATCACCACGCGTCGTACGCCGCGGACGAAATTGCCATAGAAAAACGCGATCGCTGCTCGTAGCCGAGAGTTCAGCTCCGCCTGCCAATCGCGCCAGGCATCCCAATCCAAATCCTGCCGCGTCACTCGCCGTCCGTGATAGTCGAAGATGTGCAAATAGTCGCCGTACTCCGCGCCAAAAAAACCGTCCACATCGACTTGTTTCTCTGCGCTCATCGGAGACAGCCGCCAATCGAACATCCGGCGGGCATACTCCGCGTGGCTCTGTGAATCGCCGCGGCTGGCACAATCGAAGATGATCCCGCGGTGCTGTTCTTGCGTTTCGCCCAAGTTGGCAAACTGCAAGCCGAGCTGCGTTTTGCCGATGCCAGTTGCGCCCACGACCACCGTCAGCGTGCCAGGAATGAGTCCGCCGCCGAGCAGATCGTCGAGCGCGGGAACGCCGGTTGAGTGGCGCGACATGGTTATTGTCCCGCTACCGCTGAGTTGTTCCGAAGGACCTTGATGTTGGTGCTCAAGGAGAATTGATCGTCGCGGCCCTCATTGAATATGAGCTCGGCAAAATAGGCGACGTTCGAATCTGCCGCCCGCGTCAAATCGATGACAAATTCTCGCCCGCCGGGCTGCTCGCGGACCGTTGTCCATTTCGAGTCGCGAAAATCCATCGTCGGCGCGGTCGCACTCCACAGCTGCAGCTTGCTGACGTGCGTATCGCTGTCGATCTTCAGCTTGGGCGAATCGCCATCCTCACGGAACGACCATTTCAGCTTCGGCAGCGGCTTGCCGGTCATGACGCTGCGATTGAGCGCGTTGAGGCCGGCGATTAGCCGGGCGCGGTCGGGCAGGGCGTGGCCATTGTTGGGCACATAGATCAAGTATTTGTCACCTTTCAGGCCATCCCAATACAAGCTGCAGGCCTCCAGCGGCCAGTAGCGGTCGTTGGTGCCGAGCATAATGAGTTTGGGCTGCGTCAGCCGGTCACGATATTCCCAGGGATCGACGATTTTGCGAAGCGCGAGTCCGCGAGGTGTATCGATGTATTTATCCAATCCCTCGTAGTCATCGATTTGCTCGGACGACTTGCCGCCGAACGACGCTTTTTGCAGCTTGGAATGCTCTGACATGTTGAGCATATCGATCACCATGGGGGCGATGGCGACAGCCCGGTCATCGACGGCGCCCGTGAGCCACGTGGTCCAGCCGCGTTTGCTCGCGCCGGTGATCGTGAACGTGTGGATGTCGAGGCCCCATTCTCTTTTCATCGCCTCGGTGGTGGCGTCCATGGCTTTCACCGCGCTCTTGGTCATCGGGACGAGGAGCGGCCACGTCGGATCACCTGTTTTCAAAAACTCGCGGAACGTATAGGCGATGAGTTGATCCTCGCGCTTGCCATCGAAGATGGGCTGCTGCGGCACGTGCAAGAGAATTGCGACCGGCGTTTTCAGGCTTTCCGCCAGCAAAGCCAAGAGCTGCGCCTCGCCGGGCAGCTTGAGCTGCGTCGCGGGGTCGGCGAGTTTGTCGCTCCAGTTGCCGCCCGCGATCATCATCACCGCGTGCCTGGCGGCCGGATCGACCTGGGCCGGCTTGAGGATGAAAAGCTGGTGCTTCCACGGAATGCCGCGCCAGGTTTGCGACGTCAAAATCAGCTCAGCGTATTTGCACGTCAGCACCGAACCTTCGCTTCGTTTCGACCAAGAGTAGCTGTCGTCTTTGGCCGACACATAATCAGCCAAAGGGCCAGTCAGCGGCATGCGCTCGAAGGCCGCGGCAGTGGACGAGAGCAAAACTAAGCAAATAATCAAACCGATGAATCGCGACATGGAGATCCTTCTACAACGCGGAGAATGAGAGCGGCGCCAGATGGGGGCGAACCTTCATCCTAGCTAACGATCGCAAATCGCGGTATCGCGAGTTGAGAGCCAAGAAATGCCCATTTTTCGGACCAATTGTGCATCCCGCGTCGCCGCATGGTAGAGTTTGACCTGCAACTTGACCGACCCTGCTTGAGCATCTTTGTGAGTCGCCGCTGATGTCGCTTCGCCGCTCGAATTGGACCGCGCTCGTGGCCCTGGCGCTCGTCGCCGGGCTGATCGGATATCGTACCGCCGCCGCGCCGCCGAGCACGCCGCCAGTCATCGGTCTGGCGCAAAACACGCCGGCAGTTTTTGCGCTCACGAATGTGCGCATCGTCCCCGAGCCCGCGCGCGTCATCGAAAAAGGGACGATCATCATTCGCGACGGCGTGATCGAGGCGGTTGGCGCTGAAACGAAGCCGCCAGCCGATGCACGCGTTATCGATCTTTCAGGGAAAACGGCCTACGCCGGACTGATTGATGCTTACGGCGAAATCACGATTCCGCCGGATGCCGCCAAGCCCGGCGCGCCAGGTTGGAACGCCCAAGTCGGTCCGCAACTCGACGCGGCTGAGCATTTCACCTCCGATGATGCACTCAACACCAAACTCCGCAGCCAAGGCATCACGGCCCGACTCGTCGCCCCCGGAACGCGAATCATCAAAGGCCAAAGCATCGTTGTCACCACCGCCGGCGGCGACAATTCGCGCGTGATATTGAAGCGCGGCATCGGCCAGCACCTTCGGCTGACTGTCTCTTTTGGTCAGGAACGCGGCAGTTATCCCAGCTCGCCAATGGGTGCAGTGGCGCTGGCGCGGCAAACCATGCTCGATACGGACTGGTACGCCAAAGCGTGGGCCGCTTATAAGCGTGATTCGAAACTCCCGCGGCCGGAGCGGAACGATTCGCTCGACGCCCTCGCGCCGTGCCTCGCCGCCGACCAGCCTGCCATCATCGACGGATCCAACGAGCAGTTTTTCTTGCGCGCCGATCGCTTCGCCCGCGAATTCGGCCTCGACGCGGTGATCCACGGCTCCGGACGGGAATATCGTCGTCTCTCCGAAATCGCCGCCACCGGTCGGTCAATTATCTTGCCAGTCAATTTCCCGCAGCCGCCGAGCGTGGCCACGGTCGAGGATTCGCTCGATGCGTCGCTGGCCGACCTGATGCACTGGGACATCGCGCCCGAGAATCCCGCCCGCCTCGACGAAGCCGGCGTCACGTTCGCACTCACCAGTCATGGCCTCCGCGATCAGGCCACGTTCTTGGCAGCCGTCCGGCGAGCAGTCGAACGCGGGCTAAAAGCCGATAGCGCACTGAGAGCAGTGACCACGACGCCGGCATCGCTGTTCAACATGAGCGAGCGCCTCGGCAAGATCGCCCCCGGCATGGCAGGCAACCTGGTCATCACGGATGGCGAGCTGTTCAAAAAGCAAACCAAAGTGCTCGAAACCTGGGTCGATGGCCGCCGGTTCGAGATCGAGCGGCCGCCGGTGACCGATGTTCGCGGCTCCTGGCAGCTTGAACTCAGCGGCGATGACAGCCGCACGCTGAAATTGAATCTGAAAATCACCGGAACCACCCGCCAACTCAACGGCACGCTGACCAAGCCGGCCGAAGGCGACGCCAAGGCCGAAGAAATCCGGTTGAGCCAGGTTGCAGTGACCGAATCGCAGCTCGGCTTTCGCTTCGAGGGGAAATCGCTCGGCAAGGAGGGACTGGCCCGAGCTTCCGCGACCGTGCTTTCCTCCGACGGCGAAAAACTGCGGCTGCTCGGCAACATCGTCTGGTCCGATGGGACGAGCGAGAAGTTGACAGGCACGCGAACGGCGAAACTTTCGCCGCAGGAGCTGCGACAGGCGGAGCAGAAGGGCGCGAAGACAACAAAGGGCAAGGCGAAAGCGAAGGCGGATGACGGAGACGCGGAGAGACGGGGCGAGGGCGAGAAAGACGACGAAAAGTCAGAAACGAAAGCCTCGTACGCCGTCAATTATCCGTTCGGCGATTTCGGCCGCACGGAGCTGCCCAAGCAGTCGAAGATCGTAGCCTTCAAGAACGCCACGACCTGGACCTGCGGCCCCGCCGGCATCATCCAGAACGGCACCATCGTCGTCCGCGACAGCAAAATCGCCGCGATAGGCAAAGACGTGACGATTCCGGATGGCGCGGAGATCGTCGATGCCGAAGGCCGCTATATCACCCCGGGCATTATCGATTGCCATTCCCACATGGCCACCGACGGCGGCGTCAACGAAGGCAGCCAGGCCATCACGGCTGAAGTCCGTATCGGCGACTTCATCGACGCCGACGACATCACGATTTACCGCCAACTCGCCGGCGGCGTGACCGCGGCCAACGTCCTGCACGGCTCCGCCAACCCGATCGGCGGGCAAAACCAGGTCATCAAGCTCCGCTGGGGGCTGGCAGCCGAGGAGATGAAATTCGCGAATGCTCCGCCGGGAATCAAATTCGCCCTCGGCGAAAACGTGAAACAGAGCAATCTCTCGGACGCGCGAGTCTCGACGCGCTATCCGCAAAGCCGGATGGGCGTCGAGCAGATCATCCGCGACGCCTTCGCGCGGGCCCGCGATTATTCCGCTCAATGGGACCGCTGGAACTCGTCGCGAACCGGCCTGCCCCCGCGGCGCGACCTGGAGCTCGACGCCCTCTCCGAAATCTTGCAGAAAAAACGCTGGGTTCACTGCCATAGCTATCGCCAGGACGAAATTCTTTCCCTCATTCGCATTTTCGACAATCACCAGATCACCATCGGCTCGCTGCAGCACATTTTGGAGGGCTACAAGGTCGCCGACGCGATGGCGAAGCACGGCGCGACCGGCTCTTCGTTCTCCGATTGGTGGGCCTACAAATTCGAGGTCATCGACGCGATTCCATTCAACGGCGCACTCATGCACCGGCAAAAAATCATCGTCTCGTTCAACTCCGACGACGACGAGCTCGGCCGGCATCTCAACCATGAAGCGGCCAAAGCGATTAAATATGGCGGCGTGCCGGCGGAGGACGCGCTCAATTTCGTGATGCTCAATCCCGCGAAGCAGCTCCGCATCGACCGCTGGGTTGGCTCGCTGGAAGCCGGTAAAGACGCTGACCTCGCCGTCTGGTCCGGCGACCCGCTCTCCGTCCGCTCGCGGTGCGAAGAGACGTGGATCGACGGCCGCAAGTATTTCGACCGCGACGACGACCGCGCTCTCCGCACCGAGCAAGCCAAGATGCGAACCGCCCTCATCAAGAAAATCCTCGACTCCGGCCAAACCATGCAGTCTCAGGCCGAGCGTACAGCCGAAGAATGGGAGCTTTGGCCGCGGCACGATGAAGCCTGCCACGAGCACGACGATCATTGAAACCTCCATTAGCAGGGAGCAAACCTGCTCCCGGTGAATCGCCAAAAACCAATCCATAACGAATTCCCATGTTTCACCCGCTCGCCACTCTCGTCGCCTCTACGTTGTTCCTGCTTGGCCCAATTTCGCATTGCTTTGCCAATCCGCAGGTTCCCGGTGCACCGCAGAAGAAGCCGGTGGCGCTTACAAATGCGACGATTCACCCCATCACCGGCCCAGTCATCGAAAAAGCCACGCTGATTTTCGATGGTGGCAAAATCTCAGCCATCGGCGCAAACGTCGCCGTGCCCGACGGCGCAGAATCCATCGACCTCGGCGGAAAGCACGTTTATCCCGGCCTCTTCGAAGCCCTCAGCGACGTCGGCCTCGTCGAAATCAACTCGATCCGCGCGACGATCGACGCTCAGGAAACCGGCCAGCTCAATCCCAACGTCCGCGCCGTCGTTGCCGTCAATCCCGACAGCGAAATCATTCCGGTCACGCGCTCCAATGGCGTTCTGCTCTCGCTCACCGCTCCCTACGGCGGCCTCATGTCCGGCCGCTCCGGCGTCATTCAGCACGACGGCTGGACCTGGGAAGACATGACGCTCAAAGCCGATGTCGCCCTCCATATCCAATGGCCCCAATCCGCAAGCGGTCGTCGCGGCCGTGGCGGCGCGGAGGAAACGCCCGCCACCTCCGATCGCGGCGTCGAATCAATGCGCCAGGCCCTGGCCGACGCCCGCGCCTACCTCAAAGCCCGCGACGCCGACCGAAACGAAAAGTTTCCGCACGACGCCCGCTGGGAATCCCTCGCCGACGTGCTCACCGGCAAGCTCCCCATCATCGTCCACGCCGACGACATCAAGCAGATCAACGCCGCCGTCGCCTTCGCCGAGCGCGAAGGCCTCAAACTCATCATCGCCGGCGGCTACGACGCGCCCCGCTGTGCCGACCTCCTTAAGAAAAACGACATTCCGGTCATCGTCGGCGGCACCTACCGCCTGCCCCGCCGCCGCAGCGACGGCTACGACTCGGCTTACTCCGTCCCCGCCGAGCTCGCCAAAGCCGGCGTCCGCTACTGCATCTCCGCCCGCGGCCGCTTCGGCGCCAACAACGTCCGCAACCTCCCCTACCACGCCGCCGCCGCCATCGGCTTCGGCCTCTCCGCCGACGAAGCCCTCAAATCCATCACGCTCTACCCCGCCCAAATCCTCGGCGTCGCCGACCGCGTCGGCTCTCTCGAAAAAGGCAAAGACGCCACCCTCTTCATCTCCACCGGCGACCCCCTCGACACCCCCACCCAAATCACCGCCGCCTACATCGCCGGCCGTCCAATCGATCTCAACGACCGGCACAAAACGCTCTATCACAAGTACGAAGAAAAGTACCAGCAGCAACCGTAGGGTCGGCTTCCAGCCTGCCAATTCGGTTCGTGGGGTAGGCTTCCAGCCTGCCGTATGAACGCTGCTTATCTCTAAGCCGCACGACTCTCGCGGCGCTACGCGGTTTGCCCCAAAATTAATCATTCCTGCTCTTTTGGGTGAGCAAACTCCGCATGCATATGCATGCGTTTTCGATTTTTTTGTGTCATGCATATTTCGGAAGTGATTGGTACTAAACGTCTTATGATACATTTGTACATGCATGGCTATGCATAATCATGCATACGATTGGTGTGGCCGGATTTTTTTGTTTTTTACCGCAAGACTGCTCGGTTGGAATTAGAAGTTGGTTCATATCGTATTCGGGACCTTATTGATCCCTGATGCCCAAAAACGCGGAACTGGGCTAGGTGCTTCAGGGCGGCATTTTTGCGCATTGGTACAAATGTTTAGATGCGCGGGCAGGCCGCATTATTGCGGGCGGGAGAAAAAATCTCGCGGCGGAGCGGGAGGCCAACAAATAGCCGCGCTAACCTTGCCAGACCTCGATTTTCCTATCCGTGGCCTCCCCAACTGAGATTGTGTACATTTAGCTAGCAACGAATGGACTCACCCGCCGTTGCGAGCGCTGAAGTGGCTCAAAAACTGATTCTCCAGGTCACCGCTGGTAACCTCCGCCAAAACCACCTCTACATCGGCGGACACCTCGACTTTTTCCCGGCTGACGCCGTCGGCCCAGCCCGGCGCAGCGGCGTCAACGGCCACGGAATTGAAATCACCCTCTCGGGACTGGATCGCACGATCTACACCGACATTCCCCGCGACGCCAAAACGGGCAAACCGCGCCAATTCCTCCGCGACCGGCAGTCGATCCGGCAGTTCTACCGCCATCATCAGATCGTAGAAGGCTCGGAGGTCCTCATCGAGCGCCTCGCCGAGCGTAAATACGTGCTCTCCGCCGGCAAATCGCCGGCGGAAACAAAAAAACCCCGCGCCGCCGAATTCTTCGCCGGCATCGGCCTCGTCCGCCTCGCCCTCGAGCGCCAAGGTTGGGATGTCATCTTCGCCAACGACATCGACGAAGACAAAGCCCAGATGTACCGCGACAACTGGCCCGGCGACAATCACCTCGTCGTCGGCGACATCCACAATCTCCAGCCCAGCGACATCCCCGACTGCGAGCTCTTCACCGCCTCCTTCCCCTGCAACGACCTCTCCATCGCCGGCCGCTGGGAAGGTCTCAGCGGCAAAGAATCCTCCGCCTTCTGGGGCCTCATCGACCTCCTCGATGGCCTCAAATCCCGCAAACCCCCGCTCATCCTCCTCGAAAACGTTGTCGGCTTCCTTCTCCGAAACGAAGGCAGCGACTTCGAGAAAGCCCTCCTCGCCCTCAACAAACGCGGCTACAACGTCGCGGCATAGCCATTCATTGCCGCCGATGTTTGGTGAGCCGCGAAGTGGCGCAGGCGTATAGCCTGGGGTCTCGACCCCAGGTTTCGAATCCACAAATGAAACCAATCAGCCGCGAAGCGGCGCAGGACGAGACTAACCCTCACGTCCACAAATATCGCTCGTCATATTCCACGCCGTGTTTCTCCAGAAGCAACCGTAGTTCCTCCTGAAACGTCTTCCGCCGATGATGCTGCTCTTGATTTCGCACATACAACCGCACGTTCTCCAACTGCGACACACTCACCGTAAACGCCGCGTAACCTCGCTGCCATTCGAATCGACCGGGCCGCTTCGCCTGCTCATTTAGCCACTTTGATGATTTCGATTTGATAATTTTGATCATTGTCGCAACCGATGGCTCCGCCTTGAATCGCACCACCAAATGCACATGATCGGGCATGCCCCCAATTTCCAGCAGCGTTCCACCTTCGCCGCGAATAATACCGCCAATGTATTTGTAAAGATCGGCGCGGATTGGCTTGGTAATAATCGGCTCCCGATTCTTGGTGCTGAAAACGATGTGGTAAAGCAGATTGGTTAGCGTGCTCGACATCAGCCGAATCCTGCGCCGCTTCGCGGCTAGAAAAAATAACTAAACGGTTTCGCTAACCCTGGGGCTGAGAGCCCCAGGCTGTATTCCTGTGCCGCTCCGCGGCTAAATGGTCAAATTATCGCAACAGGCGCATGTGACCTACGATTGATCGCCTGCCATAGCCGCCCCACAATTCTCATCCTTTGCCAAGAACTGCGACTCGACTGCACGGCGTTGCGCATGAAGTGATTCCTCGACCCTCTTCCGGAGTTCATTTGCGACTTGTTGAGCAGCCTTCATGTCACTGATTACGGCATCGTGCAACGACCAATAATTGTTCCAATCTGCGGCCCCCAGCACAGCTTCGAAATCAACTTTGATGGGCTCGCGCCATGTCTCGAACCGAGTTAGGCGAGCCGCCCGCAATTCGAGATCAGCGATTCGCCGACTTAGCGGCGATCCCCTGGCCTTTCCAAACATCCATTTCTTCCAAGGCGACGCACCCTTGCTGGAATTACACGGCGTGCAAGAAGGCACCAAGTTAGCAATCTCCGTAACGTAACCCGTCGGCTTGCATTTCGTGACCAGCGGTCGCAAATGATCCCACGTGTGCCAATGTCCGCCACAGTAGCAGCAGCGCAAATCAAACGGATCAAGCCCGAGAATGCTAAGGACTTCGTTGATTTCCTCAGCCGTCGCCTCAAAGCTTGGAATCAGCGCACTGACGAACGCGTTGGTCAGCGTCGATTTGCGAGCCACCATCGTCTGCGGCGGTGGAAGGCGAAAACAACTCAAAAGTGCTTCGCGCCGCCCAGGTTCTAAGGGCGTCATGTCCGACGCCCCTTGTTCGTGCTGCCAAGGCCGAATCGCTTTATCAACTCGCTCGTGGCGACAGCGGCATCCTCGCCGCAAGCGCTATAGAACCAAGCCAACTCAACAACATCAATCCGCCGCTCACCCGCCTCCACCTTCGCCACCCAGCTATGCGGCACGCCTAATTTCGCCGCTAAATCGCGCTGTGATAGCCCCGCTCCCTCTCGCGCCGCGCGGAGCTCGGCCCGAAGCGCCTTGTATTCCTTGGTATGAACTGACTTTTGCATTGCTCCGATTATCGGAGCGTGGTACACTGCTCCCAAATTAGGAGCATCTGCTGCCGATAAGAATGGAAATGCAATGGAGCTAACCGATCGACAAATGGCGACAATTTTCGCAGCGTTAATAGCTTGGGAAGATGAGTTATCCGAGGGCGAGCGGTGGTTGCAGTCGATTTACGACTTTGGAGAACATACGCCGCTTTCAAAGCAAGAGGTTCGAGACTTACGAGATCAGCTGAGAGGCGGTAAACAAATCAGGTACGACGAGCCGGCAATGTGGAAAATGTCGGTGCCCACCTACGTCGGTTCTCAGCCTCACGACGAGCATAGCAATCCGCCAGATTTTGCTGAGCCACGAGTTCCGGTACTCATGCATGAGTCCGAAGGCATTCGCGTCTTGATGGGTACCCATAATTGGCAAGATTGGGACAAGCCCGACATTCAAATTGAGCGCCGACCGCACGGCTGGGTGATCTTCATTCATCCCAGCGCCGGTGATCCGGTCGCATGCGTCTACATGCTCGACAACGGCAAGACATACGTGATGCCAGAAAAATACACCGAACCCGCGCTCGAAGTCGTCGATGACACTCCAAGCGATCTAGACACGCCTTAACGTCGTCCGCCGCCTCACCCACTCCCTCAACTTCCGCTACCGCCTCCACCTCCCCTCCCTCCCCGGCTCCCCCGACCTCGTCTTCCCCAGTCTCAAAAAAATCATCCTCATCCACGGCTGCTTCTGGCACATGCACTCCTGCGGCCGCTGCCGCATCCCGACCACACGCCGCCGATACTGGCTCGCCAAAATCCAGAACAACGCCGCCCGCGACAAACGCAACCTCCGCGCCCTCCGCCGCCTCGGCTGGCAAGTCCTAACAATCTGGGAATGTCAGACCATTCGCCAAAAACTCCCCCGCCTCCAATCCCGCCTCCTCCGCTTCCTAAAGTAGTCCCGCGACGCCGTGGGGGACCGCAGCGCAAGAAACTTCGCCATTCCTACCCGGTCGCCGCCACCAGCCGACTCAGCCGACACGCTCAAAATATTTCCGGAATTCTTGCCCCAATCGCCAAGAATTTGGTCCGGTTTTTCGCCCATTTTGCAATCTAGCTTTGGGAGGCGCACGCCTTCACTCGAAGGCTACCGGCTATTGGCCCGCTGGCCCTCTGACTCCTGGCGAAACCGTTCCCAACCACCAATACCACACCGGCTAACACCACTTTCAAGGTTAGCGCCGGTTAACACACGTTAGTTTTCCTAATCGCCGACACACCAACACCTTCCACCAAACTAACACTTCCGCCTTGCAAAAAAATCTCCCCCAAATATTAGCGCCACCGATGTCCTGATTACTCCTTACTCCTTACTCCCCACTCAATCTTGACTCCCCACTCAACTTTGAACTTTGAACTTTGAACTTTGAACCTTGAACCTTGAACCTTGAACCTTGAACCTTGAACCTTGAACCTTGAACTTTGGTAACAGTTTAGCCGTTTGCAGTTGAGGTTGGTGATTTTTGCGTGGTGCGTTATGACGATGGCCGCTTCAATATTATTGGCAGGCTGGCGTCATGACGGGATTGGCAGTCAATGTGGGTCCGCAGCTAACCGCAGAG
>DASXLL010000013.1:0-2044 GCA_036496265.1 Pirellulaceae bacterium | reverse complement strand
CTCGGGACCGTGATCGCGACGTGCTCAGTCGCGCCCGGCTCCAGGTGCACGCGACGGAATCCGGCCAGCGCGCGAATCGGTGCCCCTTCCACTTTCGGATGCGACACATACACTTCGACCACCTCGTCTCCAGCTACCTTGCCGGAGTTCTTCACATCCACGCTGGCGGTTAGGTTGTCGGCTGCATCGAGGGACGGTTTGTCGAAGCTCAGATTGGCGTACTCAAACGTTGTGTAGCTCAAGCCGAAGCCGAAAGGATAAAGCGGCTCGCCGCTGAAGTAGCGATAGGTGCGTCCCTTCATGTTGTAGTCTTCGAATGCGGGAAGCTGGTCAACCGATTTGTAGAACGTAAGTGGCAAGCGGCCGCCGGGCGAGAAATCTCCAGCCAGAGCTTCAGCGACGGCAGTGCCGCCTTCTTCGCCGGGATACCAGGCTTCGAGAATCGCCTTGACGTGCTGGTCGGCCCAATTGACGGCCAGAGCGCTGCCGTTCATCAACACCAGGACAACGGGTTTTCCTGTAGCGACTAAACCTTCCAGCACTTGCTGCTGTGCGCGGGGAAGATTCAGGCTGGTGCGATCGCCTCCACTAAAGCCTTCGATCTTGATCGGCATTTCTTCGCCTTCAAGTTCGCCTGCGAGGCCGAGAACTGCGACGATCAGGTCAGCTTGCCTCGCTACCTCCAGATATTCCTTATTGTCCGCCGGTTCGTGCCACACCAATTTCGCGAGGCCGGGTCCGGCCTCCTGCGAGCATTCGATCTTGATTGCGTAGGGATGACCGGCGTTGAGATGCAGCGTCTTTGTACGCGTCTTGCCGGTGTCGCCGTACCACGACTCGCCGATCAATTGATTGTCGAACCAAAAATGGAAAGCGTTGGTGCCGGTGAACCCGATCTGGTAGTCGCCGCTTGCCGTCGCAACCAACGTCCCCGTCCAGCGGACGGAGAATCCATCTTTCAACTCGGGAGCACCCTCGCGCCACATGAAATCAATGCCGGCATCGGTGCGGCTGAACACAGGCGAACCCTGGGGAGCGCCCTTGAAATATTCGGCGCTAAGTCCCGGCTGGCCGGAGTTGTTTTTCAAGGCTCTCGCCGGGATGGGGGACAGCGGCGGACCAGCGAGAGACGAGCCAAGGGAATACAGCACTTTGGAATCCGCAAATCGCTTGCGGATTCCGGCCAGTATCGTCACTGGATGCGACGGGGTGCCATTGTAATTGCCCAGCAAGGGATCCACACTGTCGGCGTTCGGGCCGATCACCGCGATAGTTTTGTAGTTGGTGGTGAGTGGCAGAAAATGCCCGGAATTTTTCAATAGCACCAGCGACTCGCGTCCAGTCTGGAGAGCCAGTTGATGGTGCGGCTCGCTGTCAATCTCCGAGAGCGGTGTCTTGGCATAAGGAACGGAATCCGGCGGGTCGAACATGCCTAGCTTCATGCGTGCAGTGAACAGTCGTTTCACCGCCTGATCAACGGCGCTCTCGGAGAGCAGCCCTTGTTTAATAGCTTCGACAAGCGCATCGCGCTCAACGGTCACCGCGGGCATGGGTATGCCGCAAATAATATCCATGCCCGACTTCACGCCAGCGGCGACGCCCTCCTCCATGGTCTTGGCATAGTGGTGACCTGTCTGAATGTCGCTGGCGGCGCCGCAGTCGGATACCACGTATCCCTGGAAGTGCCAGGCATCGCGCAGATGTTCTTGCAACAGCATTGGCTGCGCGCAAGCCGGCTTGCCATCCACTGAGTTGTAAGCGCACATCACGGAGCCAGCGCCGACCCCTACAGTCGTGCGGAATGCCGGCAGATAGGTGTCTTCCAAATCGTGGTTTGAAACCGTTACATCCACGGTGTGACGGGTCGGTTCAGGACCACTGTGCACAGCGAAATGTTTCGGCGTAGAAAGCGCCTTCAGATATTTTGGATCACTGCCTTGCAATCCGGTAACGTACGCAACTCCCATCTGCCCAGTCAGAAATGGATCTTCGCCGTAAGTCTCTTGGCCGCGTCCCCATCGTGGATCGCGAAAAATGTTAATGT
>DASXLL010000012.1:0-22057 GCA_036496265.1 Pirellulaceae bacterium | reverse complement strand
ATTTGGCCGTTGTTGAACGACCAGGTGTCCGGGTCGCAGTTGACGTTGACGAAATCGTCTTGGCCGAGCGAGCGCCAGCCGGGGCCGTTGCCGTCGATGCAGGCTTTGGGGAGCGACGTGTCGTCGGCTCGCGAGACGGTTAGAGGAATTAGAATTATTAGCAACGCAGAAAGCGTGGTTCTCATGCCCAGCAGCGTACAGCCGTGTAAGAAGCGAAGCAATCACGGCGATTGAAAGCCGCGATGTTAGGCAGCCCGCCAGCCGTAAGCTTGTTCGAGGGCATTGGCGACGGCGCCGGTCAGGTCGGGCAGCCGCAGCGGCTTGGGAAGCACGGAGAAGACGGCAGCGGCTTTGGCGCGGGCGACGATTTGATCGTCGAGTGCGCCGGAGATGAGGATCCAGGGTGGAAACCGCAGCGAGGGCTGTGCCAACGCGTCGACATTCTCGCCCGTCGAGGTAGCGGGCAGAGCCCAACCTACGCCGCGGATGCGTTCGATGGTGTCGAGGCCGTTTAGCCGGGGCATTTGCATGTCGAGCAGAATCAAATGCACTTCGTGACGGCAGACGATCTTGAGCGCCTCTTCGCCGTCGCCGGCCTGGAGCGTCTCAAATCCCCGATCGGCTAAGACGCCGGCCACCGTCTCGCGAAAATCGCGATCGTCGTCGGTGATCAGGAGTCGGGGAGTGAAGAGGGACATTTTCGATCTGCGAATGCCTGCTTTGGCAGCTTTGCTTGACGCCCCGGTTAAATGCAAGCCGAATGCCGGTTGCCGGGAAGGCGTTTGCCCTGCGACGTAAGCTGTTATTGCGGCTCTACTTCTATCAAACGTAGCATTTTGTGGAAAGTCAAACGTCTGGCAACGTCAATTTGCGGCTGCCAAACTGAACGGCATAAGCGATTTTTATGGCAGCAAGCGAACATGAGCAGTCGCCGGCCGGTGATCCGGCGACCAATAAGGCGAGCGGGAGGCGTCAGCCTCCCGGTAAGTCGGTTTTCGGCTCAGAACGCCGGCTTTTGGCCGGGTTGCTCGTTTTTACGCTCCTGGTCCGCGGGACCGTGCTGTGGTTCATGCGCGGCAACCTGGAGCAGGATCCCGATGCCTATCGGGAGATTGCCGAGAATTTGATCGTGCATGGGGAGTTTGCGCTCGGGAAGTTGACGCCGCAAACGGCCGATTGGCACCCGCGACCCACGGCATACCGCCCGCCGCTGTATCCGGTGGTGCTGAGCAATTTGCGGGCAGCGGATCGGCAGCACGTCTCGCTGGTGAAGGTTGGTGTGCTGCATCTGGTTCTCGGCGTTGCCACGGTTTGGTTGACGTGGTTGACGGCGCGTAGGGTGGGCTGTGCCCACCGCTTTGGAAACATGGTGGGCGCAGCCCACCCTACAAATGCCACGTGGCCGCCGGTGATCGCCAGTCTGATCGTTGCGTGTGATCCGATATTGCTGAATCAGCAGGCGCTGGTGATGACGGAAACGCTGGCGGCGTTTTTGGCGATTTTGTCGCTGTGGTGCTTAGCGCGGTTTGATGCGGCGCGGACGCCATTCAATGCGGCGATGGCGGGTGGGGCGATTGGCCTGGCGGTGCTATGCCGGCCGACGTTTTTGCCGTGGCTGGGGTTAATTGCGGTCACGATGCTTTTTCTTCACGGCGGACCTGCCTTCAAATCCCAAATCCCAAATCTCAAATTTGGCAACTTGCCTTGGCGTGTGGCAAACGTTGCCGGACTAACAATTATTGCTGCTGCGGTGATGTCGCCGTGGGCGATTCGGAATTATCGAGTGTTTGGGAAACCGATGGTGACTACGACGCATGGAGGATACACGCTGCTTCTGGGAAACAACGAATTTTTCTATAAATGGTTGCGGGATCGTGAACAGGATTCCCCGTGGGATAGTGCCCTGCTAGACGAAGACTTGTATTTCCAATGGGCTCTTTGGTGGATGGTGCAGCCGCGCGATCAAGAGACTACTTACGATGCTTTTTGTTATCGTTTAGCGAGAACTGCCATTCGTAAGGAGCCGAGTCAGTTTGCTCTTGCATGTGCGTACCGCATCAACCAGCTTTGGTCCCCGCTTCCGCACAAATTGACGGCGGATGAATCGATCGGACGCCGGTGGCTCCGTTATGCAACGTGTATGTGGTACTGCGGCGTTTATCTCCTCGCCGCAATCGGCGTTTGGCGCCTGCGGTGGAAGCTTTTCGCGTCGCCGTGGATTTGGGGCGTTTTGCTCTGCATCGCGTTTACCGCCGTTCACACGTTCTACTGGACCAACCTGCGGATGCGTGCCCCCCTAATTCCTCTGATAGCGCTCGTCGCGGCTGCCGCCATCGATAAGCGCAAGATTTAGCCCATTCTTATATTTGAACATTGGTACACTATTTGCAGCTGCTGGGAAGCTACCGTCGCCACTGTCAAATTGGCCCTCGCTCTTTGAAAATTCGTGTAGATTCTCTTGCCAGAATGGCAAGCTTTGCTGCTCACTCAGGCCTCACCAACCGCGCACCCAAGCCTCGACCGCCACTCACCAAGGTCTCACGAACTGCTCAAGGTGAGCGCTTCGCAAACGGAACTCTTGACGCAACGAATGGCCGGCAAACGCCTTACGAAAAGTACCCCGGCTGGCGCTCTTCAGAAGTGAGCGCTTCGCCGCCCACCCGCTCCTAGCGCCGCTGGACGCGTGGCCCGTCAGTTTTATACGCCCCCGTGCCGCCTTGGTAGCGAGCGCCGTGGGACCAGTTGAGGGCGATGCGTTTGGCGAAGGTCATGCCGAAATAGTCCCAGCCGAAAGTGCCGTCGTCGAGCGTCGGGCCATCGCCGCGGATCGGCAAGCCGCCGCCGACGAGGTAGCCGCCGTAGTGCTTGGTGTTCGATGGTATGGCGAAGCGGCGAATGTTCATTGCGCAGCCGGCGCGGGCGTGATCGCCGCCGCGGTGGCCGTAAGGATCGCCGGCGAGGGCCTGCTGCAGGGCCTGTTGCTTTGGCGAGCCCAATTCCTCGTCGGTCAACGGCGGGAGGTCGTCGCTTGTGCGATGGCCGAAGTAGAAGGGTTCATCGGCGAGGGCGGGGCCGACGAGGGTCACGGCGATCGTGATGGCGAGGAGCAGCCGTGACATGGGAGTGGGAGAGAGGGAGATTGGGAGATTGGGAGAAAATTTGGCTCAAAGCGAACTTGGAACTTGGAACTTGGAACCTGAAGCTGACGCTTATCCCGTCGGGTTGCGGTTGAATTTTTGTTGCGGCAGGCGGACGCCGCGGTAAAAGACGTTGTCGGCCTGCAGATTGGCAGGCGGCGCGAAGCCGGCTTCGCCCCCGAAGGTGACGACATCGTCTTGATCGACGCCGTCGCCGCTAATGCCGAAGCCGCCGACGAGCACTTGCGACTTGTAGAGCGGTGTGCTGCCGGGGAAATAGACGATGCCGTTCATGTTGGCCAGCGGATTGGTGTTTACGCCCGGCGCCGGGGTGATGACATCGCCCAGATCGTGGAAATTGCGGCTGGGATTGAAGGCGTCGAAGCCCATGACGCTGGTGAACCGATCCGCCGGCATCGGCGCGCCGATGTTTGCGGCCGTTTTGCGGTTAATTCCCGGATCGCTGATGATGGAGAACACGGGCGGGAGCGAGCCATCGACGCCGGACGGAAAGCGCGGCTCGGCCAGGTAGCGGAATGTGCGATTGGTGAACGCCAGGCCATTGGCGGTCGAAGCGCGGGTGTTGCTCTTGGCACTCGTGAACAAATCCGGCGTGCCAATGACGCCGCCGTTGTTCTTATCGCCGAGCTTGTTGAGCTGCTTGACCGTAACCACGCCGCGCTGCACGAGCAAATCGTCATCGACCTTGTCGGCGTTTTGCAGCGCCGTCGGATCGGCGTAGTAAGCCGTGTTGCGAGCCTTGGCAACGGCGACATCAATCGAGAAGAAGGTGGCATCGGGCATGCGATACAGGCCCAGCACATTGCCGGCCTTGTCGGCGACGGCAATGACCATTTTGGTTCGTTGGCCGGCTGGCAAACGAATCGCGGCTCGTGTTTGATTGGCCTGAGCGATCGAATCGTTGACGATCTTCTCGACATCGGCCTGGGTGATGCCGCCGAGCGGCGAATCGTGCGGCTCAACGAGCCAGCCGTTGGGCACGGGCTGGCCGTCAATCGTGAGATCGCCAGCGGGATCGACCTGCTGGTTCTGGCCGCTGTTGGGATCGCCCGAGCCGAGCGATTGGCCATATTTGCGAACCGTGACGAGGCCCGTGTTGTGATTTTTGCCAGTTGGGTTGGGTCCGATGATCTCCAGCGTGATGCCGACCAGATCGATGCGGCTCGTCTGAGTTAAGGGAAAGGTGTACCCGGTCAACGGTTGCCCAATCGTCACAACACCGGCGGTTTTGGCGGCGATGTATTCCGCTTCGAGCTCCTTGTTGGCATTCAGACGCTGCGCGGACGTTTGATTTGCGCCCTGAATGAATCCTTGCTCATGCGTGGCATAACCGTCGTTGCCAGGGAAGAAGACGCCGATGCCGCCAACGAGCGTGATTGGCGAATTGAATCCTGGATCGGGAACGTTTTTATAGAGCGGGATGCCGCCGGGCAGCGTGGCGATGCCGCGGCCGATCGCTTGCGTCTCCAGGCCCGACTGAACGCCGTACGATTCGGGCGCGGGAATGTCGTAGGGTGTGCCATTGATGATTGGCAGATCAGCCGTTGGCACGTTGAACCGGTTACTGAGCGTGAAATCGTCCGGCGTGCCTTTGATTCCGTCGGCGCCGGGGCGCGTCAGGCCGTCGCGGCTTTGAAGCTCGATGTTGAATAGATCGACGGGCGGGGTGTGGGCGATGTCGGGCGGAAAATGGCCGCCGACGCCGACTGGCGCGACTGTGCCGGGGCCGTAGGTGTGCGAAATGGCATTCGCTTCGTTGAACGGATTCTGATTTGGATCGTTCGGATTCGGAATTGTCGGGTTCGATTGGACTTCGCGCTGTGCGATCGTGGTTTGGCTGAGCGAGCGAATTGTCCGCGAGGTGAGCGGGGCTTGATCGTTGGCGAAAAACGCGGCGGTGCGGGCCTTGGCTACGGCACCGTCGATGGCGAAGACGAGCGTCGCCTCATCATGAATGTTGTTCAGGACGCCCTGCTCGACGCGCACACCGAGAATGTTGCCGCCGCGATCGACAATCGCGATGATCGCGTCTTGGCTGCTGGTGGCTCCCGCCGCACGCGAGAGCAGGTTGTCGGCTTCGGCGGAAGTGATGTAGGGCTTGGCGGCGTCGGTCGGTGGAATGGGACTTGGCGGTGAAGCAAAGGTGTGTACCGGCGGTGGCGCTGCCTCGCCTTCGGCCAGTGCAGCCAACGCTAGCGCCTGTGGCGCGATGCCAGGAGCGCTGGAGTCGCTATTTAGCGCTTGGATTACGGCGTCGGCGTCGGCCGGGGTAATTTGACCGTCACCGTCAACATCGGTGTAAAAAACTCCCGGCGCGGATGGATCGTCGGGCTGCGTCAGCGAAGGATCGCCGAAGTTGAGATGATTGATGACGAGCAGCGCGTCGAGCGGCGTCAGCGTGCCGCTGACATCGACATCGAGCGGATCGACATCGTTGTGGCGCGGTCCGGGGGTTTGAACCGCATCGACGCCTGGGTCGTCGCCGGCGGCATCGATGCTGAGCTGCGTATCGCTCAAATAGGCTGCCAGCGAACCGGGGTCATTGTCCAGGGAGCTATCGATGGCCACTTCGGCGCTGTCGTCATCGGAAGTGATTGTCAGCGAATCCAGCGAGTCGAGCAGGCTCGACGCGTCCGTTCCGTCGTCCGCCGCCAGCAGGAATCGCGGCTCAAGCCTCTCGCACATCAGCCGCGTGCGCTGGTGTTTTCGTTGGAGCTTTGATCGCTGGTCGCGGTGTTTCATATTCGGTGTTTTGGCGGCCGTGCTAAATCGCACAAAACCTATGGAGTTTCAGTGTATGGATTCGCGGGGCGGATCGCCACATATCGCTTATTGCGTCTCCACGAAATAAGCCCCCCAGCGACTGCAAATGGTGTGGTCACAATGACTTAAGTCATTCAGTGAGTACGACAGGGGGCGCGTGGTCAGCCACTGTCTGGCATCGGCTCGCAAAACCGGAAAATTTGATTTCATTGACGCAATCAGCAAGGTCGATTCATTCGATACACCTTGCCAGGGCGACGGATCGCCCTGCGCAAACATTGAGGCTGTGATCGATGCAGTTGCCGGGGGGCACATCTTGGAGCTATTGCGCAAGCGGGTTGCTGCTGCGCGCGTTGAAGTGGGCCGCACGGGTCTGCTTCCCGTGCGTGCTACTCTCGATTCTCCTGACGTCGTCGCAGGTCAATGCACAATCGCTTCCCGGCCCCGAAATTCTCAGCGATCAGTCGCTCGATCGTGTGCCACAAGATTTCGCGGGCCTGCCGAGCGTCATTGTGGACGATGGCTATGTGCCGCCGCTCGTGTGGCCGGTCGATTCGCCGCTCGGCTATACCGGGCCGTCAGGAATCTTGCCGCGCGAGATGCAGCAGGACAGCCACTTCGTGCCAATGGAAGACCGCTGGCGGATCGGCTTTCCCGAGTGGGATCGCTACGGCCGCGGCCATCCGCTGACGGAGGATTATCCGTATCAGCCGGGGAACGTGCGCAATCCGTATCGCCAAAACGTCATCAAAGGCGATTACCCGATCGTCGGTCAGAACAATTTCCTCACGGTCACGGCCACCGAGGATTTGCTGCTCGAAGCGCGGCAGGTGCCAACGCCGACGACGCCATTCGAAAGCACGTCCCACCCGAACTCGGCTGAATTTTTTGGCGATCCGGATCAGTTCCTCATGCAAGACAACATGGTGTTGTCATTCGATCTGGTGCATGGCGATGGGGCGTTTAAGCCGGCCGATTGGCGGATCAAGGTCACGCAGATCTTCAACATTAATGATCTCGTCGTGGACGAGTTGGGCGTGGTGAGCCCGGATGTCCGCAAAGGGACGGCCCGCACGCGCTTCGACTACGCACTCGAAGAATGGTTTTTCGAGACAAAGCTCGCTGATCTGAGTCCGAATTATGATTTCGCGTCCGTGCGGGCCGGCTCCCAGCTTTTCGTATCCGATTTCCGCGGATTTGTCTTTGCCGACACCAACCGCATGGTGCGATTGTTCGGCAATCGCAATTCCAACCGGGACCAATTCAACCTCGTGTTCGTCGATCAAACTGAGAAAGACACCAACAGCTTCCTCAACACGTTCAACGACCGGCACCAGAATACGTACATCGCCAACTATTACCGGCAAGACTTCATTTGGCCCGGCTATACGGCCCAGATGAGCTACCACTTCAACCATGATTTGCCGAGCACGAAGTTCGACGAGAATGATTTTCTCGTGCGGCCAGCGCCGGTTGGCGTGTTTGCTCCGCATACGATTAGCTCGCATTATCTGGGCTGGGCGGGCGATGGCCATATCAACCAGATCAACATTTCGCACCAATTTTATTGGGTGCTTGGCAAGGACGATCTGAATCCGATCGCTGGCCGGCCGCAGAACATCAACGCGCAGATGTTCGCGCTCGAGCTGTCGTACAGTCCGGACTGGCTGCGATTTCGGGCGTCGTATTTCTTCGCGAGCGGCGACTCCAACCCGAACGATCATAACGCGACGGGCTTTGATACCATTTTCGACAATCCGCAGTTCGCCGGCGGGCAATTCAGCTACTGGCAGCGGCAACAGATCAAACTGTTTGGCGTCGAGCTGACCAACCGCTTTAGCCTCGTGCCGGACTTGCGGGCCACGAAGACAGAAGGCCAGCAAAATTTCGTGAATCCCGGTTTGCAGCTCATCAACCTGGGCATGGACGCGGAAGTGACGCAAAAGCTACGGCTGATCGGCAACGTCAACTTCTTGTGGTTCAACCAGACCGAAGTGCTCAAGACATTCGTCTTCCAAGGCGACATTTCCGACCACATCGGCACCGACTTCAGCCTGGGCGGCGAATATCGGCCGCGGCTGAACAACAACATTATTTTCACCGGTGGCGCGTCGTTCTTGCTGCCAGCAGGCGGTTTTCGGGATCTTTATAACCCGCTGGTTGGGAAAGTCGATGTCATGGGCGCGGCGTTTATCAATGCAGTGGTCACTTACTAGCGAACCTGTTTACCGCAGAGAAGCACGGATGCGATTCTCGAATTTCATAATCGGACCGACGAACGCCCTGATTCTGGCGATTGCTGCGACTTCGGCTCGAGCCGAGCCGGGGCAGTGGCAATGGTGGCCGTTTGGACCGGCGGCGGCAAAGCAGAACGCTGCTGCGCACGGTCCAACTGCGCCGGTGGCGCCGGCTTCGTTTCAGAATGCGCAAGTGACTCCATCCGCGGTGGTGGCGCGCCCAGTGGAACCCTTTCCTTTACCGCCGGGCGCGATGACGGCGGAAGAGCTTTATCGCCAGACCGATGCGGATGTGATGCGGAAGAGCTGGGGCTGCGTGAATTGCCATCAGGGCGTTCACGATATGCACGACCTGCCGACGGTGAAGCTGGGCTGTTGTGATTGCCATGGTGGCGACCCGAACGCGCCGACGAAGGAAATGGCCCATGTGCAGCCGTGCCTGCCGGCGGCGTGGCCGACGTCGGGCAATCCTGTGCGGTCCTACGCGCTGCTGAATCATGAAGCGCCTGAATTTATTCGCTTCGTCAACCCGGGCGATCTCCGCGTGGCCCACATTAGCTGCGGAGCTTGCCACGCTCGCGAAGTGCTGGAAGTCAGAAAGGGCATGATGACTCACGGCTGCATGCTGTGGGGTTCGGCTCTCTATAACAATGGCGCCGTGCCGGACAAATGGGCGCGGTATGGCGAAAGCTACAGCACGACCGGCGTTCCGCAGCGGCTGCAAACAGTCTGGAAGCCCGACGATGTCGCGCTGATGCAGTATGAGGTGGCTCGTAAGGGAGTTCTGCCGTTCCTTGATCCTCAGCCGCGGTTTGAAATCACGCAGCCGGGCAACGTGCTGCGCATTTTCGAGCGAGGCGGTCGTTTCCGACCGGAGATTGGCGTGCCGGAGCGGCTTGAAGAATCCGGGCGGCCCCGCACGCGTCTCTCGCTGCGCGGCCTGGGCACCGAAAATCGCACCGACCCGGTTTTTATCGGCCTGCAG
This sequence comes from Pirellulaceae bacterium, assembly GCA_036496265.1. GTDB lineage: Bacteria > Planctomycetota > Planctomycetia > Pirellulales > Pirellulaceae > CAYLLN01. The sequence continues at coordinate 12,914 of DASXLL010000012.1, read as the reverse complement.
AAGACGAGACTTTTCGATCCGACACTCAATTTCCTCGGCACGAACGATAAGGCGGGCGATTACCGCTCCAGCGGCTGCACCGGCTGTCACGTGGTGTATGCCAACGACCGCTCGCGCATTCACAGCGGTCCCTATGCCAGATTTGGCAATATGGGCACGGCCGCGGCGGAGGCCGACGGGCGGCTCGTGAAAAACGTTGATCCGATGATTCCCAAGGATGAGCCGGGGCATCCGATTTCGCACCGTTTCACTGTGGGGGTGCCGACGAGCCAGTGCATCGTGTGTCACATTCACCCGGGCACGAACGTCGTCAATTCTTATCTGGGCTACATGTGGTGGGACAACGAGACCGACGGGGAGTTCATGTATCCGTCGGTTGAGAAAAATCCGACTGCGGAGCAATACACGCAGTCGCTAATGTTCAACCCCGACGAGACGGCCGCTCGCGGCAACTGGTCCGACCCGCAATTCCTCGCCAATCTCACCGATCTCAATTCAGTCACGAAGCACACGCAATTCGCCGACTTTCACGGTCACGGCTGGGCGTTCCGCGCGGTTTTCAAAAAGGACCGCCAGGGCCATTTGCTCGATTGGAAGGGCGAAAAGATCAGCCAATACACGGCCGAGAAGCTTCGCGAAGCGATGGGCGAGCCGACGAAGCACGAGCAGCTTGCCGGCAAGCACCGCGACGATGTGCCCGTGCACTTGATGGACATTCACCTCGAAAAAGGCATGCACTGCGTCGATTGCCACTTCCGGCAAGACAACCACGGCAACACGAAGCTCTACGGCGAAGTGCGGGCGGCAATCGAAATTCAATGCATTGATTGCCATGGCACTGCTGGCGAGACTGCGCCCGAGCGCATCGAGCGGACTGGCCGTATGGCCACGAGCGGCCCGGCATCTCCGCCCGGCGGGACGAATTTGCTTTCGCTGCGCACACCTGCGCCGAATCGACAACCGCGCTTCGAGCTAAAGGCCGATGTGCCGGGCGCCGGCGGCGCGCCGCGCTACAAGCTCATCCAGCGGTCGATGGTCGAGCCGGAAAAATGGTGGGAAATCAAGCAAACGGCGAACACGATCCGCCCGGATCATCCTGATTACAACGCGAAGTCGCATGCGGCGAAGACGGTGCGGTGGGATGATGGCGGACAATTGCTGTGGGGCGGTCAGCCGGACCCGGATGAACGCGTCGATGGCCATCAGTGCGCTCATCAGAACAAGAACATGAGCTGCATCGCCTGCCATTCGTCGTGGAACCCAAGCTGCTTCGGCTGTCACCTGCCGCAGAAAGCGAATCGAAAGGCTCCGGCGCTCCATAATGAAGGCGACGTTACGCGTAACCTCGTCAATTACAACTTCCAGACGCTACGCGACGATGTGTATATGCTCGGCCGCGATGGCCTCGTGACCGGCAATCGAATCGGGCCGGCTCGCTCGTCATGCGCGATTCATGTTAGCTCATACAATAACAACCGCGAGGACATTTATCACCAGCAGCAGACGATTTCGAGCTGCGGCCTGTCGGGAATTGCCTTCAGCACGAATGTGCCGCACACGGTTCGCGGCGGGAACAAGCACAATCTCAATCCGGCTCCGGGCACCAGCGAGACGAAGCAATGCACGGACTGTCACCTGTCGAAAAACAACGACAACAACGCGATCATGGCCCAGCTTCTGATGCAGGGCACTAATTTCACGAACTTCATGGGGAAATATTGCTGGGTCGCGGCAGGAACGGGCGGGTTTGAAGCAGTTGTTGTTACTGAGCAGGATGAGCCGCAAGCGGTGATCGGCAGCTCACTGCACGCCATCGCGTTTCCGCAGCGATTTCAGCAGCACCTGGCCCGTGGCGCGCAACTGCAACTTGGACATGAGCATCCGGGCCGCGACATCGGCGACCAACTCCTGCATCCACTGATTCAACCAGAGATTCTGCAAGTGCAGGCTCGCGGTGAATATCTGTATGCCGCCTGCGGCGCGGACGGATTCCGCGCGTTTGACATCGCGTTCATCGACCACAAGGGCTTCTCACAACGGATGACGACCGCTCCTGTTTCACCGTATGGTCAGCAATTTCACGTGCCATCGCGTTATGCCACGGGGATCGCGGCGCCGACGACGCTCGCGCCTGATCCCACGCGCACGCAATCGGCTGATAACCACGAGCAAGCCGTTCACGCGATCTATGCCCACGTGTATTTCGTCGATCGATATGAAGGCTTGATCCTCGTCGGCGCGGGCACGCTGCTCGACGGCAATCCGCTCAACAACTTCCTTGAACGGGAGCTGACGTATAACCCTGGAGGCATGCTCGCCGGTGCGCGGGCGATCTCGATCGTCGGCAGCTACGCTTACATCTCGTGTGACGCCGGCCTCGTTGTGATTAATCTTGAGGACCCGCTTAATCCTTATGTCACGGCGGTGATTGGCGAAGACCAGATTCCGGAGCCTCGCACCGTACAGGTTCAATTCCGCCACGCGTTCGTTTGTGCCCTCGATGGCTTGCATGTCCTGGATGTCACCGATCTTTCGCGGCCGCGGCCCATTGCGCATTTGCCGTTGGCTGATTGCCGCAGCGTTTATGTGGCCCGCACGTACGCCTACATCGCCGCCGGGCATCAGGGCCTCGTCATTGTCGATATTACTCGGCCCGAAACGCCGGTGATCGACCAGGTTTTCGACGCCGGCGGCTGCATCAACGACCTCAATGACGTGAAGCTCGGCATCACGTACACGAGCCAGTTCGCATATTTGGCTGACGGCTGCAACGGACTCCGCATCGTGCAGCTAACCAATCCCGATACGCCGGGCAACGCGGGTTTCAGCCCGCGGCCGACGCCGGTGCTTATTGCCACGCGCCGCATGCCGCGAAATGGCCCGGCGCTGGCCATCACAGAAGCGCTTGACCGCGACCGCGCCGTCGATGAATCAGGTAATCAGATCGCCGTCTTCGGGCGCGTCGGCGCTCGTCCGCTGAATAAAGATGATGCTCAGCGGATGTACCTGCGCCCGGAAACGCCTGAAGAATTAGCGTTGCACCGTAACCCAATGCTGCCGGCTCAGATGCCAGCCAAGACTGGCGAGTCTGATGCGCGCGGCAGAATTCCGTGGTTCGTCAGCGATAATCCGTTTGACAATGCAGTCTTCCGCTGGACGCCCGACGTCCCGCCGCCTGCGAAGCTTTCCAAGTGAACGGCTTGTCTCTGTCGGATTGAGTAAAAAATCCGTTCCTAAGCCCGCGGATGAAATTGGCGGTGGACTTTTTTGAGCCGCGTTTGATCGACGTGGGTGTAAATCTGCGTGGTGGCGATGCTGGCGTGGCCGAGAAGTTCTTGGACCTGGCGGAGATCGGCTCCGCCGGCGAGTAGGTGCGTGGCGAAGCTGTGGCGAAGCGTGTGGGGACTGATGTCAGGATTGGCGCCGATGCGACGGACATAGCGCTTGACTAGGAGCCAGATCGCTTCGCGCCGCAGCCGCTTGCCTCCCCGGGAGAGCAGCAGCCAGGGCGGATTGCCTCGGCCCTCGGCGAGTTTTGGTCGCTCGGTGGCAAGATAATCGCTGGCGGCGGTGACGGCCGCGGAGCCCAGGGGTGTCAGCCGGTCTTTGCTGCCCTTGCCGTGGGCCAGGCAGTATCGCTCATTGAGGTGTAGATCGGCGAGCTTGAGGTTAGAAACTTCGGAGGCGCGGCAGCCGGTGGCATACAGTAATTCGAGGAGTGCCCGATCGCGGCGAAAATAGGCGTCGTACGGCTGCGGCGCAGCCAATAGTTGATCGACGATGGCTGCCGACATCACTTCCGGCACGCGCTGCCAGGTTTTCTGCGTGCCGAGCAGCTCGACTGGGTTGTCGCGAACGATCCCTTCGAGCTGCAAGTAGCGAAAGAATAATTTGACGGCGACGATATGCCGGGCGATGCTTGGCGGGGCGAGTTTTTGCCCGGGAAGCCAGGCCATGTAGTCCGACAGGTCGCGGACGTTCAGCTTCGCGGCGTAGCGGCCGCCGAGCCACTCATTGAACCGCCGCAGGTCGCGCCGATATGCTTCGATGGTGTTAGCCGCGAGGTGGCATTCTGTTCGCAGATAGTCGAGGCACGCGCCGATCCACCGCTGGGCTTGCCCGCCGGTGGCCACGATCTTCGGAGCAACTAGTTTTGGTTTCAGTGTCCGCATGCGGTTCTCGGGAAAACGACGTAGTATTGAATCGGTTTCTCCTCTCTGTGGCCGCGCACCTCTGTGGTAAAAAGTGATCAAGGAGTTTGACGCTTATGCGGATTTTGGTGACAGGAGGGGCTGGTTACGTCGGTTCGCACTGCCTGCGGGTGTTGCTCGCGGCGGGGCATGAAGCGGTCGTGTATGACAACTTGTCGCGGGGGCATCAAAAGGCAGTACCGGCGGGTCTCTTAGTCGAGGGCGACCTGAACGACGAGGCGAAGCTCACGACGGTACTCAAAGATCGCAAGATCGAAGCTGTGATGCACTTCGCGGCCCTGGCGCTCGTCGGTGAGTCGGTCGAGAAGCCGGAACTTTATTATCGCAACAACGTCGTCGGCTCATTTCACCTGCTGGAAGCGATGCGGCAGGCGGGCGTCGGCAAGATCGTCTTCTCCAGCACGACGGCGACATATGGCACGCCGGAAAAAATGCCGATTGCGGAGACGACGCCGCAGCAGCCGATCAATCCGTATGGATTTTCCAAGCTAGTGGTTGAACACATGCTCGACGACTACGCGGGCGCACACGGCTTGGGTTTCGCCGCGCTGCGGTATTTCAATGCCGCGGGCGCCGCGCCGGATGGCAAGATCGGCGAGGACCATACGCCCGAATCGCATCTCATTCCTATCGTTCTCCAAGTCGCTCTCGGTCAGCGCGAATCGATCAGTATTTTTGGTGACGACTATCCAACAGCGGACGGCACCTGCATTCGCGATTACGTCCACGTCGATGATTTGGCCGCGGCCCATTTGGCCGCACTTGATCGATTGCAGGCTGGCAAGTCAATCAAAGTGAATCTGGGCACGGGCCGGGGATATAGTGTCCGCGAGGTGATCGATGCCTGCCGCAAGATCACTGGCCACAAGATTCCCGAAAAAATCGCGCCTCGACGGCCGGGTGATCCGCCGGAACTCATTGCTGATTCGCGGCTGGCTCGCAAGCTGCTCGATTGGTCACCCAAGTACGAGACGGTCGAATCGATCGTCGAAACGGCTTGGCGCTGGCCTCAAGCGCATCCGCGGGGATACGGCGGTTAGGAAATCCAAAATCGGAAGCACGAAATCCGAAACAAGCACGAATGACTGAAGCTCAAATGAGGTAAACAGTTCGTGACAAACAAAATTCGTTCATTCGAATTTGCTTCGTGCTTCGTGCTTTGAATTTCGTGCTTCGTCTGGCGCTCGTGGCGTCCAGCCGCCGATCGCCGTCGCCTGAGCACTGAGATAGATGTCTTTGTCGGCCGTGAGCTTGCGGCCGTCGGCCGTTTCATAGCGGACGTAGAGCTTCAAGTGATCCGCGTGCGGCGCGGCGGCGGGCCAGGGCACTTCGAGCTTGATGCCGCGGTTGTCGCTGGCGGCGAGGAGCTGCCGGCTATTGCTTTGATCGAAATCCCAGCGGGCGATGCGCGCTGCTTCGCCCTGCCGCTCCGGATCCAATAGCACGATCGATAGCGGACCCGCTTCTGGGACGAACTCATTGTCCGAATTTCGCGGCTGCAGCACAATTCGCAATCCATCGTCGCCCGGACGACCATCGAAATCGGCCGTGCCTGTCAACGTCGGATTCAAAAACAGATGCGTGACTTTTTTGTTGGTCGGTTTGGGTGAAATCGGGTCGGAAGGTTTGGGAATACTGATATCGCGGCCGGCTGGTGGCACCGGCAGCAAATCTTCTGTTTTGGGCAGAGGAACTTCCAGTTGCAATCGAGGTGGCTCGATGGAAGGGGGCGTATCAGCCGGCGCGCTTTCTTCGCCTGGTGCGAGCGACGGCCGGTTGGTGGTCGAGCGGCTGCCGGGACTGGTCGTCGAAGGTGACGGACTCGGGAGTTCGATGATTGGCGCTTCTTCGGCCGGCGTACTATCGGCCCGCGTTCGCGGCGTAGTGCCCAGTGGCGACCGGCGGAACGGATTCGTCTTCGCCGGCTGTCCGCTGGGCAACCGTCCGGTTGCGTTGATTGACTTTAGGGCCTCAATTTCCTGACACAGCCGGGCGTTTTCTTCTTCCAGAGAATAGACGTAGTCTTCAAGCTGCCGGTATTCCGTGTTGACGGTTTCGATGTGCGAATTCAAGTACGGCTGAGCGCAGCCCGGCGCGAGAATCAAAAGCAGCGATGAATAAACACCGAGGCGCATGCGCTAATGCCGCATTCGAAAATAGTCGCGTGATTTTGCGAACAAGCCGCGAACATGTATCAATTCCAGCCAAAAGCGGAAAGAGCAACGGGCTGCTATCACGCCTTGATTCGGCCGGCGACCACGGAAGGATCCGGCCAAGGCAACATTTATCCGCGGCTCAAGGTCCCGGCCGGCGGACGGGACCTACTAGGTTCGGCCGCGGAGCTTGAAATAGCAGCGCTGCACGTCGGGAATGCAGGTGCGGCCGGTGGGAGAAAGCTCCTCGCAGCGGGCCTCCGGCGATTTTGATTTTGCTAGCAGTGCTCGGATGCGTGTCGGCGTGCCGTCGGCGATGTCGGCTTCGACATCGTCGATTGTCAGGCCAAAACAAGCACACAGCGGCGCTCGTGGGCCTTTGGGATAGACCGGATGAGCGAGCGCGCTTGTGGGAACGGTTGCCTCGAAGGCGTCGAAATAAGCCACCGGACAGTTCGGCGTGGAGCAGAAGTACGTAGTTGCGGCGAGCGAGCGGCGAGCTTCGGCGGGGACGTTGTGCTCAAAAGCAGCGCGGAGCGCCGAGGTTCCCGCGGAGCCGCACTTGGGGCATAACACGTCGGTCGTATCGGGCTCGCGAACGAAAGCTTTATTCATGATCGCAATTACAGGACACTAAACCGGCTGGGTCACGGGTCGTTGATCGTGAAATCGCTTGCCCTTGCCCTCGAAGCGCGGCAGCGAGCCGAGCGGGACGCAGCGGACATCGATTCTCAGTCCCAATCGCAGTTGCAGCTCGCGGGCGATCCGCTCCGGATTCTCCAGCCGGTCCTCGACCTCCACGAGCAATTCGTCGAGACTTCCTTGCCGCACGGCCGTGCAACGAAACTCGACGACTTCCGGAAACGCCCGGACAACCTGCTCCAGCGAGCTCGGAAAGATATTCACGCCGCGAACGATCAGCATGTCATCGACTCGGCCGAGCACGCCCCCTTCCAGCAGCGTGAAATGGTTCTCCTCGCTGGGAGTAAACCGCGGCCGCACGATATCGCCGGTGCGATAGCGTATGACCGGGCTGCCGTAACGGCCGAGTGTCGTCAGCACCAATTCGGCTAACTCGCCGTCTTTGGCAGCGGCACCCGTGGCGAGCGACAAAAACTCGGCGATGAACTCATTTTCGATCACAAATAGACCGCGGCCGGTTTTATCGCCATAACCCCACGGCCCGACCTCCGAAGCTCCGGCGTGATCGATGACCGATGCATTCCAAGACGTTTCAATTTGCCGCCGCACCGCCGGCACCGAACCGCCTGGTTCGCCGGCCACAATGATCCGCCGCACTTCGAGCGACGCCGGGTCGATATGATTTTCCCGGGCCACTTCAGCCAGCCGCAGCGCGTAACTCGGCGTACACAGCAAAGCCGTAGCCCGCGTTCGATGAATCAATTCGACGCGGGCCAGCGTATTCATTCCGCCGCTGGGAATGACCATCCCTCCGCGAGCAACCAGTGCGTCGTGAGCGCTCCAAAAGCCAATAAATGGCCCGAACGAAAACGCGAGCACCGCTCGATCCTCCGGCCCGATCTCCGCCGCGTCGAGAATGAACTGCCAGCAATCGATCCACCATTGCCAGTCGTCGGCCGAATCGAGCACCGGCATGGGTCGGCCGCGGGTGCCGGATGTGTGGTGATAACGAACATAGCGTGCCAGCGGATGCGTCAAGTTGGCCGCGAATTCATGGCCGTGCGCCGCCGTCGCCGTCGCCAACTCATCCTTGAACGTGAACGGAAGCTGCTGGAGCTGGTCGAGTGATTTTAGGGGCAGGCCTTCAACCTGGGCGAACTTTTCGGCGTAAAACCGGTTATGAGGCACCACTTCGGTAAGCAATTTTTGCAGCCGCGAAAGTTGATGCTGCCGCAGCATCTGCCGCGGCATTTGAATGAACGCCTGTCGCTCGGAGGGTGATGCCAGTTGCATACCCGTATCATAGTAACTGACGAGCGGTCTGGGCGGCCCAGATCATCAAACAGGCTCCGGCGTCTCGCGCAGGCCGATGGTCGGCTGCGGGCTTGTCCGCTGCCGCGGCGTGCCCGGCTGAGAATTGACGCTCCGCAACAGCGGCACGGTGCAGAGCCGCACCAGCGACGAAATGCCGAACACGGCGAGATATGCCGCATGACTCTCGTGGCCGATTTGCAAAATGGCAGCGCCAATGAGACCGCCGGTGACCTGGGCCGCCGCGTTGCCGAGGTTGTAATACGTCATCACGCTGGCCCGATCCTGCTTCGGGATCGCTTCGAAGAACATCAGCAGCATCGCCAGCTCGTAGGCCGCCCACACGATTCCCGAGATCAGCTGCACCAACCCCAAATAAACGAATTCCGCCGACACATTCACGGGAATCGCGACCACTCCGGCTTCCAGCACGTGGTTCATCTGCCACCCGGCGAAAAAATCGCCGCCGAGCCACAGCCCTGCGATCGGCACGATCGAAGTGCCGCCGATCCACAGCAAGCGGCGTGCGCCGGCGCGGTGCGCCACTTGTCCCCACAGCGGCAACGCGATGACTTTGCCCAGATATCCGATGCCCACCAGCACCATATAGCTCAAATAGCTCATATCGCGCTGCCCAAGCATGTAAGGCGCGAAATACGGGCCGGAAATCTGCACCGCCGCTTGCATTGCTAGCAAGTACAAAATAATTGGCGTCCCACCGCCAGTCTTGTGCGAGCGAAAAAGCGCTTCCCGCATCGGCACCTGCCGCAACGAATACCGACCGCGCGATGGCTCACTGTGCCGACTCAAGAACCAGGCCGACATAAAGCGGCAACTCGATCCGATCAAAAAAATCACGGCGAATTCGGCCAGCAGCCAGCCGCTGGATTTGCCCGCTTGCAGCGCCAGTCCGCCGAAGACAAATCCTCCCAGCGTGCAAGCCTGGCTGATTCGCGCGCGAGCCGCCAGAAACCGCGCCCGCAGCCGCCGCGGAATGAGCTCTTCAACCCAAGTGTTCCACGCCGGTCCGCTAGCCTGGCTGCCGGCCCAATAGAACGTCGCTGCTGCAAAAATGCAGATCGCCGCCAAGCTTCCGCTGAAAAAAGCCGCCAGCGGCATCAAGAGCAGCGACGCAGCCTGCACGCAGACACACGCCACGACCCATTTTTTATACGATCGCTGTTTCGCTAAAAACCGAGGCGTCGCCAACTGCAGCGCCGCGCCTGCCAGCATCGGCAGAGTTGCTACGAGCCCTGCGAACGTCTCACCTGTGCCCAATGCAAGTGCGAACGCCGCGAAATACGTCTCGCCGAGGCCAATCATTGCACTCACGCCCGCGGCATCGCCCACGGAGGCGGCCAGATCGTCGCGCGGCGGAACGCGGCGGATGCGGAGGGGCGGGCGCGCGGCGGGGGGGGAAGCAGGGGAATTCGGGCGGGGTACAACGGGCCGGACAGCCTCGGCAAGCGACATGGACTCCTCAAACCAGGCAAGCGGTTACAATGTGCTACGGTCTGCGGTTGCAGACTGGGAGCGAGCACCTAATAACCAGAACTGCTGGGCGGCACAAGCGCGAAAAAAATGTTGCCAGCAGGCTGGGGGAGCGTCCGTGCGACGCTTGCAAGCGATGCTCTGAAAACGAGTTAAGACGATCGCGGCTGCGGAAAACGACTTTACATCGTTGATCAAAGCCGCGATCGATTTTTGCTCCGACGGCCATTTTTAATCAGTCCTTCATGACAGCGACAGCAATCGACAAATCGGGCGAGCGGGTGCAGCGGATGTTCGGCGAGATCGCGCCGTATTACGACCGCATGAATCACCTGCTATCGCTCAACGTCGATCGCTATTGGCGGTGGTGGACGGTGAAGAAGCTGCAGCCTGTTCCCGGCGAGCCGATTTTGGATGTTTGCACCGGCACGGGCGACTTGGCGATTGCGTTTCAGCGGGCGACTGGCGGCAAATCCGAGATCGTGGCGACTGACTTTTGCCGCGAGATGCTGGAAATTGGTCGGCGGAAGCAATCTGCCATGGCGATCGGCGAGGAGTTGACGTTCGTTGAGGCTGACGCTCAGCATTTGCCGTTCGAAAATGACCGGTTTGCGATTGTTTCGGTCGCCTTCGGCCTCCGCAATGTTGCCGACACAAATCGCGGTCTCGCGGAAATGACCCGCGTCTGCCGGCCGGGCGGGCAAGTCGCGGTTTTGGAATTCAGCACGCCGCGGTGGCAGCCGCTGCGGGGATTTTATCTGCTCTACTTCCGCTACGTCCTGCCGCGGATCGGGCAGTTCTTCGCTCGCAATAGCTCGGACGCTTATGAGTATTTGCCGGCCACGGTCGCCCAATTTCCTGACGGCGAGGCGCTCGCCGAGCGGATGCGCGGCGTGGGCCTGAAGAATGTGAAATACTGGCCGCTGACGTTTGGAATTGCGACGTTGTATGCCGGGCGGAAGTAAAATAGCGCCATGTCCAGCCGCGATTCGAACGCCGATTTGCCGCTCGTTGTGGCCATCACCGGCGCCAGCGGCGCGATTTATGGCGCGCGGCTTTTGGAAGTGCTGGTGGAATCCGGTCGCGAAGTCCATCTGATCATCAGCCCCTCGGGCGCGGCGGTTTGGAAACAGGAACTCGGTCGCAGCATCGATTTGGAGTCGTTCGATTCGAAAGTCATCTTGTCCGCGAGCGCGAGTGAGAAGGCGGCAGGCCGGTTGCACTATCACTACTACCAAAACTTCATGGCTGCTCCAGCCAGTGGATCGTTTCTCACAGGCGGCATGGTTGTCTGCCCCTGTTCTGGCAGCACGCTCAGCGGAATCGCGCACGGCGCGAGCAATAACCTCATTCAACGGGCTGCAGACGTGCATCTGAAAGAACGCCGCAAGCTGATCCTCGTGCCGCGCGAAACGCCGCTTTCACTCATCCACATCGACAACCTCCGCCGCGCCGCGGAAGCGGGGGCGATTATTCTGCCCGCGATGCCGGGTTGGTATCACGGCGTGAAAACGATTCAAGATTTAGTTGATTTCGTCGTGGCCCGGATTCTCGACCAACTCGGAATCGAGCACGACTTGATGCGGCGGTGGGGCACGGAGGGGCACAAAACGGAGTGACCAATTATTTGTTCCGATCTTTGTGATCTGCACTTTCTGAAAACGGCATTAGATCAGGCTGCGAGTTTTAGTAGGCGTTCGTAAAGGGACCGAATTTGTGACGAGGCGCGGTGGACTGCAGAGAGTGAGAGATATTCGTTGTGCAAGGTCTGGCGGCGTAAGGTATTGCGGCGGTCGGCATGAGACGGACGGCGGTCTGGATCGTCCCACGGGGACTCGCTGCGGTCGCAAAGTTCCTCGGCCGGCTTGTGCCAGGCCCAGCATTCCACGAGCGTATGCACCCACAAGTTGAGATTGAATACGGCCACGTTCGTCCAGATGTTGCGGACTTGCTGTTGTCCCGCGCCCCACACTTCCTTCACATCGTGAAAATCCTGCTCGATCGTCGCTCGGTCTGCAAACGCTTCGATGATCTCGCGGGGCGCAACATCGGGATCGGTACAGAAGAAGAACTGGCAGCCGTGATCTTCTTTGACAATCACAACCCGAATGATGCCTCCCGCCGGTCGCCAGGTAGCCAAAAATGTCTTGACGGTCTTGGTGACGAACTGACCATAGACGAAGCATGGCACCTGCTCCCAGCCCGACGGATGCGCGGCGCGGTGCCGCAAATGTATCCGCTTGTGGCCGTATATTCGCGGCCGACCGCGGCCCTGCTGTTTGGACACTGGGGGCACCGTCCACAGAGCCGCGTCCTTCCGCAGTCGGCTGACCACCGTGATGCCCATCTTCCGCAGCGGCCGCAGGAGTGCTCGCTTGGCGTAAGCGCCATCGAACACGATCCACACCGTCTTTTTGGCCAAAATTGCCACGGCTATCAAATCGCGCAGTCCGGCCAGCGCCAATTGCAGCTTGGTCTGAAAGGTCCAGCCGTGCTGGGTGGGGATTTTGCTGATGTCCTTGAGGCGCACATACAACAGGCCGAGCAGCGGCAGGCCGATGGTTCCCCACAGCCGGTGGCGGAGCACCAAGGAGATCGTCACCCAAATGTGTCCGTACAGGAATTTCTGGTCGGCCGGGCCGGGCGCAGGATTGTGATGGATACCCGCGCCTTGCACCTTGGGGCCGTAGCGTTTGGTGGGGGTATCGTCCACCGCCAACAGCAGACGCTCCGGCGTGGGAAGCTTCTCCAGCAGCAAGGCCAACAGTCGCAGCGCCAGCGCTTTGGACTTGCGTCCCAAGGGCTGCAGGAAGTAGTAATAATCGGCGAAGTCGTGGCTGATCCCGACGGCCCGCAGCCAGGTGGTGACCGTCCGTCGCCCCCGTGCGAATACGATCCCCAGGAGAACCAACCCCAGCCGCCAGCGATTGCGGGCGTGCAACCCAGCGGCCAACCACTCCACCCATTGCTGCCAATCCTGCGGCGGCTGATAACGAACCATCCTTGGCTCTCCCGTTGTGCGGCGCTTTTAGCAACCGCAGCATGATGGAAGAGCCTTTTTTCATGACAGATCAGTTTACGACACGGAAGTTTTCAGAAAGTGCAG